>DATBZP010000153.1:0-13131 GCA_036513135.1 Candidatus Dormiibacterota bacterium | reverse complement strand
CGATGGCGAAGCTCGCCGAGCAGGTGCGGCCGAAGATGATCCTTGGCGGATTCTCCGCCTACTCGCGGATCGTCGACTGGGCGCGCATGCGCCAGATCGCTGACGCGGTCGGGGCGACGTTCTTCGTCGACATGGCACATGTCGCGGGGCTTGTCGCCGGCGGCCAGTACCCTTCTCCGATCCCATACGCGGACATCACCACCACCACGACTCAAAAGACGCTCCGCGGGGCTTGGGGCGCCATCATCCTGTGTCGCAACGAATACCAGAAAGCCATCGACTCGGCTGTCTTCCCCGGCATTCAGGGTGGGCCGCTCATGCACGCGATCGCGGCCAAGGCGGTCTGCTTCGGAGAGGCCCTCAAGCCCGAATTCAAGGTCTATGCGAAGCAGGTAGTCGTCAACGCCAAGGCGATGGCCAGCCGGCTGATGGAACGCGGTCTGCGCCTGGTCAGCGGCGGGACGGACAACCACCTGATGCTCATCGACCTACGGGCGCAGAAGCGGACGGGAAAACAGGTCCAGGACGTGGCCGACACGGTTGGCATCACGCTCAACCGCAACTCGATCCCCTTCGACGAGGCCTCCAAGTTCAACCCGAGCGGGGTCCGGGTCGGCACGCCCCTCGTCACGACACGCGGCATGCGAGAGCCCGAGATGGTGGTGATCGCCGACTGCATCGCCGACCTGGTCGAGCGCATCGACGATCGGGCGACGCTCGATTCGGTGCACGAACGCGCGCTCGAGCTCTGCCGGAAGTTCCCGATCCCTTACTCGTTCGACTGAGCCGGCTGTTGACTGACTTCTTCGGGGGCGGCGCGCTGATCAGCCTGCGCGATCACCTGCTTCCCGGCCTGTGGCCGCTGCTGGTCGCTTTCGCCGTCTGCGCGCTGATGGTGCCTCTCGCGATTCGCCTGTCGCACCACACCGGGCTCATCGCCGAGCCCGGCGGACGCCACGCGCACGCCAACCCAACCCCGCTGCTGGGCGGCCTCGCCATGTACATCGGGTTTGCGGCGGCGGTGCTGATCTTCCTGCCCCGGTACACGTCCACCCCAGGCCTGCTGGTGGTGTCAGGTCTGGCCGCGGGCCTTCTCATCATCGACGACCGGCGATCGATGAGCCCATTGATCAAGCTGGGCGTCCAGGTTCTTCTTTCCCTCCTGGCGGTGGTCGTGTTCGGCATCGCAATCAAGTTCGTCAGCCTGCCCGGCCATCACCTGTTCGAGCTTGGCCTGCTGGTCACGCCGGTCTCCATGTTCTGGTTGCTCGGCATGCAGAACACGGTCAACTTCCTGGACGGCGTCGACGGCCTGGCTTCGGGCGTAATCCTCATCGTCGCGCTGGTCCTGATGCTCGCCGCAGGGGAGCTCAAGGACATCGAGGTGGTGCGGCTCAGCGGGGCGCTTGCCGGCACCTGTGCGGGGTTTCTGCTCTTCAACTTCCATCCCGCGCGGATCTTCATGGGCGATTCGGGCGCGCATTTCCTGGGCGTCGCCCTCGGCATGATCTCCATCCTCGGCGTGGCCAAGGTCGCCGTCGCTTTCGCACTCGCTGTTCCCGTGATCGCCCTCGCCGTCCCGATCGCCGACACGGCGTGGGCGATTCTCAGGCGGCGAAGACACAAGGCGTCGGTCGCTCGCGCCGACATGCTCCACCTGCACCACCGCTTGCAGGCGTTTGGTCTCGACCAGCGCCAGACCTGCTACGTCTTCTATGCGGCCAGCGCCTTGCTCGGCGCTCTCGGGCTCACGCTCTTGGGCCACGGCCGCGTTTTGGCCGTGGTGGTGGTCGCGACCGTCGCTCTGACATCGACCGTGGCCGCAGACCTGCTGCAGCACGCGGGCTGGCGAATCCCCGCGCCCTTCCTGCGCCGCCTGCTTGCCGATCCGGGTTCCCGATAGAATTCGAAGGGGCATGGCGCCCACTCCGAGTGCAGGCCCCACGGGGGCTGACATGGCCGGGATCGGGATCTATCTGGCGGCCGCGGTCCTGCTACCGCTGCTCGGGGGCGTAGCGCTCGACAGGGCGCTCAATACGGCGCCTGTTTTTGTCCTCGTAGGTCTGTTCGTGGGCCTTGCGGCGGGCGCCGTCGGCATCTGGATGAAGGTAAGGGAGCTCTCGAAATGAGGTCCGGCGGCGTGCTGAAGGTGACGGTGACGGCGTGCGCTCTTTTAGCGGCGGCAGTCGCCGCTGGCGCAGCGCTGACCGGTCACCTCGGGCTGGGGATGGGCATCGGGGCAGGTCTATTGCTCGGGTCGCTCAACGGCTATCTCATACAGGCGCTGCTCGGCCGCGGCACCCCGATGGTCGCCGGCAGCCTGCTGCGCCTGGTGATGTTCAGCTCGATCGTGCTGGTCGCGGCGCTCATGCTCCGAAGCGCGGCGTGGACTGTGCCCCTTGGGATAGGCCTTGCGCAGCTGGTCATGGTCGCGGCAGGCGTTCGCCAGGGTCTGCGCGCGTGATCTACGCCGATGCCGCGGTCGGCACCCATCCAACGATCGATCTCGGCTGTGGACCTCTGTGCAGGTTCAACTACGACAGCGTGGTCTCGAGCGTGATCGCAGTGATCGCAACGATCGCGATTGCATTCTGGATCCGCTCCCGGCTGCGTGAGAGAGAACCGAGCCGAGTGCAGGCGATCTTTGAGTGGGGTTACGACCAGCTGCGCGCGCTCATCCGTGAAAACGTTTCGGTGGATGCGCTTTTCGTCATCCCCCTGGCGATGACGCTCTTCCTTTTCATCCTCATCGCGAACTGGCTCGAAGTCTTCCCGCTGGCGCTATTCCCGATCCTTCATGGGGCTAACGCTGATCTCAACCAGACCCTCGCGATGGCGCTGATCGTGATCGGCGTCGTCCAGTGGTACAGCGTCCGCGTGCTCGGCTGGAAGGGTTACTTCCGGCGCTTCACCAAGCCGTTCGAGCTGCCGCTGGTCGCGCGCATCGCTTTCATGCCCTTCAATGTCCTGGAGGAGTTGGTGAAGCCGGTCACGCTCTCGTTGCGGCTCTTCGGCAACATCTTCGCCGGGGCCGTGATGATTGGCCTCATCGCGGGGTTTGGATCGGTGGCTCTGCCGGTCGTGGGTACGGCCGGCGGCACGGTGATCGGCGCGATCCTGCTCAGCGTGTGGAAGGCGTTCGACGTCCTGTTCATCGGCTTCGTCCAGGCTTTCATCTTCATGTTGCTCACGGTCATCTACTTCGGCCAGGCCCGAGAAGGCCTAGAACACCAACATCATTAGGAGGGATACATGACAGATCACGGACTTATTCTCGCCGGCGCTTTGGTCGCGTTCGGTCTCGCCATAGGGTTGGGCGCCATCGGCGCAGCCTTCGGTGACGGCCTTGCGGGCAATGCCTTCATCAGCGGCGTCGCGCGCCAACCTGAGGCACAGGGAAGGATGATCCCGTGGCTCTTCACGATCGTCGGACTGGTCGAGGCGATGTACTTCATCAACCTCGCCTTCGGCTTCGTGTTCCTCGGCTACGTCCCGGCGGCCAAGTAGTCATGTTTCTGGCCGGCGTCGCGGGCGTCATCGAGATCAACGGGACCGTAGTCGTCGAGCTGGTCACGTTCTTGATCATGTTGGCCATCCTTGCCCGCTACGTGTACCCCGAGGTCGTCAAGGTGGCTGAGGCCCGCCAGCGCGCGATCGCCGAACAGCTGAAGGAGGCAGAGCAGGCGCGCGCCGCGGCCGAGGCTCGGTTGAACGAAGCCGAGGCGAAGCTGACCGACGCGCGCAAGACCGCCCAGGGCGTGATCGACGCCGCAACCAAGTCGGGTGAGCAGCTGCGCCAGGAGCTCAAGCAGAAGGCTGAAGACGAGTCGAAGCGGACTGTCGAGGCCGCACGCAAAGAGATCGAGGCCGAGCGGGAGCGCGCGATTCAGTCGGTGCGGAGCGAGGTGGCGAACCTGGTCGTGGCGGCGACGGAGAAGGTTATCGGCGAGACGCTCGACGATGACAAGCACAGGCAGCTGATCGACAGGGCTATACGTGAGGTTGCGAGTGGCAACAGCCGCAGCTAGGCGCTACGCAAAAGCGGTCTTCGAGCTGGCCGAGCAGGAGGGCCAGGTCCCGGAATGGGGCCTTCGCTTGGCCAGGGTCCGCGAACTGCTGTCGGATCCCGAAGTTGCGGCCGTGCTGACCAACCCGACGATCGCGACCGAGCGGCGGATGGCGCTCGTCTCCGCCTCGCCGCATGTGTTCGACGACGAGGCGACCAACCTCGCGAAGCTGCTCATCGAGTCGGATCGCGTTCGCGACGTGGGCGCGATCGAGCTTGAGTTCCAGCGGCTCGTCGATGAGGCTGCAGGCCGCGTCCGTGCCACCGTCACGACGGCGGTCGAGCTCACGCCGAAGGATCGCGATCGCGTCGCAGACGAGCTGTCAAAGCATCTCGGCAAGGAGATCAGCCTGCATGTCGTGGTCGATCCCCGAATCCTGGGCGGCCTCAAGCTCCAGTACGGCGACCGCCTGGTCGACGCCAGCGTCGCCACCCGATTGCAGCAATTGCGCCGCCGCCTCGCGGCCTCATAGGAGTTAGCGAAGAAAGTGGGAATCAGCACCAAAGAGATCTCCGAAGTCATCAGGGAGCGGCTCAAGGATTTCGACGCCAGCCTGGTCTCGACAGACGTCGGGCGCATCGTCGCGACCAGTGACGGAATTGCGCAGATCTACGGCCTGCAAAACGCGATGGCCGGTGAGCTTCTGGAGTTTCCTCACGAGACTTACGGCCTGGCGCTGAACCTGGAAGAGGACCAGGTCCGCGCCGTCATCCTGGGCGACTACGGGCATCTACACGAGGGCGACGAGGTGCGCACCACGGGACGGTTGCTGGAAGTGCCCGTCGGCGAAGAGCTCATCGGTCGCGTGGTCAATCCGCTGGGAATACCGATCGACGGAAAGGGCCCGCTCAAGACCACCAAGACACTTCCGGTGGAGAAGATCGCCCCGGGCGTGATCACACGCAAGCGAGTGGACAGCCCGGTTCAGACTGGCATCAAGGCCATCGACGCCATGATCCCCATCGGCCGCGGCCAGCGCGAGCTGATCATCGGCGACCGGTTCACCGGCAAGACCACAGTCCTCCTGGACACGATCATCAACCAGAAGGGCAAGGACCTCATCTGCATCTACGTCGCCATCGGCCAGAACGCGGCGTCGATTGCCCGCGTCGCGGCGACTCTCGAGGAAAACGGCGCGATGGACTACACGATCATCGTCGCCGCCACCGCGTCCGATGCCGCGTCGCTCAACTTCATCGCACCCTATGCGGGCTGCGCGATGGGCGAGTACTTCATGGAGCAGGGCAAAGAGGCGCTGTGCTGCTACGACGACCTGACGAAGCAGGCGTGGGCATACCGCGAGCTGTCGCTCAACCTGCGCCGCCCGCCGGGCCGTGAGGCGTACCCGGGCGACGTCTTCTACCTGCACTCGCGGCTGCTCGAGCGTGCCGCCAAGATGAGCGAGGCCAACGGCGGGGGTTCGCTGACCGCGCTGCCGGTGATCGAGACGCAGGCCAACGACGTGTCGGCCTTCATCCCGACGAACGTGATCTCCATCACCGACGGCCAGATCTATCTGCAGGCGGACCTGTTCAACGCCGGACAGCGGCCGGCGCTCAACGTCGGAATCAGCGTTTCGCGCGTCGGCGGCGACGCGCAGACCAAGGCAATGCGGCAGGTCGCCGGGCAGCTCCGCCTCGACCTCGCCCAGTACCGAGAGCTGGCGGCGTTCGCCCAGTTCGCGTCCGACCTCGACACCGCGACACGAAACCAGCTGGAGCGCGGCGCTCGGCTGACGGAGCTGCTGAAGCAGGACAAGTACCTACCCGTCGCGCTCGCCGAGCAGGTGGCGGTGATCTACGCCGGCACCCAGGGGCACCTCGACAAGGTTCCCGTGGCCAGGGTCCGAGAGTGGGAGGCGGGTTTTATCCGGTTTCTCAAGAGCGAGCGTCCGGACGTGCTCGCGGAGATCGAAAAGAAGAAGGCTCTGGACGACGGCATGTTCGAGCGCCTGAAAGCCGCCATCTCGACGTTCAACCACCAGTTCGGCGTCGAGGGTTCCACCGATGTGCCCGACCCGGGTGCCGGCACCACCGCACCCCCACCGAAGCCCTCCGCCTCGGACGGGGATGGAAAGAAGGCCGAACTGAAGGCGCAAGCGCCCGCTGTTCAGGCGGAACCGAAGGCGCAAGCGCCCGCTGTTCAGGCCGAACCTAAGGCGCAAGCGCCCCCAAAGGTGGACGAGGCTCAGCCGCCCACGAAAGCCGAGCCGCCCGCGGACCGACCGTCTCAGCTCGCCGAGATTCGAGCCGCGCTCGCCGATCCGCCAACGAAAGCGGCCCCGAAGGCCGAGCCCGACAGCACCGAACCCAAACCCAAGCCGGCACCCAGAAAGCCAAAGGCGAAGTAAGTGCCCGCATTTCGCGACATCGTCCGGCGCATCGACTCGATCAGGAACACGCAGAAGATCACCAAGGCGATGCAGGTCGTCGCCGCGACCCGGCTGCGTCGTGCGCAGGCTGCGGTGCAGGCGACGCGGCCCTACGCAGAGAAGATGGTCGAGGTGCTGCAGACGGTCGGCGAGCGTGCCACCGAATACAAGCACCCGTTCCTGGTCCGCCGCGAGGGCAAGCGTGCCGTGATGATCCTGCTGACGACCGACAAGGGCCTGTGCGGCGCGATCAACGTCAACAACATCCGCGCGGCCACGCGCTACATGACTGAGCACCACACTGAGGGACAGCGCTACGTCACGGTGGGACGAAAGGGTCGCGACTTCCTGCTCCGCTACCGGCGCGAGGTGATCGCCGAGGTGAGCGGCGTATCTGACCGGCCAACCCTGGCCGAGATCCTCCCTGCGATCACCGTCGCCCTGGAGGAGTACACGAAGGGCACCACCGACGCAGTCCTCCTCTGCTACTCGAAATGGGTCTCGACGATGAAGCAGGAGCCGACGGTTCGTGTTCTGATCCCGGCTGAGATACCCCAACGCGAACAAGGCGCCGGCCCGAGGGCCGACTACATCTACGAGCCGGACCCAGAGTCGGTGCTCGACGGACTGCTGCCTCGCTACGTCGAGACCCAGGTCTTCCAGGCAGTGCTGGAGAACAAAGCGAGCGAGTACTCGGCCAAGATGATCGCGATGCAGAACGCGACCAACGCCGCCGGCGACCTGATCGACGCGCTCACGCTGTACGCGAACAAGGTGCGCCAGGCAGGCATCACCACCGAGCTGATGGAGATTGTTAGCGGCGCCGAAGCGATGCGGGCGTCGAGCTGAGGGAGAAAACCAAAATGGCAAAGACAAAACAGGCGCCGAAAGCAGACAAGAAGACCAAGGACGGCCGCGTTAGCCAGGTCATCGGCGCAGTGGTCGACGTGGAATTTCCGCCGGGCGAGCAGCCGGAGCTGTTCGAAGCGCTCGAGGTCACGACTAAAGACGGCCGAGTGGTAGTCCTGGAGGTAGAGGGCGCGATCGGCGACAACGTGGTCCGAACGATTGCGATGGACGCGACCGACGGCTTCCGTCGCGGCGACCCCGCCAGGGCGACCGGCGGCCCGATCTCCGTCCCCGTCGGGGTCGAGACGCTGGGCCGCATGTTCAACGTGGTCGGCACGCCGATCGACGACGAGCCCGCGCCAGAAGGGGTCACGCGGTGGCCCATCCACCGCCCGGCACCGCCCGTGTCCGAGCAACAGGCCAAGGTGGAGATCCTCGAGACCGGGATCAAGGTCGTCGATCTGATCTGCACTTTCGCCAAGGGTTCGAAGATCGGGTTGTTCGGTGGCGCCGGCACCGGCAAGACCGTGATCGTGCAAGAGCTGATCCGAAACATCGCCTACCAGCACAAGGGGCGCTCGGTGTTCGCGGGCGTAGGTGAGCGGACCCGCGAGGGCAACGACATGTATCACGAGATGCAGGACGCCGGCGTGCTTCCGCAGACGGCGCTCGTGTTCGGGCAAATGAACGAGCCGCCAGGTGCCCGCGCGAGAGTTGGCCTGACCGGGTTGACCATGGCGGAGTACTTTCGCGATGCGGAAGGCGCGGACACGCTGCTCTTCATCGACAACATATTTCGCTACCTGCTGGCGGGTTCGGAGGTGTCCGCGCTGCTCGGCCGCATGCCGTCGGCGGTCGGCTACCAACCCACCCTCGCGACCGAGATGGGTGAGCTGCAAGAGCGCATCACGTCGACCAGCAAGGGCTCGATAACCTCCGTCCAGGCCGTCTACGTGCCGGCCGACGACTACACCGATCCCGCGATTCAGACCGTGTTCGCCCACCTCGGCGCCACCGTGCGGCTCGAGCGGGCGCTGGTTGAGATCGGCATCTATCCCGCGATCGATCCCCTCGGTTCTTCGAGCCGCTTCGTCGAGCCTTCGATCGTCGGTCAGGAGCACTACGACGCCGCACAGGGCGTCAAGAAGACGATGCAGCGTTACAAAGACCTGCAGGACATCATCGCCATTCTCGGGATGGAGGAGCTGTCGGAAGATGACAGGCAGGCCGTTTCACGGGCTCGGAAGATCCAGCGCTTTCTCTCACAGCCGTTCAACGTCGCCCAGCGCTTCACCGGACGCGAGGGCAAGTCGGTTCCGATCGCAGAGACCGTCCGCGGGTTCAAGGAGATCCTCGAAGGGAAGCACGACGACCTGCCAGAGCAGGCGTTCTATATGGTCGGCACCATCGACGAAGCGCGAGAGCAAGGCGAAGAGATGAAGAAGAAGGCCGGATCGAATTGAAGTTCCCGCTGCGGGTGGTGAGCGTCGAGCGAAGCCTTTTCGAGGGCGACGTCGAGTTCATCATCGCCAACGGCGCCGACGGGGAGCTCGGCGTCCTCGCACGGCACGCGCCGCTCATGACCATCCTCAAGCCGGGGGCGTTGAGAATCCAGGAGGTGCTTGGAGGAACCGAGCAGCTCCTGTTCGTCGGTGGGGGGTTCCTCGAGGTGCTGCCTGACCGTGTCACCGTGCTGGCCGACGTCGCGGAGCACGTTGACGAGATCTCGGTCGAACGGGCCGAGGAGGCGCGCCGCCGCGCGCAGGAAAGGCTCGCCGGCACGCTGACGACCGCCGAAGAGGTTGAATTCCAGCAGGCGCTGGCGATGGCGGAAGCCCGCTTGCGCCTGGCTCGCATGCGCCGAGCCTAACTACAGCCAATGCGGAGCGAGCAGCAGCACGCGCTGCGCATCACGGGCGGAGCGCAGCTGGCCGGCAACATCTGCATAAGTGGTTCGAAGAACGCGGCTTTGCCCGAGATGGCCGCGGCCCTGCTGACCAGCGAGACGCTCACTTTGAGAAACGTCCCGAAGGTGACTGACACCTCCGTGATGGCCGAGATCCTGGTCGGCCTTGGCGGCACGGCCGAGGGAGAGGGCACGGTGATGCTGCGCATGGCCGACGCGAAGAGCAGCGATGTGCCGGCCGAACACGGCCGGCGCATGCGGGCGACCATTGTGCTGCTGGGCGCTTTACTCGGGAGGTTCGGACACGCGCGACTGCCGCGACCGGGCGGTGACGACATCGGTGCGCGGCGCGTCGAGCAGCACCTCCGCGGCTTGCGTCAGATGGGCGCTCGCATCACCGAGACCGAGACCGAGATCGTCGCCGAGGCGGAGCGATTGCGGGGCGAGCGGATCGTCTTCGACCTGCCCACCGTCACAGGCACCGAGAACATCCTGCTGGCGGCCGTGCTCGCCCAGGGCCGGACCGAGATCTTCAACGCCGCGCGCGAACCTCACGTCCAGGATCTCTGCCGGCTGCTCGCCAAGATGGGAGCGCGCATCGAGGGCATCGGGACCGAGCGGCTAGTGGTCGACGGAGTGGGGGAATTAGGGGGCGCGGAGCACACAGTCATCGCGGACTACCTGGAGGCGGGCACTTACGCCCTGGCGGTTGCCGCGGTGGGCGGCGAGCTTCGGCTCGACTGCAGCCGGCCGGAGGACCTGAACATGGTTCTGCTCAAGCTCGAGCAAGCAGGAGCGCATGTCGAGGTGGGGGACGGTTGGTTTCGGGTTGGACGCCAGCCGCGGACACGATTGAGGCCCAACGACATGTCGACCTGGACGTTCCCCGGCTTCCCGACCGACCTGCAGGCACAGTACATGGCGCTGATGACGCAGGCCGACGGCAAGACCGTCATCTCCGAGTACGTGCACGAGAATCGCTTCCAGCACGTCGCGCAGCTCGCCAAGATGGGCGCCGGGATCACCGTGGAGGGACGGCTCCATGCCGTGGTCCATGGCCCATGCAGGCTGCGGGGCACCGATGTGGCGATCCCGGACATCCGTTCCGGAGCCGCGCTCGTGATCGCGGCGATGTGCGCAGAAGGCGATAGCTTGCTTCGCAACTCTTGGCATGTCGAGCGGGGCTACGAGGACATGGCGGGCAAGCTCGCTTCGGTTGGCGCGCGCATCGAGTCGGTCACCGTCGACCAGGAGTCGGGCCCGCACGGTCACACCTACGAGTAGGGATATCCCCTCTCCCGGTCAGGGAGAGGGTTAGGGAGAGGGGCTTGAGCCTGTTATCTAAGAAGATCGGAATCGACCTGGGGACGTCGACCGTCCTGATCTACGTCAAGGGTGAGGGAATCGTGATCAACGAACCCTCGCTGGTAGCCGTGAATCGTGACGGCACGCGCATCCTGGCCGTAGGCAAGGACGCCTTCGAGATGGTCGGCCGCGCGCCCGACACCATCCAGATCGTCCGGCCGATGCGCGACGGCGTGATCGCCGACTTCGTCGTGACCGAAGGCATGCTGCACCACTTCATCGGCAGGGTCCAGGGCCGCCAGCGGATATTCAAACCCGAGATCATGATCTGCGTACCGTCAGGGGTCACCTCCGTCGAGCGTCGAGCGGTCACCGAGGCGGCGATCTCGGCCGGCGCCCGACAGGCGTGGTTGATCGACGAGCCGCTCGCCGCAGCGATCGGAGCGGGCCTGCCCATCTCCGAGCCGAGGGGCAACGCGATCTGCGATGTAGGTGGCGGCACCACCGAGATCGCGGTGATCTCGCTCTCAGGCATGGTCGTGGCGCACTCGATCCGCGTGGGCGGGAACCGAATCGACGATGCGATCACGACTTACATGAAGCGCAAGCACAGCCTGTTGATCGGCGAGCGAACGGCCGAAGAGGTGAAGATCGCCGTCGGCTCGGCGGTGCTGATGAAGGAACCGCTCCTCACGGAGGTGCGCGGGCGCGACCTGGTTTCCGGCCTGCCCAAGAACGTACAGATCACATCTAACGAGGTGACCGAGGCGATCCAGGAGCCACTGCGCCTCATTGTCGGCGCCGTGCGTGACGTGCTCGAGGAAACGCCGCCGGAACTCGCCGCTGACATCTTCGACCGCGGCATCGTGCTGTCGGGAGGAGGGGCTCAGCTCCGAGGGCTCGACCGCTACCTTGCAATGCATACAGGGATCCCTGCTTTGGTTGCGGACGACCCGCAGACGTCGGTGGTCAGAGGCACGGGACTGGCGCTGGAGCACTTCGAGGTCCTGAAACGGAATCAGTCGTACCTCCGGTAATCCACCTCCCCGCTCGCAGGGATTCAGATGGTCACTTCCCCGCTTGCCGGGGAAGTCGGCGCAAAGCGCCGGATGAGGGGGTCCACCAGGCCTCCGGTAATCCACCTCCCCGCTCGCAGGGGAGGTCGGCGCGCAGCGCCGGGTGGGGGGGTCTACCAGGCATGATCCGAGTGAGAAGCACTTGATCGGGTTACAAATAGTGGTGGATGGTGCCGGGCTCGAGCGCCCGCGCGCTGGTGTCGGCGTCTACACGACGCAGATCCTGCACGCCATGTCCGTCGACCGGCCCGACTGCCGCCTCACCGTCTTCGGTCCGCCAGGCGCTTTCGTTCACGTCCCCAACAGCAGCTACCGTCCGATTCCACGCGCGCGGCTCGTCGGCCGCCACCTGCAGTGGCCCGCGCGTATCAGACAGCTGAAGCCCGACGCATACTTCGGCCCAGCAGGCGTTCTGCCCCTGGGCGATGTTGGCTGTCCATCCGTGATCACCGTCCACGACCTCGCCATCTACCGCAACGCGGGATGGTTTCCGGGGCGCCAGCCGCTCAGCACGCGTTTCGTTGTGCCGCGCTCGGTGTTGCGTGCGGACGTCGTGATCGCCGTCTCGGAGAACACCGCGAAGGACGTCGTCGACATCTTCGGCATCCCACGGTCACGGATCGAGGTCGTACCCCACGGCGTCGCCGCGAGCTTTGCGCCCATGAGCGCGGAGGATCTGGCGGCGGCGCGCGCACGGCTCAAGCTGCCCGAACGGTTCATCCTCTTCGTCGGAACCATCGAGCCGCGCAAGAACCTCGAAACCTTGCTGGAGGCCTGGGCCACGATGCGCGACCGTCCGGACCTGGTCGTGGTCGGCGCCTGGGGATGGCTCTACGAGCCGATCCGTGAACGGATGAATCGCATGGGCTCTCGTTTGCATCACCTCGACGCGCTTGATCCGGCAGACCTTCCGTCCGTGTACAACATGGCCCGCGTCCTCGCGCATCCGGCGTGGTATGAGGGCTTCGGCCTGCCGCCGCTGGAGGCCATGGCCTGCGGCACGCCAGTGGTGGTTTCGGATCGTTCGAGCCTTCCGGAGGTGGTCGACGATGCCGGCCTCGTCGTGCCGGCCGATCAACCGGAGGAGTGGCGGAAGGCGCTCGAAAGAGTGGTTGGCGATACCGACTTGGCACGGGACCTGAGAAGGCGCGGCATCCTGCGCGCGGCTCAGTTCAGCTGGGCACGAGCTGCGCGCCTGACCTGGCAGGCGATCGACCACGCGATTGCTAAGCGATCAACTCCCTTATGACGTCGGCTACGCCTGCTGCGCACCGCTCCCAGGTGTACATACGAGCTCGGGCGCGCGCAGAGCGGGCGAGCGTGTTGCGCAGCTTGTCGTCGCCAAGCGCGACCTCCAGCACCTTGGCCAGCTGCTCTGGATCCGCCGCGTCGTGATAGTAGAGCGCCGCGTCACCCCCGACCTCAGGTAGGGAGGAGGCCTTGGCGGCCACCACCACCTTGCCGCGGGCCATGGCTTCGAGCACAGGAAGTCCGAATCCCTCGTAAAGGCTCGGCACGATGACAGCGCTCGCGTGCTTGTAGAGAAGCTCCAAAGTC
>DATBZP010000152.1:0-2089 GCA_036513135.1 Candidatus Dormiibacterota bacterium | reverse complement strand
CCGACAGCGTCCGGATGGCGGATCGCAAGGTCGCTCTTCACAGCAAGCTCGCAATCGCGGCGCACGCCGTACACCTGAACGAAGGGAGCAGGTCATGACAACTGCCGATTACCTCATTGACTCAGTCCTAGTCCTCCTGGTCCTGCTCCAGATCAGGGAGCGGACGCTTACCACCAAGACCCTGATTCGCCCGCTGTTGATCGTTGGGATTGCCGTCGCCAACTACCTGCGCGGTGTCCCGACCGCCGGCAACGATCTTGTCCTCGTCGCGATCTTGGCGATGGTCGGCGGCGCGATCGGCCTCGCCAGCGCTCAGACCGTGATCATGCGGGGCGGCCCGGACGGCGAGGTGCTCGCGCGCGCCGGCTGGGCATCCGCGTTCTTTGGGTCTCCCGGCATAGATGTGGTCAGGGTGAGCGCGGGATTCAAGGGCTGAGCAGGTCTTTCGGGGAGTAGGAAGTTCTCGGAAGGTGCGTACGAGTTGGCGACGCGCCGTCGCCCTCGCTGGCAGGCTGCTGGCTGTCGAAATGTCAAGCAGCTTGCAAGGAGGACGACGTGCGCGTCACAACGGTATTTTCGCGGCTTCTGCGCCTGGAGGGCGTGTGGGTGAGGAAGGTCGGCTTCACGCGCGATGCGGTGGTGGTCCACGTCGCGCTGCGTCGCCAGCGCCTTCATTGCCCGCTGTGCGAGTACACCAGCCGGGCGCGCAAGGACACGCGGCCGGTCGATTCGGTCTGGCGTCATCTGGATCTGGGCAGCTGGCGCCTTGAAGTTCGCTGCCGTCGCCGGCGCGTTGTCTGTCCCCGTCACGGCGCGCACGCTGAGGGCGTCCCGTTCGCACGGCCGGGCTCGGAGTTCACGCGCGACTTTGAATGCCTAGTCGCGTGGCTGGCGACGCGGACCGACAAGGGGACCGTCAAGCGGATGCTGCGGATCGACTGGGACACGGTCGGGCGGATCATCAAGCGCGTCTGCGACGACGAGCTCGACCCCAACCGCCTCGACGCGCTGTTCGACATCGGGATCGACGAGGTCTCCTGGAAGCGCCAGCACAACTACCTCACGCTGGTCGTTGATCACCTCCGCCGCCAGGTGGTGTGGGGATGCGAGGGCAAGGGTCAGGCCGCCGCCGATCAGCTCTTCGCTGAGCTCGATCCCGAGATCGCCACTTCCTCCTCCCCGCCGCCCGCCGAGCCCGCCAAGCAGCCACGGCAGCCGCCGGAGCCCGCGATCATGGTTCCGTTCGGCCCCTGCCCGATCGTTGCGGCCGGCCACGGCATCCCCGCCGCGTGGCTCCAGGACGGCGAGGAGCTCGAGCCCGCGATCGTCGCGCGCGGCTCCCGGCTGCGGGCGGTCTCGATGGACATGACCGGCGACTACGCCAAGTCCGTGCGCCGGCACGCCCCGCAGGCAACCGTCTGCATCGATCCGTACCACGTGGTGCAGTTGGCCAACCAGGCGCTGGACGAGGTTCGCCGATCCTACTGGAACGAGCTGCGCTCCCTCGGCGAGCAGGACGCCGCCAAGCGCTTCAAGGACGCCCGCTGGTCGCTACTCAAAAAGCCCGAGAAGCTCACCGACACGCAAGCGGCCACCCTCGCCCGGATCAAGGCCGCCGGTGGCGAGGTATGGCGCGCGTACACGCTCAAGGAGGCCGTCCGCGGCATCTTCGAGGCAGGCCTCTCGCTCGAAGACGTCACCCTCCTGATCGATCGGCTGCTCAGCCGCCTCGCCCGCTGCCGCCTCGCCCCGTTCGTCAAGCTCGGCAAGACGATCCGTAAACACCGCGACGGGATCCTCGCCGCGATCCGCCTCGGGATCAACAACGGACGCACCGAGGCGCTCAACAACAAGGTCCGGCTGATCACCCGCCGCGCCTACGGCTTTCACTCCGCCAAGGCCGCACTCGCGCTCGTGATGCTCACCTGCGGGCCGATCACCCTTCACCTGCCGCACGAACTACACGCCCCAGCAATCGCATGACACTGACCACATCCATGCCGAGAGAGCCCGTTTGGGGGTGACCCGCGGCGGGCGGCCGGAGAAATCCCTGCTCCTGGGTCCTTTCGACCTTGCGACCTTTCGAGCG
>DATBZP010000151.1:0-8814 GCA_036513135.1 Candidatus Dormiibacterota bacterium | reverse complement strand
CGCGCGAGCCAGTGGATCCTCGATGTGGCGGAGGTGTCGCTTCAAAGTCTCGATGGAGCGCTCGTCGAGTGCGACCTTGCAGTAGGTCAGGTCCTCGTCGTTGGGGAGCACCAGGTCGGGCACGC
The DNA here is from genome assembly GCA_036513135.1 of Candidatus Dormiibacterota bacterium. Lineage (GTDB taxonomy): Bacteria > Chloroflexota > Dormibacteria > Dormibacterales > Dormibacteraceae > Palsa-870. The sequence continues at coordinate 8,689 of DATBZP010000151.1, read as the reverse complement.
GCTCGCCAGACAGCTGGGGGATCGAGGTGACGCCGGCCTCGATGTCCAGCTCGATGGAGCGCCGGCGATGCACGCGTCCATCCACCAGGTCGAACATGCCGACCCGCAGGCGATGCGGCCTCAGGGTCGGATGGTCCGCGGGCGCGGTCTGTCTCAGGTCCGCTGACGTGATGACTCCGCCATCGACCTGTAACGCGACTTCGAGAGTGTTCACGCCAGTGGTCTCGAGCCATGCACGCGACCACGCACTCAGGTCGCGGCCGGATGCCGCCTCCAGCGCCAGGAGGAAGTCAGCGAGCTCGGTGTTGCCGAACGCGTGAGCGGTGAAGTACGCCTCGACGCCTTTGAAGAACGCCTCTTGTCCGACCCATGACACCAGCTGTTTGAGCGCCGAGGCGCCCTTGTTGTAGGTGATGGAGTCGAGGTTGAGCTTGACCGCCTCGACGTCCGCGATGTCGGCGACGATCGGATGTGTCGTCGGCAGCTGGTCCTGCCTCCGCGCGCCCTCCTTGGTGGCGACGGCGAACTCGGTCCACGCGGTCTTGAAACGCGTTGCCTCCTCGACCGCGAGGTATCCCATGTACTCGGCGAAGCTTTCGTTGAGCCACAGGTCGTCCCACCACTTCATGGTCACCAGGTCGCCAAACCACATGTGCGCCATCTCATGGAGGATGGTTTGCGCGCGATCCATGCGCTGGGCGTCGGTCACCTTCGACCGGAAGAGCCTCCGCTCGTTGAACGTGACACAACCGGCGTTCTCCATCGCGCCCGACCCGGATTCGGGCACGAAGAGCTGGTCGTACTTGCCAAACGGATATTGGTGGCCGAAGCGCCGCTCGAAGAAGTCGAGCCCCTGGCGCGTGATCTCGAAGATCTCGTCGGGTTCGAGGTACTGAGCGAGTGACTGCCGGCAGTAGACCCCGAGCGGAATCCCTCGGTGGTCCTGGCGCACGGCGTGGTACTCGCCGGCCACGATCGCCGTGACGTAGGTCGACATCACGCTGGTGGTCGGAAATGTCCACACACCGTTGGGATCTCGGACGCCTGGTGTGTTCGAGACGACGACCCAGCCCTCCGGCGCCTTGACCGTGAAGGCGAACGTTGCCTTGAGGTCGGGTTGGTCGAAGCAGGCGTAGCCGAGGTAGGTGGAGTGCTCGGCGAACTGGCTGTGGAGATATGTGCGGCCATCCACCGGGTCGCGGAACCAGCTGATCCCCGTCCCGTCGCGCGAGTACGAGCCCGTTCCCCTGATGGTCAAAGAGTTGTCCGGCGCCAGCCGGTCCAGTGGCAGCCTGCCGCTTTCAAAACGCGTTGGCAGCGCGCGGCCGTTGAGCTCGGCGGCATGAACCCCGGGCCCGCCGAACTCGACGAAGGTGCTGCTCCCGGGCGCGCGGCAGCCAAAGGTGATCGTGGTGTTGGATTCGAATGTCTCGTCACCGTTCGTGAAGTCGAGCCTCACGTCGTAGTGGTGGATGGAGAGTAGGCCGGCTCTCTCCCGCGCCTCGCGGCGCGTCAGGTTGTTGTGTATCTCAGTGTTGGTGCGTTATGCGCAGCTGTCGCCGCCCAGCATCAGTGGAACCGATGCCGCCACCGTGGGCTGCTGGGCCACCGCGACCAGCGCACCGGACTTGACGCCACTGGGCAGGGTGACCGGCCATTTTTCCACGGGGATCACTATCAAGTAGCCCGGTGGGGTGTACGCGTTCGGTCCTGGAAGGTCGGTGGTCGTGCCCGTGCAGCGATCGAAGAACTTGAGGACGTACGCAACCGGGACCTTCTGCGCCGACGAGAAGTAGATGCCCACCTCGACGTGGCAGGAGGTCAGGTCGCAGGCGGTGGCGATCTCCGGCGGGCTGCCGGAGATGTTGCACGGCGTGGCGGTGCTGCAGATGATCACGCTCGTGATCGGCGCCGCGGCGGCTGGTCCGAAGTTGGGCACCGCCAGTGGCGCCTTGGCCGTCGGCGTTGGGCTCGCCTTGGGGGAGGTCTTGGGTGACGTCTTGGGCGACGTGTTTGAGGTTGGCGAGGTGGCGGCCGTGCCTCCGCTCGATCCGCCCCGGCGGGCCAGCATGATCCCCCCGATGGTGCCCAGCAACAGAATGACCACCACGGCGATGACCGCCGGGATCAGCCAGGTGGGCCGTTCGGACGACCCCCCGCGGGCGGGCCTGCGGGCCACGGTGGACTGGCGTGCTGGTGTCGGGGCCGGGGCATACGCCGGGGCAAAGACGGGGGCGGGTGCTGGTGCTGGCTCATATGACGGGCTGGGAGCCGGCGTGGGCGTCAGGGAGGCCGCTGCGAGACCGGCCGCGGCAGCAGCGGCAGCAGCGGCAGCAGCCGCACCCGCCTCGCCCGGCACCCAGGGCGGGGGCTCTGCCGACGTCTTAACCGGTCCTGGGGTCCAGGTGGGCTGTTCGACCGGTGTCCAGGTCGACTGGGACGACGACGGAGGCGACGACGGCGCAGGAGGCGCGAGAGGTGCCACGGGGGACGAGGGCGGCGGAATCGTGCTGGGCGCTGGAGTCGGCACCGCGGTTTCGAACGGGGATCGCGTCCCGGCCGGTGTGAACGGGGTCGGAACGGGCGGGACCACCGGTGCCGGCGCCGGCGGGTTGGTCGTCGTCGGTAGAGGAGCGGGTGGGGTCATCGCCGCCGGAGCGGCCGGAGCCTCGAAGGGAGACGGAGGTTTGGCCGGAGGGTCAGACCACGTCGGTACCGGGCTCAGGCGAGGTTCTGGTGGCGCGGCCGGAGGCACGGAAGCGACCGGCGGAACTGGTGGCACAAAGATCGGGGCCGGGATCCCCGGATAGGTCTGCATCGGCCTCGGCGGGGCATCGTAGGAGACGGGCGCCCGGATCGGTGTTTCCTCGCGAGGCGCAGGCGGCACGATTGGCGTCGGGGCGGGGGCCGCGGGGGCGACGGGCGCCGCGCCCTGGGGCAGAAACGGCGTGACGCTTGGCATCTCTCGTCCGCCCGCCCGGGTTGCGAGCTCGGCCTGCGCCGCGACCATCCGGTCCGGCGCGAGGAGCGCCGCGGCCATCTCGCGCAACGCGCCCTGCGCGCGGTCCGCGGCCGGGCCCATGGCGCCGCTGGCCATGGATCGCATGGTCACGACAAGACCAGGGGGGACGTTGGGCGGCGCCGGCGCTCCCGCGGGGTCGACTCCGAACGCGGCGCACACGGCCATGCCGCACGAGCGCACGTCCGCCCGAAGGTCGCTTTGCGCGGGCGCGCCGCGGACTGCCGCTGCCGGATGGCCCGCGAGCCTCACCTCACCGTTGCCGGTCACGCGGATCGCGGTCGCGCCGAAGCCTCCCATCGCGATGCCGGCCTCGTGCAGTGCCGCGACGCCGGACAGCACGGCCGCTCCGAGTGAGGCAGCCGCGGGCGGCGTGAGCGGTCCGCGAGACAGGAGGGTGGATAGCGGCGTGCCCTCGTTGGGCTCGACCGCGACCCAGACGCCGTTCGGATCAGTGCCCCACGCAAGCACTGGCGATAGGGCGGGATGCCGATGCTCGGCGAGTCTCTGCAGGCGTGGGATCGCCGCTGCGGCCTCAGCCGGAGGGACAGGAATCTCGTGGACCACGGCCGGCTTGCCGTTCTTGAGCACGGCCTTCCATCCCTGGCCTGCGCCAGGGCCGACAAGTTCGATCAGCCTCGGTTTCGGCTCGCTCTCCGGCATTACGGGTGCATGGTACCCTTGCGGACCGTGGCATATGTGATCGTCCAGCCGTGCATCGACGTCAAAGATGCCTCCTGCGTCGAGGTGTGTCCCGTGGACTGCATCCACACCGACGATGCAGCGAACATGTACTACATCGACCCCGACGAGTGCATCGACTGCGGCGCTTGTGTGGACCCGTGTCCCGTCGACGCGATCTTTCCCGAGGATGAAGTGCCGGAGCAGTGGCGCAATTTCATCAAGATCAACGCCGACTATTTCAAAAACCGGCAGTAGGTCTCGATTGACCACGAGCAGGTCCTGATTGGGGCGGCATTCCGTAACCCTCATCCCCGGAGACGGCGTCGGGCCTGAGATCTGCGACGCCACCGTTCGTGTGCTCGAAGCCACGGGAGTCGAATTCGATTGGGACGTCCAGCAGGCCGGCGCAGCCGCCATCGCCGAGTTCGGAACGCCGCTTCCCGAGCATGTGCTTGCCTCGATTCGCAAGAACAAGGTCGCACTCAAAGGTCCCATCACAACGCCGATCGGGAGCGGGTTTCGGAGTGTCAACGTGGCGCTGCGCCAGGAGCTCGACCTCTACGCATTGGTCCGTCCGGTCAAGGCCTACAAGGGCGCGCGCAACCTCCGCGACGACCTCGACTTCGTCATCGTGCGCGAGAACACGGAGGACATCTATATCGGGCTCGAGTTCGAGCTGGGCACGCCCGACTGCGACCACATGATCGCGGAGATCTCAGGCTTGCTCAAGAAAAAGATCCGGCCCGACAGCGGGCTGTCGATCAAACCGATTTCCGTGAGCGGGACCGAGCGCATCGTCAAGTACGCCTTCGACTACGCGCGTAAGAACAAACGGCGCAAGGTCACGGCCGTGCACAAAGCGAACATCATGAAACACACCGACGGGCTCTTCCTCGCCGTCGCGCGGCAGGTCGCCGAAAAGAATCCCGACATCGAGTTCGAGGACCGGATCGTCGACAACATGTGCATGCAGCTGGTGCTGCGGCCCAAGGAGTACGACGTCCTGTGCTGCCCCAACCTGTACGGCGACATCATCTCCGACCTCGGCGCGGGCATGATCGGCGGTCTCGGGCTCGCCCCGGGGGCCAACATCGGGATCACTGAGGCGGTCTTCGAGGCCACGCATGGCAGCGCGCCGAAGTACGCCGGTCAGAACAAGGTGAACCCGATGGCGGTGATGCTGTCCGGCGTGCTGATGCTGCGTCACCTGGACGAGGTCGCGGCGGCTGACGCGCTCGAGGGCGCGATCGCGAGCGTGATCGCCATCGGCAAGAACGTGACGTACGACCTGAAGGAAAAGCGCGGGGATCCGACCTCGGTCGGCACCAGCCAGGTGGCGGACGCCGTCATCGCGTCCATGAAAGCGGGGGCTTGAAAACCCCACGAAGTCAGAGCCTTCGGCGTGACTTCGCAGGGACCCCTTAAGACAAAAGCCTCCGAGCAGGTCCTGCGGCTCCGCCGGCTCTGGGAGGAGCACGTCCACCGGCCCTTTCCGGGCACCGGCAGCGACCCGCGACTGCAGGAGGTTGCGCTCTACTCGTCCTGGCTGGGGAGCATCGTCGAGGTGGCACTGCTCCACGGCGCGATGGATCCCAACCACTCGGAGATGTTGAAGACTCGGCGCGCGGAGGGCAACCAGGTTCTCTTCCGTGCCGGGGGTGAGCTCGGCGAGCCGGTTCGCTCATACGTCGCCCGGCTGATCGCGATCGAGGGTCTGCTGGCAGAATTGCCCATCAGATGACGGGGAATCACCTCCCCGCTCGCCGGGGAGGGTGGCCGAAGGCCGGGTGGATGAAGACAAGTTCCCTCCCCGCTCGCCGGGGAGGTGGCGCGCAGCGCCGGTGGGGGGTTGGACCTGGCATAGCCGCGGTGGTTGCAGTGCTCGTCGCCTGCAGCAGCGGCACCGCTACTGTGACCGGCACCACGGCGGCCTCCCCCGTCAGGGCCCTGGTGGCAGCCCCGGACTTCACCGACCAGCCGTCCTTCGCCGCCCGCACGGGCCGCCCGCCCGCGCTGAGCCTTCAGGAGCTCTTCCACCCGACCTTCAATGTGCCGCTCGACCCGAGCAAGATCCGCACGCTGCTGGTGACCGGCGACATCATTCCCGCCCGCGGCGTCAACTACTTCGCCACGATCAAGCACGACTTCCTGTGGCCGTTCAGGCCGACGGCCGATTACACGAAGAATGCGGACATCACGTACATCAACCTCGAGGCGCCCCTGTTCGCAGGCTGCCCGGTGAGCCCTGCCGCCAGCTTCACGTTCTGCGGCGACGCGCGCTTTGTCGACGGGCTGAACTTCATGGGCGCGGACGTGGCGAACCTCGCGAACAACCACCTCTCCAACTACGGAGCGGAGGGGATCACAGCGACCGACACGCTGCTGAACCAGCACGGGATCCTCACGTCAGGACTCGGGCCGGTCGCCGTCATCGACGTGCGGGGTATCAAGTTCGGCTTCATCGGTTTCAACGGCATCGGCCGCGCGATCGACCAGACGGCTTTGAAGGCAGGCATCGCTCGAGCGCGCCAGCTGGCCGACATCGTCGTGGTGCAGTTTCACTGGGGCAAGGAGTACGAGCGCCAGCCCATGGCCGATCCCGGAGTTCCGACGCCGGACGACCCGGTGAACATCGGGCACGAGGCCATCGACTGGGGCGCCGACATCGTCATCGGCAACCATCCTCACTGGTACCAGGGGGTCGAGGTGTACCACGGCAAGCTCATCACGTACGCACATGGCAACTTCGTCTTCGACCAGATGTGGTCGGAGGAGACTCGCGAGGGCGTCATCGGCACGTACACCTTCTACGGGACGCAGCTCGTGGCGGCGTCGTGGAAGGCAGTGCGCAGCTACGACTACGGCCAGCCGGTTTTCATGAACCCGAAGGACTCTGCGACGGCGCTGCAGACAATGGAAGCGGCGAGCGACCAGCTCGCCGCTCGACTGCAAGAACCGACCACCAAGCCGGTGCCGGCACTACCACCCGCACCGGTGTACGCACCTGAGCACGCGCCGGCGAGTTAGAATCCCACCCCAGAACTCATTCCAGGGGGTCCCATCGTCGCAGCTTACGTTCCAGATACAGGGAGCTCACGGACGCGCGGCCGGTATCGACGCCGTCGAGACCGCGTCAGAGCTGTCGCCGGCATCGGCCTCGTCGCCGGCCTGATTCTCGTTGGCGTGGTGACGACAGCCTTCATCGGCAGTGGCCACGCCCCGATCAAGTTCACGCTCGAGCGAGCCAGCGCTCCGGCGGCGAAGAGCTTCGATCACTTCAATTTCTCGAACTACTGGCTCGCGACGCACCCACAGCCTGATCTTCCGATCCACGGCCAGGCGGCGTACCTGGTCGACCTGGACACCGGCATGGTGATGTGGCAGCGAGATCCCGAGACGACGCGGGCCCCGGCGAGCCTCACCAAGCTGATGACCGCCATGGTCGCGGTCGATGACGCCGGCTCGCTCGACCGCGTCGTCGAAATCACCACCGCAGCGACGCAGATCGAGCCGAGCGTCATGGGACTTTCCCCTGGCGAGCACCTCACCGTGAGACAGCTCCTGGACGGGCTCTTCCTCGATTCCGGCAACGACGCGGCGGAAGCGCTCGCGCAGGGCATCGTGCCCCGCGATCGGTTCATCCGACAGATGAACCAGAAGGCCAAGAGCATCGGGCTGACGGGCAGCAACTTCGTGAACCCGAGCGGCCTCGACGCGCCCGGCCACGGGATGACGGCGCACGACCTGGCCCACGTCGCCGCGTACGTCGACACCTACTACCCGGAGCTCGCGGCGATCGCGGCGACCAAGGACGTATCCATTCCCGCCACCGCGCAGCACAAGGCTTTCTACCCACACAACCTCAACGGCATGCTGTGGAGCTACCCGGGCGCGACCGGGCTGAAGACCGGCCTCACCGGCAACGCCGGCGGGTGCATGCTGGCCACGGCGACGCGCGACGGGCGCCACCTGATCGTGGTCGTGCTCAACGCCACCCTCCACTCGACCGCGGACGCCACGCTGCTGCTCAACTACGGTTTCAGCGTTCGCACCGATGGGTCGTTCGGCCCCTTTCCAACCCGCCCGGCCGCCTGAACCCGGCAGGCTGCAAACTCTAGACTCGACTTCGTGGTTCGGCTTACGGGACTGACCGCCCTCGAGGTGCTGGACTCTCGCGGCAATCCCACCATCGCGGTCACCGCACACACGGAAAAAGGGAGCGGCCGGGCGATCGTGCCATCCGGGGCCTCAACCGGCGTGCACGAAGCCGTGGAGCTGCGCGATGGCGACCCTAACCGGTACGGCGGCAAGGGCGTGACGAAGGCGGTGGGCAACGTGACGGGAGAGATCGCCACCCGTCTGCGCGACTTCGACGTCCTCGATCAAAAGGGTCTGGACGAAGCCCTCATCGAGCTCGACGGCACGCCAAACAAGGGACGCTTGGGCGCCAACGCCATCCTCGGCACTTCGCTGGCTGTGGCTCACGCCGCCGCACAGGCGAAGGGCGTCCCGCTGTACCGGTACCTCGGTGGCAACGGCGCCACGACGCTGCCGATGCCGATGGCCAACATCCTCAACGGCGGTGTGCACGCCGACACGTCTGTCGACCTGCAGGAGTTCATGGTCTGCCCAGTCGGCGCGCCGACGTTCGCCGAAGCGATGCGCGCGTTATCCGAGGTTTACCAGGCGCTGAAGAAGGTGTTGAAAGCGAAGGGCCTCGACACGGCGGTGGGGGATGAAGGGGGATTCGCGCCGAACCTGAGCTCCAACGAGGATGCGCTCAAGCTCATCGTGGAAGGGATCAAACATGCGGGCTATAAGCCAGGCGGCGACGTTGCGATCGCCCTCGACCCTGCCGCAAGCGAGTTCTACGCCGACGGCAAATATACGTTGAAGGGGGAGGGCCGTTCCCTCGACGCGGCCGCCCTCGTTCGCCTCTATTCGGAATGGACGGACCGGTATCCCATTGTCTCGATCGAGGACGGG
>DATBZP010000150.1:0-9437 GCA_036513135.1 Candidatus Dormiibacterota bacterium | reverse complement strand
GAAGGCGGCCGGCATCCGCCATCGCGTGGACTGGCGCGAAGAGCGGCCCGGCGACAAGTACGCGCATTGGGAGCTGAAGGGCGTGCCGCTGCGCCTCAACGTCGGCGGGCGCGACGCGGACGCCGGTCAGGTGGAGATGGTGGACCGCCTTTCGCGACAGAGGGTGACCGTGCCGGTGTCAGGCATCGCCCAGCGCCTCAAGGACGAGCTGGACGCATTTCAGAAGAAGCTGTTCGACCGCGCGCACGAGTTCCGGAAAGAGAACACCTATGAGCTGTCGACGCTCGAAGAGGTGGTTGCGCATTTCAAGGAACGCGGCGGGTTCGCGTGGGTGCCGTGGTGCGGCGAAGCCGAGTGCGAGGGACGACTCAAGGCCGAAGCGGGTGGCGTGACGATCCGCACGATCGACGGCGAGGAGAAACCTTCAGGCAAGTGCCTTGTGTGCGGCAAGCCTGCGAAACACCGAGTGTCATTAGCCAAGGCGTACTGAGAAAGGCGCTGGGGAGGCAGGCCTCCCCAGCGGTACCCCCTCCGCCTTGCGTGTTGTCTGGGAGGCGTCTCGAAGGTGGCGTGCGGGGTGACGGCCGGAGTAAATCCGGCCTGCGGCTCCACTCAGAACTGTTCTATTGAGTAGGGTTTTCGAAAGCCCCGACAGCCGGCGCGTCCGCGTACATGGACTGCTGCGTAATCAGCTTGAAGCTGCCGTTGGTGACTGCGTCGAGCACCGCCTCGGCCACGTCCGGGTGGAAGTGCGTACCCGCTCCCGTGCGCACCTGGTCTACCGCGATCTGCAGCGACATGCCCTTCCGGTACGGGCGGTCTGAAGTCATCGCGTCGATCGCGTCGGCCGCGCTGACGATCCACGAGAACATCGGCAGCTTGTCCCCCTTCAGCCGGTCGGGATAACCCTTGCCATCGAACCGCTCGTGGTGCGACCGCACGATCACAAGCTCGTCGGTGAGCATCTTCAGGTTTTTCAGAATTTCGAAGCCGATTTCTGGATGCTTCTTCATTTGGGTGAATTCCTCGTCAGTGAGCTTGCCCGCCTTCCGAAGCACCTCGTCGGGCACCCCGACCTTTCCCACATCGTGCAGCCGGCCGCCGCGCTCGAGGCGCAGCCAGGCGGAAGGATTGTTCGGGGCGTACTTCATCTGGCGCGCGATGATCAGTGAGTACTGGGTGACGCGTTCGGAGTGGCCGCGCGTGTAAGGGTCCCGGGCATCCACAAATTTGGCGAATGCCTCCAGGGAGGCGATGTTGTCCTCTTCACGGTCCTTGAACAAGCGGGCGTTGTCGATTGCGACGGCCGCCTGCGCGGCCAGTTCGGCGACCAGGTTGAGATGGTCTTCTGTGAAGACGTGTCCGACCTGGTAGTTGGCCAGGAAGAGAACGCCCTGGGGCTTGCCGCGCAGCGTGATCGGGACGCAGAGCACGGCGCGTGGGTTCAAAGGACTGTCCGTCTTGTTCTCCTGCTCCATCGCCTGCATCACCGGCGTCCCGGTGCTCATGACGTCGCGGCAGATCTCGCCGCCGAGGCCCAGGGCGAGGCGCTCCGCGGTGGTGGAGTCTGTGCCGAACCCGCCCTTCAGCACGAGCTTGCCGGAATCCTCCAGGGCGAGGCAGCCGATCTTCGCCTCCGAGGCCTTGGCGGCTCCTTCCAGGACTTTCTGCAAGACCTCGTTCAGGTCGAGGGTCGACGTCGCCGCCTGCAGCGCCTCCTGCAGGTTCCTCAGCTCCTTGATGTCGCGCTTGTTGTCGTCGTAGAGCTCGGCGTTCCTGATGGCGACGACGCCCTGGTTGCCCAGGGTCGCCAACACGCGGTGGTCGTTGGCCGTCCACTCGTGCTTCTTGACGCCGAACACCGAGAGCGTCCCCCATAGGTGCTCGCCCTCCAGCATCGGCACGCAGATCGCGGACAGAAGGCCGTAGGCGGCCAGGTCGGGAGGAGCCTGCAGGTCGAAGCTCGCACTGACATCCGGCACCGCGATGGGCCGCGCGCTGAGCATGACCGCCCCGACGACCCCTTGGCCGTTCTGAAACTCCATTGCGTCGACGGCGGACGGAAACCCGAGCGACATGATCACTCTCTGCAGGCCTTCGGCTGTCGTGCGCGTCAACAGACCTGCCGTGCTCAGCGTCACGCGGACCGCCGCCTCCAGGGTTTTCTGCTGAAGGACCTTCTTACCCTCTGTCACGGTGGTCAGCGCCGCAGAGATCTCGCCCAGCGCGTCGAGCGCCGTGTCGAGCTTCGACGCCTGGCCGGTGACCGCCTGCAGGATGCGCGAGTTCTCGAGCACCACGCCTGCCATGGATCCGAGCTCGTCGAGGGCTGCCACGTCCCGCTGCATGAAGCTGGTCGTACTGTTCCGTCCGAGGCACAGCGCGCCGATGACCCCACCCGCGCCGTGTATGGGGGTCAGGGCCTCGTTGACGGCTCCGCCTTTCCGGTCAGGCTGCAGGCCGCTATAGATGTGCTCGTCTTCGGTGATGAGGCTGCGCAGGACGGACTCGCCGTCGCGCACCTTCGCCAGCGGTCCCTCGATGCGAGCCGAGTCCCCGGCCGCGCCGAGCGCCACATACGTATCGTCCGGCTGGAAGAGGACGGCGGCGCCGGCGTCATAGCCAATCACCTGCTTACCCTTTTCGAGCACGAGTTCGAGCGTTGCCTCCATCGTCTTGCCCGACGCTTCCTTGATCAGCTCGTTCATGAGCGTGTAGCGGGCAGATTCTCTCCGTGAAATGGCTACCGCGTGGGCGCTTGCGAGCTGGGCGCCGGCGCGCAGTGTCAGGGTCACGGCGAGCCGCTTGTCGTCGTCATCGAAGTCTTCGGACTTCTTGCCGAGCAGGATGAAGCCACCGACCTGATCGCCGATGTGCATCGGCACGGCCATCAAGCTTGCGACGTGCAGGTCCTCGGGTAGGTAGTTGACCAGCTCTGTCAGCCCGGTCTGGTCGCTTCCTACGTAGGCGGTGCCGGACTCGATCGCCTTCAGCAGAGGTCCGACGCTTTCCACGCCGCGGAGCACCGGCTGCGGATGAAGGCGCTCCAGGCCGATCCCAGGCGGCTGTGGCACGAACTGCTTGCCGTCGGTGGAGGTGGCGTAATACAGGGCGAAGTCGGCACCGGCCTGCTGAGCGATGTTCGTGAAAGCCGCGACGTCTCCCGGGCGCTTGACATCGTTCGCGTCTGATGTGGCTGCCAGGAAGGCTCGATGCTTGTGCTCAAGTTGTGTGCGCAGATCCTCCAGGTCGTCGACGTGACGCTCGATCGCGCCTGACAAGCTGCGATAGGCGATGCTCCCCACGAAGCCGCCTAGCCCGAGGAGCACCAGACCTGCCAGCTGGATGACGAGGTTTCCGTCGTGCAGGTTGAACTGGGCCGAGACCAACATCAAGAGGAGAGCCGCGCCCCCGAGGGGAACCGAGGCTTGCCAGTTGGTGTTGAGAGCTCCGGCCGCCAGCCCGAGCAGGCCGGCGACAACCGCAAAAGAAGCCGCCGAGCCCGATCGCCCCGTTACATTCAGCGAGGCACCGACCAGGACCAGGACGGCTGTCGCCGCGGAGAACCCGATTCTCAGCGCAAATGTCGCACTTTGCGAATTCCGGCTAACCAGGCCGCGAAGCAGCAGGGAACTTCGGGAACGGAACACTTGGCGAGTGGTAAGTCTAGGAGCGTATCCGCCAAACGGAACCTCGATACCCATGGGGCGTTGGAGTTCGTGGGGTTTTGCCCGCCTAAACTTCTCACCGAGCACCAGATGACGGTTTCAGAGCTTCTCAGAGTCGCCGACCACCTCGATCCCAAGGGCCAGCAGATGGTCAGGAAGGCGTATGAGCGCGCCGCGAGCGCCCACACGGGACAGCGCCGTCTATCCGGTGAGGACTACGTCAATCATCCCCTAGAGGTGGCCGCCATCCTCGCCGACCTCGAGCTCGACGCGGAGACGATCTCAGCCGCCCTTCTGCATGACACCGTGGAGGACACCGCTCTCACCGCCGACGAGGTGGAGCACGAGTTCGGCCCGGAGGTGGCTCGGCTGGTGGATGGGGTGACCAAGCTCGGCCGGATCGCACTGCGCTCCGACCAGCAGCAGCAGGCAGAGAACATCCGGAAGATGATGGTCGCGATGGCGGAGGACCTGAGGGTCGTCCTCATCAAGCTCGCCGATCGCCTTCACAACATGCGCACCCTCGATCCGCTTCCCGAGCTGAAGCGCAGGAAGATATCGCGCGAGACGCTGGACATCTTCGCACCGCTCGCCCACCGGCTCGGTATCGGGCAGATCAAGTGGGAGCTCGAAGACCTCGCCTTCCGCAACCTGGAGCCTGACGCATACGAAGACGTGGTCAGGCGGATCGCTCGCAAGCGCCATGAGCGCGAGACGCTGGTGTCGGACCTGCGCGAGATCCTCGCCCGTGAGCTCGAGAAAGTCGGCATTCAGGCAGAAATCACCGGCCGTCCCAAGCACATCTACTCGGTCTGGCAGAAGATGACCCGCGAGAACAAGGACTTCTCGGAGATCTACGACCTCTCCGCGATTCGGGTCCAGGTGGACACCGTGCGTGACTGCTACGGCGTTCTCGGCGTCGTCCACTCGCTGTGGAAGCCGGTCCCGGGTCGCTTCAAGGACTACGTGGCGATGCCGAAGTCGAACGGATACCAATCGCTCCACACAACGGTCATCACGCACACCGGTGAGCCGATCGAGATTCAGATCCGGACGCACGAGATGCACCGCGTGGCCGAGTTCGGCGTCGCCGCGCATTGGACCTACAAGGAAGGCGGCAGAGATGCGAGCTTCGACCAGAAGCTCTCGTGGCTGCGCAGCCTGCTCGAGTGGCAGAACGAGGTGGGGGACGCGGAGTCGTTCCTGGACACGGTCAAGATCGACCTCTTCCAGGACGAGGTCTATGTGTTCACCCCCAAGGGCGATGTGCTGAACTTGCCGGCTGATTCGACGCCGGTCGACTTCGCCTATCGCATCCACACCGAGGTCGGACACAGGTGCATCGGGGCCAAGGTGAACGGTCGCATGGTGCCGCTGGAGTACGAGCTTCAGAACGGAGAGATCGTGGAGATCCTGACCTCCAAGAGTCCGCACGGACCGAGCCGCGACTGGCTCAACTTCGTGAAGAGCGCGTCGGCCAAGGAGCGCATTCGGAAGTGGTTCAAGAGCCAGAGCCGCGAGGAGAACGTGGGCAAAGGCCGCGACCTGTTGGACAAAGAGCTGCACCGCATGCATCGCGTCAACCTCGCCGACCTCGACGAGGAGAAGCTGGGCGAGATCGCCAACCTGCACAAGTTCGCCGCGATCGACGACTTCCTGGCCGCCATCGGCTATGGCGACCTCTCTCCCCATGCGGTCGTGATGCGAATGGCGCTCAGCCTTGATACGCCGGGCGGCGACCTGCGTCCGATCCCGCTGATCCCCAACGTCCAGCCGACCCCGCGCGTTCTCGTGCGCGGCGAGAAGGGCATCCTGACCAAGATCGCGCCTTGCTGCCAGCCGGTGCCCGGCGACGCCATCATCGGCTACACGACGCGGGGCAAAGGTGTGACGGTGCATCGAGTGGATTGCATCAACGCCGTCAACGCGCAGGACCAGGCGCGCGTAGTGCCGGTCGACTGGGACTCCGAGGCCACCCACATCTACCCTGTCGCGATCAAGATCGAAGCTTGGGACCGGCAAGGCCTCCTTCGCGACATCGCCACGGTCGTGGCGGAAAACCGCGTTAACATGTCCTCGCTCGAGGTGCACGTGTACGACGACAAGACCGCTGTCGTCTCGACCACCGTGGAGATCGATTCGCTCGCACAGCTTTCGCGCCTGATGGAAAAGCTCGAAGGGGTGAAGGACGTGCACACCGTCGCTCGCGAAGCCTCTTGAGCATTTACGTAGGAAGCACCGCCGACCAGCAGTTCGGTACCAACTCCTACCTGGTCGAGGATGAGACGACACATGACGCCGTCGTGATCGACGCCAACCTCGAGCCTCAGCTGATGGTCGAGCTGGTGCGTGACCGGAAGGCGAACGTCAGGGCCATCCTGTTGACTCACACCGACGTGGACCACGTAGCGGGGCTGGCTGCCCTGCTCGAGGCGTTCGGACCAATCCCCGTCGCGGTCCATGACGCGGAAAGACATGTCGTTGTCGAGGGAAAGCCGCTGCGCCGCGAATTCGGTGCGTCGACATTTCCGGTTGAAAACGTCGTGAGCCTGGTCGAGGGAGAAGCCTTTCAAGCCGGCTCGCTCTCTTTCGAGGTGCTGCACACGCCCGGTCACAGCCCCGGTGGCGTCACGCTGAAGATCGGGGACAACCTCTTCACCGGCGACGCGCTTTTCGCCGGATCGATCGGCCGCTCGGACTTCGCCAACTCAGACGGCACGGCGCTGTTGGAAGGGATCACCGCGAAGCTGCTCTCTCAACCGGACCAGCTCATCGTCCACAGCGGGCATGGACCGGCGACCAGCATCGGTCGTGAACGCCAGACGAACCCCTTCCTGACGTAGGGCCCTGGAATCCCCTCCCCATTCCGGGGGAGGGTGGCGCGCAGCGCCGGGTGGGGGGCGACCCGAGCCTGATCAGTGACTCAAGGTCAGAGCGACGATCACAGCCGGTCCCAAAAGGATCAGCCACAACGTCGGGAAGACGCATCCGACGGTCGGCAGGAGGATCTTCAGCGAGGCGCGGGCGGCCTCCGTTCGGATCTTCAGCCTGCGCTTCACGCGCATCTGGGCCGAATGCGCGGCGATGGTCCGTGCGATCGGCACCCCTGTGCGCTCCGCGTGCAGGATGCCCTTCACCAGCGCGAGGAAGTCCTCGACGCCGGTCGCCTGCGCCATCTCCTCCAGCGCGTTAGCCCGAGGGCGGCCGAGCTCGATCTCGCGCAGGGCACGTGCGACCAGAAGGGTGAGCGGTCCCTCCTGGTACCGAACGAGCTGCTCGAGCGCGCGGTCAAGGCCGAGGCCGGCCTCCATGCTGATCGCCACCACGTCGAGGGCGTTAGGCAGCACCGCCTCCAGCTCGGCTCGGCGCTGGCGTACCAGCTGGTCGAGCCACAGTACAGGTAGGTAGAAGCCGATTGCCACTCCGATCAGAAGTGACAGGCCGATCGCGAACGCCGTCCCGATGAGCACTCCCATCGCCACACCCAGCGCACCCAGGCCGGCGGCGGCAGTGATGCGCAGAGCCTGCAGGCCTGCCGGGTCGAGACCAAAAGGGTCGCCGACGAAATCGAGCTGCCGGCGGAAGTTCTCCGCCTGTGCCGCCGGCGTCAGCCGGTTCAGCTGCCGTGCCAACCAGCGCCGGCCGGGTGCGAGGAGTCGTTCCCTCAACGGTTTCTCCAGCTCGAGGGCGGCGGCGCTCTGGCCGAGACCGATGTCCTGGCGCGCCAGTCGTTGCCTGGCCAGTGTCGCCGCGTCGCCTGCGTTGGCCGCGATGATCCCGGCCACCAGCAGCCACACGCCGGCCGCGGCGATGACCCCGACAAGGATTGGAAGCGTGCTCATGTGATCGCTGTGAGGCGGCGGATGATGAAGTTTCCGATCGCCAGCATGACGGCCGCCACCGCGAGCATTAACCAGCCAAGCGCGTTCGTGAACATCGGACGGAAATAGTCGGGAACAAGAAAGAACAGGCCCAGGGCCGCGACGATTGGCAGCAAGGTGATGATCAGCGACGATGCACGGGATTGAGCCGTCGAGGCGAGGACCTCGGCACGCATCTCGGCGCGTTGCTTCATTGTGTCGGCGAGACTGATCAGGATGGCGGGCAGGTCACCCCCGACCGAATGTTGGATGGTGACCACCATGACCACGAGCCTCAGGTCGCTGCTGCCGATGCGCTTGACCATGTTGCCGAGGGCGCTCTCGATCGACGCTCCGAGCTCGATCTCCCTGCGGGCGAGCCCGAACTCCTCCGACACGGGCGGGCCCGCGTTCTCGGTCACGGCGCGGAGGGATTGAGCGATCGACTGACCGGCCTTCATCGAGTTCGCCATCAGCTCCATCGCCCGGGGCAGGCCGGTTTCGAACTGCGCCAGGCGGTGGCCTCGCCGGTTGCGCAGGTATATGGCGGGGAGCGCGAAACCGAGCACGGCCAGGACCAGCAGGGGGACTGAAATACCGAAACGAAGGACGGCGATCACAGCGAAAAGGAAGGCCGACGCAGCCTGGACGAGGCGGAACTCGTACGGGCGAAGCTGGAGGTCCGCGCTAGCAAGGTCTGCGGCGAGTGAGTTCACCTTCTGGTTGGCCGCGATCCACACCGGTGCACCCGTTGGCTCGAACCGCCTACGCAGCTGCTCGCGAACGTCGGCAAGCGTGCGATAGGTGACGCGAGCGCCCGGCGAAGTGTCAGCCGCTGCGCGTCCAGGACCGAGGATTCCGTACATGACCAGCCCGACGCCGATGGCTGCACCGGCCGCGATGAGGATGACGGTCGTGGACATGGGTCAGCCGGTGGTGAAGTGCCAGCGCTTTTCCACTTCGTTGGGTCCGACTCCACCCGCCGAGGCGAGTGTCGGGCATGAGGGATCCGGCTGGTTGGGGGTAGCCGCATAGTCCGAGAACGATTCGAGCGCGTACTTCATGGTTGCGTTGTTGAGGAGCCAGAAGAGGTATTCCGCGTCGCATCCGGTCATGAGCAGGGTGAGGCTGCTCGTGAGCTGAGGAGCAGTCGCGGCCTGGGCTGTGGCGGGGCCGACTCTGATGATGACGAGGTTGCGGAAGACTGTACGGACGACGGGAACGGCTGAGCCCGCGCTGAAAACGGACGTGTTGATGGTGGCGAGCATGGTGATCCGGTCACCGACTTGGGGATAGCCGCCGACGCCGACAAGCTCACCTGTCGGCACCGTGACTGCGACGTAGCCCGACGGGATGGGGAGGAAAGCCACGTCGCTGCTGCTTAAGAGATCGCCCGCCGGGGCGATGAGATTCGCGGTGACCGGCGAGCCGGCCGGGATGTCGACGCGTGCTCCCTTGCCCGCGACAGAGCTGATCTGGGTGAAGGCTTGCGGCGGGGCTGGGTTGACCGAGCTCAACATCAGGTCTGAGGCCTGAATCTTGGTGCGGGCGCCAAGGGCGTTCCTGGCCACGACCACACGCGTTCCACCCGAATTCGACTGGAGCAGCGAAAGGCTGGCGAGGCCCGCAGCGGCGGCAAAAGCAAGTACCGCGAGGACTGCCCCGATGATGATGTAAAGGCGTCCGCGGCGCGGCCGCGAGGCTTCAGAGCTGGCTACGGACATTCGTTGTTCGAAAGCCTGGCATGGTGCGCGCGAACGTGCAACTCACTCGACAAGAACCGCCTCGACCAGGGCGATGCTGACGCCATAGGCTCCGCCTACATCCGTGCCGCCGCCGGCGGCGGAGATCGACAGGTTGCCGCATGAGAAAGTGCCGGCGATCGTGCTCGTGCCGTTGGACGTGTAGG
>DATBZP010000149.1:0-93217 GCA_036513135.1 Candidatus Dormiibacterota bacterium | reverse complement strand
ATCGCGCATCCGTGCTGCTCCACAACGTGGGCTTGTCCGAGCCTTCGAGGCTGAAGGTCACCTGGCGCTATTTCTCATTGACTCAGGTGAACTCCAAGGATGACGGGTGGACCGTGTGGGACGCGCCCGCATCCCAGTTGGTAAAAGGGCGGTTGGCGTTCCAGGCGGCTGAAGCGGCTCGCCGCCAGGGCCGCTTCGACGATTTCCACATGCCGTTGCTCGAGGCGCGGCATCGCGACCGGCTCGATCTTGACCAGCCCGAGGTTGTTGAGCGCGTCGCTGTCGACTCCGGACTCGATCTGGATCGGTTTCGCAAGGACGTCGCGGATCCCCGCATCCTGGACTCACTTGCCCGTGACCACCACCTGGCGGTGCAGGAGCACGGCGTCTTCGGCACGCCCACGTTCGTATTTTCTGATGGCGCCTCGGCTTACGTGCGGCTGGCCGACGCGCCGGATGCCTTCAATTCCGGGCGGCTGTTCGACCGGGTGCTTTCGATCGCCGCCGGGGAACCTTCGATCCTGGAGATCAAGCGCCCCAGGAAACCGACCCCCGACTGAACTATCCGTGGTTCACGGGCTGTTAGGCGCATAGATCACCACTCCGTCGACCGTTGCCACCACGTGGTATCGGCTTGCGACCAGGTCGGCGAGGACCGGATAGTTGTTCATCGGGTACATCGAGAAGTCGCTCCATCCCGCCGTCGCCGTGTCGACGATGAGCGCAGGCGGATGGGCCTTCAGGTCGGAGGCAAGCTCGGGCCAGACGTCGGGCGTCGTGTCCCAGTTGTTGGGCTGGACGCCGGATCCGCGCTCGAAGCCTCGAAGAAAGCCCGGAAATCGGCTTGCCATAAGCCGGTCGGACTCGATGTAGAGTGCCGGCCAGTCGCCCCACACGAAAACTCGCTGGCCATTCGCGGTGTGGTCGTGAATGTAGGTGGCCACCGACATGTGCTGCGGCACCGGCGAACTGAAGTCATAGGTCAGTGGGTCGGCACCCAGGTCATATGCCCACCATCCGAGGGCCGGAATGGCAATCCCCACAGCAGCGGCAGCCTTGACCCATCTCCCCAACGAGAAGCGGTCGAAAAAGCTCGCTGCGGCCAGCGCGAGCGGCCCCATCGCCTGGATGAAGTAGTGCCACGACAGGTGGCCTGCCGCGATTGATCCGACCATGGCGATCGCCAGCCATACGACGACCAATTTCTCGAGCCGTGCGAGATTCCGCCACCGGCTGGCGAGCGCGACCGCGGCGATCCATAGAACCGCCATGTCGACGACGAACGGAACCAGGCTGTCCCTCGCGCGCAGCCAGACGAAGCTGGGAATCCAGTTTGTCGAGGCGTAGCCGTACAGGCTGCCGACGGTCCAGCGCCAGAAACCGGGGAGCGATCCGGTCAAGAGCAGGACCAGCGCGCCCGCGACGAGCACGGCCGCCATTCCCCCTGCGAACCACGCCGCAGCTTGCCTTCGGTTGCCCGTGGGTTCGAGCCACACGATTCCGGCGATCGCCAGCAAGACGTTGACAGCCGCCACCTGGCGGAACGCTCCAGCCGCAACCAGGAGGCATCCCGACCAGAACCATCGCCGGCGCAGCATCAAAAGGACCGATGCGACCAGCGGCAGCATCATGAAGAGCTCTGTGTTCGTGGCGAGAAGGCGCGGGTTGCCGGCCGCCGTCAGCACGCCGTAGAACAGAGCCGCCAGCAGCCCGGTTCGGAATCCGCCGAGGTCACGGCCGATGACGAAGAGCAGCAGGCAGGTGGCCCCGATCACCGCCAGCCCGATGGCATGGATGGCGGTCATCTGGTAGGGGCCGGCGACCTGGAAGGTGGCCGCGTAAACCCAGAAGATGCCCGGCGGCTTGTTGTCCACGCCGCCCGGCCCATAGAGCTGCCCGCCGCTGTTCATGAGCGCGGCGATCGAGGCGTAGATGGCCTCGTCGCCGTCGAGCAGGCGGTGGAAGAAGGAAGGCAGGTGGGCGACGACGACCGTGATGGCGACTACGCACGCCCACAATCCAAGCTGCCTGCGGCGGGTCATCGGGCCTGACTATAAGTTGAGGGTTAACGCTGTTGGGGTAACGTCAAATAGTGGGAAACTCTCGTCGCCCGTGGTGGTGGCTCGGCCTTGCTATCGTCACGCTCGGGCTGGCGCTCGACGTCTTGCACCCGCCGCAGCGTATCGGTATCGACTTCCACACCTACCTTGCTGCGGCAACGGTGGGCCTCCAGCAGGGTTGGTCGCACATCTACGACCAGGGGCTGGTCGCCGTCGCGCAAAAGCAACTCGTGCCCAGCCTCTGGACGCAACCGTTTCTCAGCCCGCCGACCGTGGCCTGGATCGTCGCGCCTCTGACAGCGGTTCCTTACTGGGCTGCGTTCGGGATTTGGGCGGTAATCGACTTCTTCGCTCTTGCAGCTGCACTGGCCTGGTCCGGTGTGAGCTCTGGATGCAGCCGATGGGTTGCGGTCATCGGAGCCCTTGCGCTGTGGTGGGTGCTGTATGCGGTGAGGCTTGGGCAGGTCGTCCCCCTGGTTGCAGCCGGTGTGATCGTGGCGTGGCGACTGTTGCGCGAGGACAAGGACATCGCGGCCGGCCTCGCCCTTTCGGTGATCTTCCTCAAACCGAACACGGCGATCCTCGTGCCGGTCGCCCTTTTTGTGGCCGGTCGCTATCGTGCATGCGCCGCCTGGCTTGGCGCGGGCGCAGTGCTCGGCCTCATCGCGGCCTTGACGCTGGGAGTCCATGGCATGTCGGCTTACGCGAACGAGCTGCGCGCACCCCTGCCGGGCGGAGCCGATGCGCTGACGTTGAGGGGGGCGGTGGGCGCGACCGGAGTCGTGGCATTCGTCTTGCGGCTGCTGATCGTGGGGATGGTGCTGGCGACGGCGTTCAAGCTCCGGGGCTCGAGCGGTCTTGTCGTGCCGGTGGGCATTGTGGGTTCCCTGCTCGTGTCCCCCTATCTTCATGCGTCTGACCTGTGTCTTCTGGCGGCGGCCATATGGATCGTTTGGGAGGAACGGCCGACCCCGGCTTGGCGCGCTTTGCTTGCGGTCGCATGGGTCTTTGGAAGCCAATTCCCGTTCCTGGCGGGGTTCAGCACTGGTTTGAATCGCTGGCCCTGGGTCGAGTTCGCTCTGCTCCTGGCTCTGGTCGTAGTGGCCTGGCGACCTTTAACAGGCGCGGCTGACTTGAGGACACGGGCCCCCGCATAATCAAGGGCGCCCGCGCCACTCGGGGGAACCTTTGCCACTCGACATCCACGAAATCGACGGACCACTGCGCGTGCTCGCCGGGCCGGGCACCGGCAAGACCCATGCCTTGGTCGACCTGTACGAGCAGGCCGTACGTGAGCGCCTGGCCGGTCGCGGGGAGATCCTCGTCCTAACCTTCTCGACCGGCGCCGCCGACGAGATTTCTCGCCGCATCGACGAGCGCCTGCAAGATGAGTACGGCGAGGCCTGGATCTCAACCTTTCACAGCTTCTGCGCGCGCCTCCTGCGTGAGCACTCTGTGGGGCTTTCGTCCGATCGCGACCGGCTTCTGATCAACGGCTTCCAGGAATGGTTGGTCATGCGACGCGTTCTCGCCGACCTGGATCCGACGATGCTCGGCCCTCTCGAAGGAGTGCGCAGGTCGGACGCGTTCGCGCAGGACGTCCTGACGTTTGTCGCGCTCATGAAGCAGAACCTCGTTCATCCTTCAGCGCTCGTGCTCGCGGCTGAAGCCAGCGGAAGCGAGCGACTTCGCGTGCTGGCGACCGTCTACCAGGCCTACCAGCTGCGGTTGCAGCAGGCGCGGATGCACGACTTCCGTGACCTCATCTCAGGCGCGATCGAGCTGCTGCAGTCGAACAGACCGGTGCGAGAGATGCTGCGCGCGCGATTTCGCCTGATCCTGGTCGACGAGTTCCAGGATGTCGATCCGGCTCAGTTCGAGCTGCTTCAGCTCGTCGCTCCTTCCGAGTCGCGTCCACGCCTGGTCGTGGTCGGTGATCCAGACCAGTCGATCTACGGGTTCCGTGGGACAGTTCCGCGCCTGCTCAGCCGCGACTTCGCTGCCGTCTACGGCGGTGCTACGCAGAGCCTGGAGGATTGCCGTCGCTGCTCGCAGGAAGCGCTCGACGGCGGCGAGCGGCTGCTCGTCGCGACCCAACCCGGCCGCGAGCCGCGGAGGCTGCGCTCGGTGGTCGGTTCCGCGCCGCCGGCTGTAGTCGTCACGCGCGAAAGCGACCCGGTCGACGAAGCATTCTTCGTCGCGCGTGAAATCAGGCGGATGCACGCATCGTCCGAACTCCGGTACAGCGACTTCGCGATCTTGCTGCGCAGCACGACTGCGTTGGGCGCTCCATTCGAAGAGGCGCTCCGCGCGCTGGGTCTGCCCTTCGAGGTCCGCGGGTCGGGCGCTACCTCGCGGAACGAGGTCGTGCGCTTCCTCGTGGGCTACCTGGAATCACTGCGCCGGCCGGATGACCCGGATTCGTTCGAAGGTGCGCTCGCGTCCAGCCTGGGCGGGGTCGGAGCGAGGACGCTCGGCCGGCTCCGGGCACATGCCCGCGAAAAGGGCCGGCCGCTTCTCCGGGTCATGCGTCGCCTGATGTACGCGCTGGCAGCACGTGACGCACAGCGCTACCCACTGCCTTGGGGTGGCGACATTCCGACTGAGGCGCGGGCCGAACCCGACTACATGGCCTTTCTGTCCGAGGACGAGCTGGCCAGCCTGCACGCGGCGATGGTCGCGCGCCACCGCCTGCTGGGCCGTGCTTCGAGCCTTTCGCTGGCCGGCCTTGCCTATTCGGTCCTGATCGAGGACGGTGCGATGCGTCGCCTCCTCGACCTGGAGCTTGCGAACGAGCAGCGCGCGGAAGCGATCTCGGACCTCCGAGCTGCGATCGAGGGCCTGGAGGCAGTCGAGGCCGTGCACGAGCGGCTTTTTGGCTCGCGGCCGAAGCTGTCCGACATCGAGGGTTCGCTGGAGACGCTGCTCGCCGCGGCGGCGGACGACAGCGAAGCTGCCTCTGGCAGGCGTGACGCGGTCCAGGTGATGACCGTCCACCAGGCGAAGGGCCTCGAGTTCGAGGTCGTTTTCTGCTCGGGCTTTGCCCACGGTCTATTTCCATTGCCGGCACGCCCGCACCCGCTGCTGGACGCCGAGGATCGGGCGTGGCTGGAGGGATTCAAGGTCGGTTTCATGCCGTCGTGGCCTTCGGACCCGGACGGCCACCTCGCAGAGGAGGCGCGGCTTGCCTACGTCGCGATGACGCGCGCGCGGCTTCGGCTCTACATGACCTACGCCGATTCGTACCTGCGCCAGGCGGGCCCCTCGGTCTTCCTCGATATGGCCGAGCCAGACGCGGAGTCACGCTCGCTCACGCGCGCCTCTTCTCGCCTACAGCCGAGCGATGTTCTTCTATCGCGCGAGGCGGAGGTTCTGCTTGCCTCCCATCGCCTCGCGCTGACGGATGGCGTCTCGGCGCGCGCCGAATCGCTCGGTCTGGATGTCGCGTTTCTCATGGACCCCGCGTCGGGCGAGCCCTTCGAGAGCTATGGCGGTGATCGCAACCCGAGCTCGGTCCAGATCGATCATTTCAGCCCAACGACGCTCAATGACTACCTGAAGTGCCCGCGACTCTACTGGTACAACCACCATCCGGGCCTGATCGAGGAGCCTCGTTCGGTCGCCATGGAACGCGGCGGTTTCCTGCACGAGGTGCTCGAGGACTTCCATGCTCAGGAGAGCGAGTGGCGGCCGCTCGACTCTGAGCACCAGAAGGAGTGGCTCGAGACCGCGCTCCAGCGTCACCTCGAGGGCTACCTCGTGCACATGGAGGGCGTGCTCGACCGGAAGCGTGAAGAGCGGCAGGTCCGCTCTCTGCTGACCAACTACATCAGATTCGTCACGGGCATGCAGCAGATCCGCCGGCTCGGGACGCTTGCAACGGAGCGCCGCTTTCGCCTGCAGCTGGATGGATCCGACATCGTCGGCAAGATCGACCGAGTCAACGATGTCGGTGACGGCGAGGTGGAGGTCGTCGACTACAAGACCGGCGCGGGCAAGCCGATGAAGTACGCGTACGAAGCCTATTTCGGGCCGGAGCTGTACGACGTGCAGCTCGCTCTCTATTACATCGCCTGCAAGGAGGGATTCGACGAGGAGGGCAAGCCACTCGGCTTCCAGCCCCGGTTCCTGTCGCTGTGGTACCCGAAGGAATGGGTCTGGCGCGACATGCGGCAGGTCATCTTCAGCGTCGGACGCGCCGCAGGTTTGAAGGAATATCGCGAGAAGCTGCTGACGACCGAGGACCTCGATCGCAGCAGGGCGATCGTCGTGGACGCGATCGCGCGGATCAAGGCCGGTCACTTCGAGCCCGCGCCCCGGGAGCTTGCGGGCACGTGCGTCACGCGTTTCGGCAGCTGCCCGCACTCGGCGGTGTGTCCGTACGGAGGGGCGCCGCCCGAATGAGCGCCATTCACCGCCCGACCACTGGCTCCCTCAGTCCCGAGCAGGCAGCCGCCGCTCACGCTGGGCCCGCCGGAGCGTTTCTCATCGCCGCGGGACCGGGCACCGGAAAAACGTTCACGGCGACCGAGCGCTTCTGCTGGCTGGTCGAGCAGGGTGTCGGACCGGATCAGATCCTCACGGTCACGTTCAATGACCGCGCAGCGGAGGAGCTGCGGCAGCGGATTGCCAGGGAGCTGGGCGCACGCCGCCCCGAGCTGGGTCCAGAGGTACTGGACGGAGCATGGATCGGCACGTTCCATGGCACTTGCGCCCGGCTGCTCGACGAGTTCGCCTACCTGGTCGGCGCCCCGCGCGAGCTGCGGGTGCTCGATGAAACCGGGCAGCGGCTGTTTGAGCAGCAGCTCCTCGCGCGTCTGCGCAGCGGCGCGGCCGCCCCCTTCGATCCGGACTCGTTCTCAGCGCTCGCCGTCGAGGACCTGGACGAGCTGCTGCGATCCGGGCTGCGGTTCCTGCTCAAGCTCAAGGGCCGAGGCATCACGCCCGAGCATTTTCACGAGCGGGCGCTCGAACTACACGGTCTTCAGTGGGGCGCGCGTGCGAGCACTCAACCGGCAAACGGTTCGGGCGGGCCCGACCCGTCACTCGCCGAGGTCGAGGCGATCGAGGTGCTGTTCCTCGTCTACAAGACGTACGAGGACGCGCTGCGGGCCAGTGGGCTGCGGGACTTCGACGACCTCATCCTCGACGTGATCGAAGCGCTGGGTCGCGTGACCGAATTTCGAGCCCGCTGTCGAGAACGCTTCCGCTACCTGCTCGTCGATGAGTTCCAGGACACCAACCGCATCCAGCTCGACCTCATCCGCCTGCTGGCCGCTGACAACTTCGGCAACGTCGCCGTCGTCGGTGATGCAAAACAGTCGATCTACGGCTGGCGCGATGCTGAGATCGAAAACATTCGCAGCCGGTTCCCAGGCCGTCCTCTCCCTCTGACCCACAACCGTCGCTCGTACCAGGGCATCCTCGACTGCGCAACCGATTTCATTCGCCGGGACCGAGATTTCGCGGCGGAACCCGACCTGGTGGCGATGCGTGGCTTTTTGCCGCAACCCGTGACCGTGATCATGGCGCCCGACTCGCGAACCGAGGCCCGATCGCTTGCGCAGACGATTCGCCGCCTCCATGTGTCGGGCCGTGCTTTCGCCGACATGGCGATCCTCGCTCATTCGATTCGGATGCTTCCCCGCGAATTCGAGGACGAGCTTCGCCGGCAGGGCATTCCGTACATCACCAGCGGAGGGTCGGGATTTTTCGATCGCCAAGAGATCAAAGACGTGGTGGCGCTCCTGCGCTTGACCGAGAACCCGATGGATGACGGGGCGTTCGTGCGCATACTGCAGGGCCCCATCGTCCGCCTGCCGGACAGCGGGATGTACCGGCTGGCCGCTCGACGCACCGGCCGCTCAGGCATGCGCCTGCGTGATTGCTTTGACGAATCCGGGCGCGAAGGCTACCCGGAGATGGATCAAAAGGTGGCGCGCGAGGCACTCCGCCTGGTCGAGCTGACCGACCGACTCGGGCGCCTTCGAGACGCCATGACTGTGGCGGACATCCTGAACCGCCTGCTTGAGGAAAGCGGTTACCTTCGCTGGGCGGAGCTGCGCGCGCAGCGTGATGGCAGCCCTCGAGCGCTGCTCAACTTGCGCAAAGTCTTTCAGCTTGCGGGCCGGTTCGAGCGTGACCTATCACTCGCTGGAATCGGCGATTTCGTGCGGCATCTGGATCAGGTGATCGACGCCGAGCTGCCCGTGGGCGAGGCGGCCGAGGAATCCTTGACGACCGAGGCCGTCGCGCTGCTGACCATCCACTCGGCCAAGGGCCTCGAATTCCCGGTGGTGTTCCTGGTCAACCTGCGGCCGCCGAGGCCCAGAGACACAGAGCGTTTCTTCTTCGATCCGGACAGTCTTGGTTTCGTGATCAAGACATGGCGCGGAGAGAAGCACCCACGGTATGTCGAGACCTCGCCCGGCGCGGCGGCCGTCGCGCTGGCAATCGGCGAGCGGCGGCGGATCGTCTACGTGGGCATGACCCGTGCCAAAGACTCGCTCTACGTCACGGCCACGCGGGACGAGCCCACGGCTCGCGATGTCGGCGCGAACGGCCTGGATGACCACGACCACTTTGCCGAGATCCTCAGCTGGGCGCTCGCCAATCCACAATCCGCCGCCGTGGTCGAGGCCGAGCAGCTGGAACTGCCCGCAATAAGGGTGGCCGACGGCCATATGGATGGCGGCCCAGCCGTGGTGGCCGCGGTCCTGGACCGGCTGGAACGGCTTCGCCCGCGACAGGCTGAGACGGCGCCCCGCCGGCTTGCTGAGGTCGAGCTCAGCTTTTCGCAGCTGCACGACTTCGAGCTCTGCCCGGTGCGGTATCGGTTCAGCCAGGTGTGGCGAGTACCCGCTCCGCCTGACGAACTTCAGCCCCGATTCGTTCAGGCAGTCGGATCCACCGAGCTTGGGGCGGCGGTGCACGCGGCTTTAGCCGCCTGGCACGCTGCGGGGGGCGACCTGCTCGGACTGTACTCAGGGCCCGAGGCCGGGCGCGAGATGCTTGTCCGCTACCTCGCGCATCCACTCGCTGCGGCGATAACGCTGGCAGTCGAGGTCGGGTTCAACATGAGGATCGGACCGACTCGAGTCCGGGGCCTGGTCGACCGGATCTGCGAGCTCGACGGCCGTGCTGTCCTCGTCGACTACAAGACCAACGCATCCCTCGACGCCTCGCTCATCGAGGCTTACTCGGTGCAGCTCAGGCTCTACGGCCTCGCCGCTCGGAGGGGGCTCGTGCCCGGCGGCCCTGACGCTCGCCTCCTACTGTTCGACCTACGCCGCGGTCAGGTGAGGGAGGTGACGCCGGACGACGCCGGAGTCGAGGCTCGAATCGAGGCCGCGGCCGCCCGCATCGCCGCGGGGGATTTCAGCCTCGGGCCCGAGCATGCCCAGCGGCCGTGTTCCCTTTGCGCCTACCGGCCGATCTGCGCCGATGCACGCCCGTAACGTCCAAGGCGCCAGGCGCGCGCAGGGCGCACTTCGAAAGTGACCGAGCCACTCCAGGAACGCTACTTCGAGCGGCGCGAGATCAAAGACGCCATCGCCTTCGCTGAGGCCGGGGGCATCGCGGTCCACCGCAACTTCGACTACTACCACGGCTCGACGATCCGAGGGCTGACGCGAGAGCGGCCCTTCCTCCACATCATCGGCATGCGGCCGGTGCTCGAGGAGTGGGGCAGGCAGCACGGCCTTCGTCCGGAGTGGATTCAGCCTGAGAAGCGTCGCAAGGTGGCTCACTACGACGTCTTCGGCCCCCCAGCCGAAGCCCTGATCGCCCACCTGAAACGCCAGGCGGATCTGGGTCCCTAGAAGCGGATTTGACACGATTGACGCATTGCGTTATGATGCATTGCGTCAAGACCAAAATTTAGAAACAGCACCAGGAGGCTGAGTCATATGAGCACTGAGATCAAATTCGGAGAAGCTGCCACCACCGTCGAAGAAGTCGCCATCGGAGCCGCCAAAGCCGCGGCCGAGGTTGCGTCGGACCCGATCGGATCGGCCCGCAAGCAGGTCAAGGGATTCGAAAAGAAGGGAGCCCCGACCGCTCGCAAGGTCAACCGTCGGTTCAACGCCCGTCTGAACGCCATCCTTCCGGAGAAGGTGACGCTGTGGGGCCTCGAACTCAACGAGAAGCTGCCTGAGAAGGTCGCCATCAAGGGCTTGCACCTGGTCAAACTCCAGGCGCGCCGCCAGGACGTCGTCGGCGACGTTGCCAAGCGGACGCTGCGGATTTTCAACGGCTCGTTCAAGACCATCGCCCGGACGGCGACCCGACTTGAGCACGCCACCGAGCTGGCGCCGCGCCGCGAGGCCGCAGTCAGGCCAATGGTCAGGACGGCTCTCCAGACGCGCCGCCGGATCGTCCGTCGCCGGGCCGCGTAGCTGCAGAGAGACTTCAAAGCGATTCAAGAGGGCGCCCACGCGGGGCGCCCTTTCCTTTTTGAGTCGGTTAGCCTTCGTCACTGACCAATGACAGTCGTCTGCACCGGCTCGATCGCCTACGACTACATCCTTACCTTCAAGGGCCACTTCAAGGACCACATCCTTCTCGACAAGACTCATATCCTCAATTTGAGCTTCTTGGTCGACGATCTCCAGAAGCGCCGAGGCGGGGTGGCGGGAAACTACGCCCACAACCTGGCGCTTCTCGGCTATCCGGCCGCAGTCCTCGCCACCGCCGGCACCGATGCCGCCGAGTACCGCGATTGGCTGGTCGCCCGCGGCATCGACTGCCGGGGACTCAGGCTGCTCGATGGCGAGCTGAGCGCGACAGGGTTCACCACCACGGACATGGACCACAACCAGCTCACCGGCTATTACGGCGGGGCGATGTGGCGGGCCGCGATGCTCGGTCTTGACGATGCGCCGCCGGCTGTCGACGCGGTGATCATCGGTCCAAACGACCCGGGCGCCATGAAGCGCCTCGTCCATGAATGCCGCGAGCGCGAGGTCCCCTACGTCTTCGACCCTGCGCACCAGCTGCCCATGATGTCGGCCGAAGACGTGACCGACAGCACGCGCGGCGCATGGATCGTGATCGGCAACGACTACGAGCTCGAGCTCATCGAGCAACGCACGAGCCACGACGTGGCGGGGCTCCTCGAGCTGGCAGAGATAGTGGTCACGACGCTTGGCCGCCAGGGATCTCGCATCGCGACACGCCAGGGGACGGTTGAGATCCCGTCCGCGGCGCCGCTTCGCGAGACAGATCCGACGGGCGCGGGGGATGCGTATCGAGCCGGCCTGGTTGCGGGCCTGCTGCGTGGTCTGGACCTCGAGGCAGCCGGGAGGGTGGCCTCGCTGGCCGCGACGTATGTAGTCGAGCAGGTGGGCACCATCGAGCATGGCTACACGCACGCAGAGTTCTCGCGTCGTTACAACGAGGCTTTTGGAGCCGCCCTGCCAGAAAAGTTCTGGTCCGAGATCAGCTGAACTTCCGGCTTTCTTCGCGGCGATAAGCCCAGACGGCGACGGCGAAAAACAACACGCCATACCCGACCAGATAGAGCCAGTCGGTCGTCACAGTCCCGTCGGTGGGAGCCCCGATCGCGTCCCACCCCAGCTGACCGAAGAAGTGGAGAGGGAGGTACGGCGCGATGCTCTGGATGAAGCTCGGCAGCATTTGCTTGGGAAAGAACAGGCCCGATGCGAATGCCGTCGGCAGGTAGATCAAGTTGATTACTGCGACGGCCGAGTTGGGCCCAGAGAGGTAACCGATGGCGAAGCCGAGCGCGATAAACGGTATCGAGCCCAGCAGCACTCTGTAGCCGAGAGTCGCCCACACGGCAGCATCGAGCCTGACCGCGCCCGCGATGTACGCGAATGGAAACAGGACGGCCAGGGTCAAAGCGGCGAAAACGACCGCCGTGATGCACTTGGAGAGCAAATAGATGAATGGGGGCATCGGCGTGGCGCGCATGAGGACGTCCATCTTCATGCCCCTCTCCGTCGCCACCGAGATTCCGAAGCTGAAGATCATCACGTTGGCCACCGCATAGACGGCCATCGAGGCCAGGAAATAGGCGCCGAACGTCACATGCGGGCTGATCACCTGAGACGACTGACCGATGCCGATGAACGCGTAGAACATAACCGGCAAGAAAAGGGACGTGATGCTGAAGGCGGGCACCCGCCATAACTTGAGAAACTCCGCCCGCGTCTGAAGGGCCAGCATCGGGCCGATCGGCGCGCGGCGGACGGTCATCACCGCCATCAGTCGGGCGCCGGGGCTGCGGCCGGAGATGCTGACCGGATCTTCGGCGCCCATGCGGCCCATTTGCGTTGTTGCGGCCTCCGTTCCTTGCTTACGAATAGGCCGATGCGCTCGCTGCGGTACTCGGCCGCGCCTGGCATCTGGACCACCTGGCCACCGAATCTCACGGCCGGCCCTCCGGCCGCACCCCGTGAGTGGTGAGAGAGATGAATGCATCCTCGAGATCTGCTCCTGACAGTTCGAGGTTGGAGATCTCGACGCCCCGTCGAAACAGCTCGCGTAGGACAGCCTCCGGCTGGTTGGTGAGGAGCTGGACGCTGTGGTCGTTGATCGTGGACGAGGTGATGGGCAGGCCATCGAGATCCTGCTCACTCAAAGCGACCGCCGTGAAACGCACACGCTTGCCGGCCACCTTGGACTTGATCTCCTGCGGTGAAGCGTCGGCGATGACAAGGCCGCGGTCGATCACGATCACGCGCTTGGCGAGCTGGTCCGCCTCCTCCAGGTAGTGCGTTGTCAGGACGACCGTACGGCCCATTTGAGCGAACTCCGCAATGCGCGCGATGAACGACCGCCGGCCCTCCACGTCCATGCCCACGGTCGGCTCGTCCAGGAACAGGACCTCGGGATCACCGCAGACGGCGAGCGCGAAGTAGAGGCGCTGCCGTTGCCCGCCGGACAGCTCCTTCACCAGGGCGTTCGCCTTTTCCTCGAGACCGGCCATCCCGATCGCGCGATCGCGGGCCATCGGCCTGGCGTAGTAAGAGCGAAAGAGATCCACGATCTCGCGCACCTTCAGCATCGATGGGATGCCCGACTCCTGGAGCATCACACCGACCCGGCTGCGCGCGTTCAGGTCGTCAGGTTTGAGCCCAAAGAGGAGTGCCTTGCCGGAAGTCGGCTTTCGTAGGCCGAGGAGGAGGCTGATCGACGTCGTCTTGCCCGCCCCATTGGGTCCCAGCATCGCCACCACTTCGCCGAGCCCGATGTCGAGACTGACGCCCTTCAGGGCTTCCACTGTGCCGTACTTCTTGGTGGCGTCGATCAGCTGGGCAGCGACCGTCACGCGCAAAGGCTAGCGGCTTAGGCTTGTGTCGTGTCCACGATCTTTACGATGATCATCGAGGGCAAGCTGCCGGCGCGGTTCGTTTGGAAGGACGAGTCATGTGTGGTCTTTCTTTCCATCCGGCCGCTTCGTCCTGGCCACGTGCTCGTCGTGCCCAGGGCGGAGGTCGATCATTGGCTAGATCTCGATGCGGGCCTGCTGGCACACCTGGCTGAAACGGCACAGGCCGTCGGCAAGGCGCAGATGGCGGGCTTCAACCCGGAACGTATCGGCGTGATGCTCGCGGGCCTTGAGGTTCCCCATTGCCATTTCCACGTTGTGCCGATCCGCGGGCTGCACGATCTCGACTTCGGCAACCAGGATCCCGACCCTGATACCGCAATGATGGATGACGCGGCAGAAACCATCCGCCGCGAGCTGCGCAAGCTGGGCTACCCGCAGGTGAGCGACTAGGAAGGCGCGGCCGCACCTTCTCAGGCCAGGGATCTCTCCAGCTGGTCGACGTGCATCTCCAGGTGGTTGATGAGGGGAAGGCGCGCCACCTCCACGGCGCTCATCAGCGCTCCGTTCTCTTGCTTCGCTTGCCGTCTCAATGACGACGCTTCGGCGGTGCGCAGGAGCTTGAGGGTCCGTGCCTGGTCGGCGAGCGCCATCCGCAGGAGCTCGGCCGGCTCGATCTGAGCCATCTGCGCACCGACGACATCACGCAGATTGACGTTCTCCAGAAGATCGAGCTCCGAGATCTGGCCGCTCGAGATCTTGTGCACCAGCACGCCGTAGAACTTGGACAGCACCGCGATGTGGGCGAGCAGCTCGTGTTGACTCCATTCGCTCTCGCCGCCGCCGGCTTGTACCCGCGGACCCAGCTCCGCCAGCCGCGCTGAGGCTCGTTCGAGCCTGTCGGCGAGAACTCGGCGATCGTGGTCGACCATCTCATCGAGGAACTGCTCGACGTCGGCGCGCGTAAAGGCCGTACTCTCGATCTTCATCCGGACATCATTCTGGTGGAGAATCGAACCATGTGTTACTCAGACGATGCTCGCCCGCCTCTGCCTCCGATCAGTGGTGCTGCCGCCGATCAGGGTGACCTGGTCCTGACTTCATCCGACGGCACGAAGTTCGGCGCTTATTTCGCCCGGGCCGAGAAGCCGACGGGAGCGGGAATGGTCGTGATGCCCGACGTGCGCGGCCTGCACCAGTTCTACAAGGAG
This sequence comes from Candidatus Dormiibacterota bacterium, assembly GCA_036513135.1. Classification (GTDB taxonomy): domain Bacteria; phylum Chloroflexota; class Dormibacteria; order Dormibacterales; family Dormibacteraceae; genus Palsa-870. The sequence continues at coordinate 78,653 of DATBZP010000149.1, read as the reverse complement.
CTCGCCCAGCGGTTCGCCGAGGCGGGGATCGACGCGGTCGCGATCGATTACTTCGGCCGCACCGCAGGCATCGGCGATCGCGACGAGGGTTTCGATTACGCGCCGCATGTCGAGAAGACGACTCCGGACGATATCCGCAACGACGTGGCGGCTGCGATCGCCTTCCTGAGGTCAAAGGATGGTGGCGCGGTCAAGTCCGCGTTCACCGTGGGTTTCTGCTTCGGGGGCTCAAGCTCCTGGAACCAGTCCGCGGGCGGCCATGGCCTCAACGGGGCGATCGGCTTCTATGGCCGGCCGGAACGAAGCGAACCGTTCATGTCGAAGATGAAGAGCCCACTGCTGATGCTTATCGCCGGCGCGGATTTCACCCCACAGGAAGCGTTCCACGCCTTCGACAAGCAACTCACCGAGGCGAACGTGCCGCACGAGATGCACATCTATGACGGGGCGCCCCACAGCTTCTTCGACCGCACATTCGAAAAGTGGAAGGACGCGGGCGACGACTCCTGGCGCCGCATGCTGGCCTTCGTCAGTCAGCACAGCTGATCGGGTGACCGGGCTCCGGAACCCCTGAGCTCGACGTGAAGTCCTAATACCAGGAAGCGATCGTATAGTGCACGGCATGGCGAAGCTGGCCATAAAGTCCAAAGTCGCCCCGACGCCAAAAACCTCGCCCACGCTCCCGGCCACCCTCTTGGCGGAGCTGCAGCACCGACGTTCCGGCATGGCCCGCCACATGGCCCGGGCCGTGGTGAGTCTCGTGCGCTGGGACGACTCGACCGGCGTACCCCCTCAGCGCTCGGCCATCGCCCGCGCGTGCGAGGCCGGTCTGGACCTGTTCCTGGCCACGGCTCGCGATGCGCGGCCCGCGACCAACGAAGAGCTGCGCCGGGTCGCCCAGCTCGGCATCCTTCAGGCGCGCAGCAGCCAGTCGGTCGAGCCCATCCTCAGCGCGTATCGGATAGCGGCGCGGGTCGCCTGGGACGAGATTCTTCGCGCGTGGCGCGGGCACCCTGAGGCGACTCCCGAAGCGATCATGCTCACTGCGAACTACGTTTTCGCGGCGCTCGACCAGGTTGCGGCCGAGGTCACCAAGACCTACCTCCACGCGCGCGAGCAGCATATGCAGCGCGGGACACGGGCCCACGCGCGTCTCTTTCACGCCCTGATCAGCGACAACTTCGATTCGGAGCTCGAGCTGCAAAAGCAGGCGCTTGCGCTGAACATGCCGATCGTCCCGACCGGCTACGTGGTCGCGGTTTGCAAGCTCGTCGTCGGCAAGAGCGATGGGGAGCGCGGCGGGCAGGCGCTGGCCGAGGTCGCGGCCTCGCTGGACGTGCCTCGCGGTGCGATCCACCATGCGACCGACCCGAGCACGCTGGTCGTGCTCTGGCCGGCCGAGTCGGTGGCCAACGTTGACGCAGCCGACGAGTTCGTGACTCAGCTCCAAGAGGAGGCCGTGAAGCGCTCAGGCATGGTGCGGGCCCGCGTGCGTGCGGGCATCGGGGGGTACCACCCAGGCCTGCGAGGTATCTCACGGTCCTACCTCGAGGCCCAGCAGGCGATCGAGGCCGGCCGCAAGCTGCGCCCTGAAGGCGTGGTGCACCGCCACGACGAACTGATCCCGCATCTCGTCCTGACCCAGAACCCACGCCTAGCCGAACGTTTCGTCGCGCACAGCCTCGGCCGCCTCCTGGACCCCAAGGTGCGCAACCGCGGACAGCTCCTGGAAACGCTCGAGGCCTACCTGGTTCGAGGATCGGTCAAAGAAGCAGCGGCCGATCTTGGACTGCACCGGCACACGGTTCTGTACCGCCTCGACAAGCTGCGCGAGCTGCTAGGGGGAGATCTGGAGGTGCCGGCGACCCGTCTGCGATTGCAGTTCGCCCTGGAGATCCGCAAGCTGCTCTGAAGCGCGGCCTGATGCCGATATGGACATGGAGTCCAAACCGAAGGCCAAGTTTTCCCACCGCGTGCCGGTGTGATTTGGCCCTCACGTCCGTATGCTGGGAGCATGACATCTAACTCAAACGGTCGGCGTGTGGCCGTGACAGGCATGGGCTTTATCACCCCGATCGGGAATGACCTCGAGACCGTGTGGTCGAACATGGTCGAGGGCGTCTCGGGCGTGGGCCGGATCACGCATTTCGACACGACCATCTTCGATTGCAAGATCGCGGGCGAGGTCAAGGGGTTCAACCCCGAGGATTACATGGACCGCAAGACCGCCCGCCACATCGGGCGCTACTGCCAGTTTGCACTGGCGGCCTCCAAGCAGGCGCTGGCGCAGTCGGGGCTCGTCCCGGGCGAGATGGACCCCGACGACGTCGGCGTGATCGTCAGCTCGGGCATCGGTGGGATGGAGGAGATCGAAAAGAGCCACACGCAGCTCATGGAACGTGGCCCCAGGCGGATCAGCCCGTTCACCGTGCCGATGATGATCGCGGACATGGCGGCCGGCATCGTCGCCATCCACACGCACGCGGGAGGTCCGAACTACGCCATCGTCAGCGCCTGCGCTTCTGGCTCGCACGGCATCGGCGAAGCCTCGGAGATCATCAAGCGCGGTGATGCGGTCGCGATGCTCGCGGGTGGCTCGGAAGCAACCATCACTCCATTGACGATGGGCGCGTTCAGCCAGATCAAGGCCGTCAGCGAGCGCAACGACGAGCCCGAGAAGGCATGCCGGCCGTTCGACCTCAACCGCGACGGGTTCGTCATGAGCGAGGGCTCGGTGATGCTCGTGCTGGAAGAGATGGAGCACGCGAAAAAGCGCGGGGCGAAGATCTTCGCGGAGATCGCCGGCTACGGCGCGAGCGCCGACATGTACCACTTCACGGCACCGCAGCCGGAAGGCAAGGGTGCGATCCGTGCGATGCGGCGTGCGCTGGAGAAGAGCGGAGTCGAGCTCAGCGACGTCGGTTACATCAACGCGCACGGGACGTCGACCAAGCTGGGCGACGTCGCTGAGACGAAAGCGATCAAGGCCGTCTTCGGCGACCACGCGTACAAGCTCGCGGTGAGCTCGACCAAGTCGGTGCACGGTCACCTGCTCGGCGCCGCCGGCGCGATCGAGGCAGCCGCGTGCGTCCTGGCAATCGACCGGGGCCTCCTGCCGCCCACCATCAATCTGGACGACCCTGACCCAGAGTGTGACCTTGACTACGTCCCTAACAAGGCACGCAAGGCTGACATCAAGGTGGCCCTTTCGAACTCGTTTGGGTTCGGAGGCCACAACGCCGCGCTCGTAATCAAAGGCCCCCCAGGCCAGTAACTAACTAGGAGAATTGCCCATGGCAACCCAACTCGATTTCAAAGAACTGCAGGATCTCGCCGGGGAGATCCTCGGCATCGAGCCCGATCAGGTACAGCTCGAAAAGAGCTTCGCGAAGGACCTGGCGGCCGACTCGCTCGACCTTGTCGAGCTCATCGCCGCCGTGGAGGACAAGTACGACGTCGAGCTGCCTGAGGAAGATCTCGAAAAAATGAAGCTCATCGGTGATCTCTGGAAGTTCTTGGAGCAGAAGACCGCCGAGCGGCTGGAAGCCTAGATGACATGGCGATAACGACCGCATACCGCACCCGTTCCGGAGCTGTCCCGCTCCGCTCCTTCAAGACCAAGGGCCGCCGCAGCGGGATCGCCGGCATGGGCGTTTATGTGCCCGAGAAGGTCATCAGTAACTTCGACCTCGAAAAGATGATGGAAACCTCGGACAAGTGGATCACCGAGCGGACCGGCATCCGTACCCGCCACATCGCCGAGCCGGGGACGACCACCCTCGAGCTGGCGACCAAGGCCGCACGCGGTGCGTTGGATGCGGCGGGCATTTCGGCCAAAGACCTCGACATGATCCTCGTCGGCACGTCGTCGCCGGACGGTCCTTTCCCATCGATCGCCGCCCGCATCCAGGACGAGCTCGACGCGCCGGGCGCCGTGGCGTGGGACATGCTGGCGGCATGCACCGGCTTCATGTATGGACTCGCGACGGCAGACTCATTCATCGCCACCGAGCGCGCCGATAACGTACTTGTCATCGGCGCAGAGGTGCTGTCGCGGATGCTCGACTACTCAAATCGCGGCACCGCTGTGATCTTCGGCGATGGCGCAGGTGCGGCCGTGGTGCGGCCAGCCCCGGCGGGCGCCGGCTTCATGGCTTGGTGCTTGGGCAGCGATGGACGCGGTTACCTCCAGGTTACCTGTGGCAACAAGGAACTCGGCGCCTACGCCGCGAAGGACCCCAGGCCCATCATCGAGATGGAGGGTCCAGACGTCTTCAAGTTCGCGGTTGACATCTTCATCCGCCAGGCGAACGAAGTCTGCAGCACCGCCGGGATCGCGATGGAAGACATCGATCTCTGGGTTCCTCACCAGGCCAACTTCCGGATCATCGACGCGGCTGCGCGACGGATCGGACTGCCGCTGGACCGAGTCGCCATCAACATCGACGAGTACGGAAACACTTCCAGTGCATCGATCCCGATCGCGCTTGAGGAGGCGGTCCGCAAGGGACGCGTCAAGAGCGGCGACCACATTCTGCTGGCGGGTTTTGGCTCCGGCCTGACGTGGGGAGCGTGCCTTCTCAAGTGGGTGTAAAGGAGAATGAGAGGACACCTGGCGGTTTCCTCTCACTGCCTCCCGCGCTTCGCGCGGGGACCCCAGTGGTATGCCGACCCGGCCCTACCTTATTGGGGTCCCCGCGCCGCAGGCGTGGGGTAGCCCTGCTCTCCTTCCCAAAAGGATGGGGTCTTGATTGATCTGACCGGACCGATCGCGCTCCTGTTCCCGGGCCAAGGCGTGCAGAAGCCCGGCATGGGACGCAACCTGTACGAACGCTACCCGGCGGCCCGCCGTGTCTTCGAGCGAGCCGAGGAGGTCCTGGAGATGCCGGTCCGCCGCCTTTGCTTCGAGGGGCCGCAGGAGGACCTGAATCGCACGGACGTCATCCAACCATGCGTGATGACTGTGTGCTGGGCGGCCTATGAGGTTTGGCGCGAGAGCTACGGGTTCGAGAACGTCAGCGTCACGGCCGGCCACAGCCTGGGCGAGATCGCCTCGCTCGCAGCCGCCGGCTCGATCCCGTGGGAAACGGCGCTGCTGCTCGTGAAGGAGCGCGGCCGGATCATGGCCCAGGCAGCGGATGAGCAGGCGGGCGGCATGATCGCCATCGTCGGTCTCGAAGAGCCAGCGGTCGAACGCATCCGTGAGCAGGCGTCCACCCACGGCAAGCTGTGGGTGGCCAATCGCAATGCGGACGTGCAGTTCGTGCTGTCGGGGGAGGTCGCAGCCGTGCAGGACGCCGAAAGGCTTGCCCTCGCGGCGGGTGCGCGGCGCGCGCTCATCCTGACCATCCCGCTCGCCGCTCACACGCCGCTGATGGCAGCGGCCGCCGCCGCCTTCCGCAAAGCGGTCGACAAGCTGCCGCTCAAGGCGCCCTCGATTCCGATCCTCGCGAACGCGTCGGGCGAGGCGCTCCGCACCGTCGCGAGCCTGCAGGAAGAGCTTCGACTCCAGATGCTGCGCCAGGTCGACTGGGCGCGCACGATGGTGTCGATGCGAGCCATGAAGGTGAAGACGGTCGTCGAGCTCGGACCCGGCCGCGTGCTCGCCAGCCTCGCTGCGAAACACATCCCCGGCGTCGATACCTGGAACGCCGAAGAGCTCTTCATCGACTTCGCATAAGTGGGCGATCTAGACGGCAAGACCGCGCTCGTCACGGGCGGGGGCAAAGGCATCGGTCTCGCGATCAGCACGGCTTTGGCCGGCATGGGTGCACGGGTGGTGGTCAACTACAGGTCTGACAAGACGTCTGCCGAGGCAGCGGCCGCCGCACTGCCCAACGCAAGCGCCTACCAGGCCGACGTCGGCGACCCTGCGCAGGTCGAGGCGATGGTCAAGGCCATCGGTCGCGTCGACGTCCTGGTCAACAACGCTGGGGCGGTACGCGACAAGCTCCTGATCCAGATGGCTCCCGCCGACTGGGAGGAGCTGATCCGCACCGACCTCATGTCGGCTTTCGCCACCACCCGGGCGGCCATCATGTCCGGCATGATGCGGGCGCGTTGGGGCCGGATCGTCAATATCTCCTCGATCGTCGGGTTGACCGGAAACGCAGGCCAGTCCAACTACGCGGCGGCGAAAGCCGGGCTGATCGGATTCACGAAATCCGTGGCGCGTGAATATGGATCGCGCAACATCACCTGCAATGCCGTGGCTCCCGGCTACGTTCGCACCGAGCTGACCTCTGGCTCGCTGACGGACGAGATGGTGGGCGAACTGGTCAAGCTGACGCCGATCAAGCGCGAGGGGACGGCCGAGGACATCGCCGCCGCGGTGGCTTTTCTCTGCTCCGAACGCGCGGGCTTCATCACCGGCCAGGTTCTGGCAGTCGATGGTGGCCTCTCGCTTTGATGGTGGTCCCCAAAGGCCAGCCTGAGCTTCGCATCGCGGGAAGCAAGCTGCCTGCGATCCCGCTGCCGACCAACTGCCCGGGCTGCGGAGTGGGGCTGGACGGCGAATCGCTGAGAAAGCACAACTACGTGTGCGACTGCGGCCACCACTTCCGCCTCGGCGCCGATGCCTGGATCGCCCTGGTCGCGGATCGCGGCTCGTGGCAGGAACGCTGGGGCGACATCCGATCTCACGACCTGCTGAACTGGAAGGTTCCCAAGCCGTACCAGGCGGTCGTCGATCAGCTCATGGAAGAGGGCCTCAACGAGGCCGTGCGCACGGGCACCTGCACTCTTGCGGGCCGTCCGATCTGGCTTGCAGTGTTCGACTTCCGATTCGTCGGCGGCACGCTCTCAATCGTCGCCGGCGAACGCCTGGCGCGGGGGATGGAGCAGGCGCTGGGCTCGGGCATCCCCTACGTGTTGATCGCCGCGTCGGGCGGTGCCCGTATGCAGGAGGGCGTGCTGGCCCTGATGCAGATGGCCAAGGTGAACGCCGTGGTCGGGCGGATGCACTCTGCCGGCGTGCCGTTCTTCTCCGTGCTGACCGATCCGACGTTCGGTGGCACGGCGGCATCGCTCGCGCTGCTGGCGGACATCAACATTGCCGAGCCGAGCGCCGCCATCGGTTTCACCGGGCCGCGGGTGATCAAGCAGGCGACGTACGCCGATTTACCGCCCGGCTTTCAGAGCGCCGAGTTCCAGCTTGCGCACGGACAGGTGGACCTGGTCCTCCCGAGGACCGAACTCCGACGCCTGCTCGCGCACCTGCTCGAGATGTACCCATGACGCGCCACGGGCGCAAGCCGGACGAATCGACCCTGACGGTTTGGCAGGTCATCGAGCTTGCCCGCCACCAGGAACGTCCGTACTCGCTCGACTACATTCGCCGTCTGGCTCCGGATTTCGTCGAGCTGCACGGCGATCGTCTCTCAGCCGACGACCCGGCGCTGGTCGGCGGAGTCGGGACATGGCATGGCCGGACGACCATGTTCCTGGGGCACCAGAAGGGTCGGAGCATCAAGGAGCGGGTGGCGCGGAACTGGGGCATGATGCATCCCGAGGGGTACCGCAAGGCCCTCCGCCTCGCCCACCACGCGGCGAAGTTCCGGTTTCCGATCGTGTCGCTGATCGATACTCCGGGCGCGTACCCGGGCGCGGGTGCGGAAGAGCGTGGCATCGCCGCCGCCATCGCCGAGGCGATCATGGAGTGGTTCCGCATTCCAGTCCCGATCGTAGCGGCCGTGATCGGCGAGGGAGGAAGTGGCGGCGCCCTCGGCATGGGTGTCGCGGACCGCGTGATCATGCTCGAGAACTCGATCTATTCCGTCGCCTCTCCCGAGGCCGCCGCTTCGATCGTCTGGCGCGACAACACCCGCAAGGTGGAGGCGGCCGAGCAGCTCCAGCTGACCTCGCGCGACCTGCTCGCGATGGGCGTGGTCGAAGAGGTCGTTCCTGAGCCGGTAGGAAGCGCGTGGAAGGACTACGACGCTGCGGCCGCAGCTCTCGATGAGGCCTTGCACCGCCACCTGCAGCCGCTCCTGGCGCAGCCCATCGCGGACCTGCTGCAGCATCGGTACGAGCGGTTCCGCTACATCGACTCGCTCGTGCAGGCCGAGCCACAATTCGGCCCGAAAGTCTAAATATGAGAGGAAACGCCGTTTCCTCTCATCGCGCGTGCGGCTTCGCCGCAGGCGCTGCTCACCTTCCTGGGATGGGATTATCAGAATGACTTTCCAAACGACGCTTGGTTGGCTGAGTGCACGCAAGGTGACGGCCGGAGTGAATCCGGCCTACCGGCCACGCTTTTGAAGCAAATCTTCTGAGCACGGCTTGAGGATCGTCGCGCAGCGCGTTGCCGCGGGCTCGGTGAGCTGGGAGGAGGGCGCCTCCGAGTACCTTGCAACCATCGGGCCGGGGTACGTGTTGTTGGTGGGTGCGGCATCGGATGACGACGAAACCAACGTGCGGCGGCTCGCGGACAAGGTCATCGACCTGCGCGTGTTCGGGGACGAGGCAGGGCGCATGAACCTGAGCCTGGTCGACGTCCACGGATCGGCTTTGATCGTGTCGCAGTTCACCCTTTTCGCCGACATGAGCCGCGGCCGCCGCCCGAGTCTGCTCAAAGCCGGCGATCCGAAGCGTGCAGAGCAGCTCTACGAAGTCTTCGTCGCGCGCTTCCGCGAGCGCGGAGTAGACACCAAGACGGGTAACTTTGGAGCCGTGATGCGAGTAAGCATCGAAAACGACGGCCCGGTCACGCTCGTGCTCTCGTCAGACGAGTGGCCGACGCGTGTCTGAAAGCCGTCGGCGGTGGTTGCCTTACCTGGCCCTCGCCGCGCTCGCCCTGATCTGGGGCGTCTCATTCCTTTTGATCAAGATCGCGATTCGCGACATGAGCCCGACCGCCCTCGTGCTAATTCGTGCGGCCTCCGGTTGCGCTGCGCTCGCCTTGATCGTGCGCTTCAGCGGCCGTCCTCTCTTCGGCCAAGGGTGGCAGGGCCGGATCCTCCCCTTTGTGGTCCTGGCGATCACAGGAGGCCTGCTGCCCTGGGCCGCCATCGCCTGGGGTGAGGAGCGGATCTCCAGTGGTCTGGCCAGCATCCTCAACTCGACGACCCCACTCTGGGCGGCGGTGCTCGTGTACTGGGTCATACCCAGCGACCGGCCCAGTGCAATGAATTACATCGGTGTGCTGGTAGGCTTCGCCGGCGTCATCATCCTGGTCGCGCCTGACATCTCGGCCAAAGGTTTCAGGGGCAACATTGTCGGTGCCCTGGCAGTTGTGCTTGCCTCGTTCTCCTACGCCGTCAGCGCTCTCTACCAACGCCGCAAGCTGCGCGGCGTCAGCGTGTACGAGGTGAGCCTCGGACAGCTCGCCGCGACCACGATCCTGGCGATTCCGATCGCTGCACCGGCGCTGCCCAGCGTGCACCTCGCGCTGCCCTCGATGGCTGCGGTCGTCGCACTGGGCGTCGGCGGCTCAGGTGTGGCCTACCTGCTCTACTACTACATGATGAACATGCTGGGACCAGTGCGCGCCACTGGGGTGACCCTGTTGGTGCCTGTCACGGCGGTGTTCTGGGGTGTAATCCTCCTTCACGAGGCGCTCAGCCTGCCCGTCGTAGTCGGAATGATGGTCATCCTCGTGGGCATCGTGCTCACGAACCTCCGGCGACCGGCCAACCGCCAGCCCGCGGTCGAACGCGACTCCGCCGCGGCTTGACCACATTTCTCGACGAGCACGCGACCAAGGTCCGCGATGCTGCGGAGCGGATCCGGGCCCACGTCCGGCGCACCCCCTGCCTGACCACGGACCTCGACGTCGACCTGCGCCTGAAGCCGGAATGCTTCCAGGTCACCGGCTCGTTCAAGGTCCGAGGTGCGTTCAATGCGATCCTGGAGTTGGCCGGCCAGCAGCCCAGGCCGGCAGGCGTGATCGCGGTCAGCTCGGGCAACCATGCACAGGCCGTGGCGCTTGCCGCAGCGACCGTCGGACTCCCGGCGTTGGTGCTCATCCCTGAGGACGCCAACCCGGCGAAGGTGGCGGCCACTCGCGCGCTGGGAGCCGAGGTCATCCAGGAGGGCATCACGTTCGCGAACCGAGAGCAGCGCCTTCACGAGGAGATGGCCGCCCGCGGACTGACACTCGTCCATCCATTCGACGACTGGAACGTGATCCACGGGCAGGGCACCGCCGCGATGGAGCTCCTGGAGGATGAACCAGACCTGCAGGTGATTGCGGCGCCGGTAGGGGGCGGTGGGCTGCTTTCTGGTACCGCGATCTCGGCTAAGAGCCACGATCCTGCGGTGCGCGTGATCGGAGTCGAGCCAGCAGCGGCCGACGATGCCTACCGAACGTGGAAGGCGGGAAGCATCCAGTCGCTCGCCGCGGCGCCGGTGACCCTCGCGGATGGAGTTCGCACTATGTCGATCGGGACGCGCACGTTCGAGGTCATGTTCGTGAACCAGTTGGTGGACGAGATCGTGACCGTCACCGAAGACGAGATCGCCGGCGCCGTGCGAGTCGCCTGGTCCCGGCTGCACCTGGCGCTCGAGCCGACTGGCGCCCTCCCGCTGGCCGCCTACCTTTCAGGCAAGTTGCCGAAAGGTCGCACCGGGTTGATCCTGACCGGCGGCAACGCCAACCTCGAGACGGTGGCTACACTGCTCCGCACATAGTGTCCCGAGCCAACAGTTCGCTGGCGCTAGAGCGCCCTAGACGCCCGAACGGCGCACAAGTGCGCCTAGCCGGTGTCAACCCCTCCGCTGCTTCGCTCACGCATCGACGAGATGCGCTCGCTGTGCTGCTCGGGGTTTCCTTGGCTTCGGGCGCCGATGCCGCTCGATCGCCGCTCACCGCTGTCTCGGGACACTGATGATTCCGGTCAAGGAGGTGATGACGCGGAACGTGATCACGTTCCGCGAGGACACGCCGCTGGACGAGATCGCGGCGACACTTCTTTCCAAGCGCATCACCGGCGCGCCGGTCGTGAGTGGCGAGGGGCATGTGGTCGGCATCATCTCCGAGACCGACGTGTTTTCGAAGAAGGGCAAGGTGGCGCGCGACATCATGAGCACGCGCGTGATCTCCGTCACCGAGGACACCGGCATCGACGAAGCGGCCCGCCTCCTCATCGGCGAGCGGATTCGCCGCGTGCCGGTAATCAGGGGCGGCAAGATGGTGGGCCTGCTGAGCCGCTCGGACGTGCTCGAGTTCTTTGCCAAGACGCGATGGACTTGCAACGTGTGCGGGTGGTGGGAGCGCAGCCTGGATAAGCCCGATCGCTGCTATTCGTGCTCCAGCGCTGACCTACACCTGGAGCACGCCGATCCCGGGCACTGAGAGAGCCCCGCGAAGTCCGACTCCTGATGGGCCCGGACGTCTCTCGATCAAGGCCCAAAGCTTCACCGAATCGGTCATCCGCGAGATGACTCAGTTTGAACCTCGAGCTGAACGGCCCATCGAGCAGTCAACTTTGACCAGGGCTTTGCTGATTTCAACACCGACGCCCGAATCCTGGACGTGGCAGCGAATGCTCTGCGTGAACGGCCTACACGGGCTGCTCAAGATCGTGGTGCCTTAACAGGCAGGGTTCCCGGATCGATTCGTCGGTCTTAGGTTGGCGTCATGCGCAACCTGCTTCGACAACCGCTGACCTGGATGGTGATCGCCGAGTGCATCGTCGTGGCGCTGCTGATGGTGGTCGTCTGGAACGTTGTCGCGGCCGCCGAGACGCAGCACGCGGGCGCAGCGCCGGCCCAGGCCGCCCAGGCTCCCGCCGATGCGTCCACCACTCCACTGCCTGATTTGACTGGTGCGACGAGCCCGGCGGCGCCGGCCCAGCTTCCCGGGCTCAACCTCGACGCCGGATTCTGGCGCTTGCGACTCGGCCAGCTGAACCGGGATCAGGTGTTTTTCGAGCAGCTCGAGTGGGGCCTAGTGCACAACGCGACGGACGCCATGCAGCGCTACCTCGAAACGGTCGTCTTACCCTCGCTCAGCAAAGCCGAGCACGCCTAGCGGATGCGCTTAGGGCTAGCCCTTCTCCTGCGACATCGTGACGTTGCCGTTGAGCGTGGCCCCGTCCTCGACTGTGAGCCTGCCCACCTTGACGTCTCCGTTCAGCCGGCCGGAACCGCCGAGCGTCAGCCGCCGCTTTGCGGTGACGTTGCCGGTGACCTGACCCCGGACCGTCACGTTGGAGCCCTCGATCGAGGCCTGGATGGCGGCGGTCGAATCGACCGTCACGTCTCCACTGGCCTTGAGCTCGCCTTCGACATTGCCCTGGATCTTGAGGTCCCCCTGGATCTCAAGGCGTCCATGAAGGGTGTCGCGAGGGCCGAGGTTGACGATGTTCTTCTCGCCGTTCTGAGTCGGCCCCGGCGAGTGGGTCGCAGATTTTTCAGCTTGGGCCATGTGGGAATCCTCCACTGCGTTGATCGTGCCTTCCATACTTTGAATCAACTCTGAGCGTCGAGCGGACTTGCGCTTCGCAGCAAAAGCGGAGCCCCGATTCGAGCGAGCTTGCATGGTAACAGGGTGCCGCCAGACGCAGAAGCAGGTTAAGGATCGGGGGCGGGAGCCCCATGATCCAGGTTTTTTGGAGCGCTCTACCACCTTGATGGACCCGGATTCCTCGGACGAGATGATCGACCACCTGGTCGACTTCTTCGATCGGATCGCCCCCACATACGACAGCTGGGCCGGCGGCCAGCACGAGCGGGTCGCGGCGAGGCTGGTCGACGTCGCGGCGCCGCAGAAGGGCGAGCACGTGCTCGACGTGGGCACCGGCACCGGGCTCGTCGCCCACCTGGTGGCCCCGAGGGTCCGTCCCGGGAGCGTGATCGGCATCGACCTGTCCGAACAGATGTTGGCAATCGCCCGCACGAAGAAAAGCGCCGACAAGAGGTCACTCACCAGCATGACGGTCCAGTTCCTCGGCATGGCCGCCGAGCAGCTGGTCTTCAAGCCGGAGACCTTTGATGTGGTCACGATGGGCGAGGCCCTCGCTTACCTGGGCGACCCCTCAGACGCCCTGGCCGAGGCGCACCGTGTGCTGCGCCCGGGCGGCCGAGTGGCGGTTTCCTGCCAGCGGCGAAGCTTGAGCACGCGCGCGCAGGACCTGTTCTTCCAGGGCCTGGCGCCGCTCGCCCGCCGACATTACCTGAGCCTTCCGCGCTACAGCTCTGAGCGCGCGCGCTTCGGCGAGCCGGACGTCCTGCCTCAGATTCTCAAGGGCGCTGGTTTCGAGGTGACCCGTATGACCGAGATGGTTACCGGCGGCCGAACCCGTGACGCGCACGAGTGGATCGACTTGATGGCCGGCGCCGGTCCATTGCCGTTTACGCTGATCCGCGCGCTCGGTCCTCACTATCGCATTGAGCTGGAGGCTGAGGTCGAAGCCGCGATGGAGAGCCTTGGTGACCCGGACGACGCCTTCCGCTACCACCACTCCTACCTGATAGCGGTGGCCCGCAAGCTTTGATGGATCGTCGTGACAATCACGACGGCCGCTAACGCGCAAATCGCGGCGGCGACGCTGAAGATCTCGCGGTACTCCTGAAGAAATGCGGCGGCGACCAGCCTCGCAAGGTGATCGACGCGAGCCCTGAGGTCGGGGTCGGTCAGCACAGGCGTCCCCAGGATCTGATGAAAGCGATGCAGGCCGAAGGCGGTCAGAGCTGACAGACCGACCAGCATCCCCATCGTGCGCGAAAGCACGACAAGGCTCGTGGCGAGGCCGTGGCTCTGGTCACGAGTCAGCGCCAGGACGGCGGCGGTCAGCGGCGCGATGACGATGCCAAGGCCCAGACCGCAGGCAGCGAGGGCGACATCTGCCTGGCGCACCGGCCCGAAGTACAGGGCCAGCTCGTTCGCGGGCCACGTCGACATCTGGAGGAAAGCGGCGGTCGAGAGCAGCATGCCGGCCATCGCCACCACCCGCCCTGCGACGCGGCCTGCCAGCCACCCGCCGAGCACCGCGCCGACCGGGATCCCGACAAGGAACCGCGATAAGAGCAGCCCCGATCCGAGCTGGTCGAGGCTGAAGACCAGGCGACCCAGTACCGGAACGTCGACCAGCGCCACCATGAGGGCGGCTCCGATCAGAAGGTTCGAGACCGCAGCGCCGATGAAGGCACGGCTCCGCAGAAGCTCTCGCGGAACCAGGGGCTCCAGCCGGCGGACCTGGCGCCAACCGTAGAGCGCCAGGATCATGGCGCTCGAGATCCCGGCCGGAAGCAGAAGCGTGCTGGTGGCGCGATGATCAGGATCGTCGGGGTAAAGAGCGACGACCAGCAATCCAAGCCCAACTCCAAGCAGTGCGGCGCTGACCCAGTCGATCGAGGACCCTGCATGGCTTGGCGATGCGGTCGAACGCCGGGTCGCGGCAAGGAGGCCAGCCGCGCAGATCGCAGCGAGCGGAATGTTGAGCCAGAAGACGAAGCGCCAACCGCCCGCGGACGCCGCGAGCGCCGCAAGACTGGCTCCATAGAGGGGGCCGAACACGCTGCCTGCCTCCTGTAGGCCGGCGACCCAACCCAGCGCGAGGGTGCGCGCGCCGCCCTTGTACAGGTCTGCTGCGAGGGCCAGCGACAGGGGGACCAGCCCGCCACCTCCCAGGCCTTGCAGCACCCGGCCCGCCACAAGCCATGGCAGGCCCGCGAAGCTCCACAAGCCCGAGGTCGCGGTGATCACCGATCCGGCGGCAAACGCGACCATGCAGGCGGCGTAGACGGGCGCCCGACCGCGCGCGTCGGAGTAGGCCCCCAGCAGGGGCATGGCGACGACATACCCGCCGAGGAAGCCGGTCACGATGGGTGTCGCCTGCTCGAAGCGGTCGATGGTCAGACCGACGTCCAAGATCATCGAGGGCAACAGCGTCACCACAACGTAGGCGTCGAGGGCCGCGATGAACAGCCCTGCGCCCGCCAACCCAAGCAGGACCGGCCGGGACACCTGTGGCACTTATTCGGGTCCCCGCGAGTTCAGGGCGAAGCCTCCGATCATGGGGCTTCCTCGTCGGGCACTAGGGCGTTGGGGGCGAGATGTTGACCGTGGCATTGAAGCCTGAGATGTCGACCTCGACGGAGGCTTCCTTGCCTCCATCGCCGAAGGCCCCGTCGAGGACAGCCTTGCGGATCAGATGATCGGAGGCGCCGACCCAGATCTCAGCATTCACGGCGACGCTCGAGGTGAACTGCGCGAACATGCTGTGAAGCTGGTCCGCGCTGTAGGTCGCGTCGATTTTCTGCACGTCCACATCGCCGACCTTGTCGGCGCCGGCGGATTTCAGGTTGCGGCCCGCAGGAATCACGGCGGGCAACCCGCTGGTAGGGTCGAAGAGCTTCGCTAGGTCAGGTATGGCTGCCGCCGTGCTTCCTGTCACCTCCTGGAACGTCGAAAACGGTACGTGCAGGTAGACGTGGCCGCCGACGATGACGACCTCCAGGCCGATTGCGAGGTCTTGCTGCTTCACCGTATAGACGGTGTCGCTGTCGCTCGGCAGCCGCACCGATGTCTTGGCCTTGACCAGCGTGAAGCCCTGGAACGAGATCGCGCCCTTGGTGAAAATGAGGGTCGCGCTCACCGTGCTCAGCTTCGCCATTGCCGTCGCAGCGTCCCGCAGGGTTAACCCCGGGTCGACCGGCGCTTGGCTTCCTCCGCAGCCGGCGACCAGCGCCAACGCCAACGCTGTGACAACTCCATGCTTCATGGCTCGCAACGAACAGTACTGCGGAAGCACGGGCGGCCTCAGTCCCGCTTGGCCTCGCCTGCCCGCACGATGAGGCGGATGGGTCGGTCGTAGACGAGGTAGTCCCAAGCCCAGTTCACAAGCACGAGGACGCGGCTGCGGAAGCTGATCACGTTGACTGGGTCACCTCGGCCTGCTTGAACTCGACGTTGGCCAGCGGGCGGATCAAAGCGCGGATCGGCCGCGCGATCTCGCCCGGGTCGAGCAGTGCTGAAGCGACCTGGTAAAGCAGCGGGGTGAAGAGGTGGTAGTTGTTGCGGTCGACCAGCAGCACGTCAACCGGAGCGCTCTTCAAAGCGCGTGCGCAAGTGAGTCCGCCGAAGCCGGCGCCCGCGCTGACGACCCGTGGACGGATTCGCGCACTCGCGGCCGGGTTGGGCCTTGCTGAATTCATTTCTCGGGTGGTTTTCGGAACCGTCCTCCGCCGTGCCTGCGGTTGGCCATCTTCTCGAGGGCCGCGGCGCCGCCGGTCGCCTGCAGCAGGGAGAGCGGGAGCTTCTGCTTTTTCTTGATCACGGGCTCGAAAAGGTCACCGTGCTTGGCGACGCGAGCGAGGACCTGCTCAGAGTCGAAGACGAGCAGGGTCGGGTCCTCAGCCTTCAGACATTTGGAGACCTCGCTCCACGTCACGGGCGTTGACACCGTCGGTCGTGAGCGAGCGCGCAGCGAGTAAACGTTCACGGTCGTCTTGTACTGGTCGTTCTGGCTCCAATCGATGAGGACGCGGCCGGTGCGGAGCTCCTTGAGCTGCTTGTGCACGGCGAGGTCCGGATGCTGCTCCTCGAAAAGCTGTGCGAGACCTTTCGAAACGACCTTGGTCTCCACGTACGTGACCCTGGTGTTGAGCGGCACATAGAGCTGCAGGCCCTTTGATCCGGACGTCTTGGCGAAGGATTCGAGGCCGTGCGCGGCGAACAAGTCGCGCAGCATCAGACCGATCCTGCAGCACTCGACAATGGTCGCCGGTGGTCCAGGGTCGAGGTCGAAGACCATCGTGCGGGGCTCCGGCAGGTTCGTCGCCAGCGATAAGGACGTGTGGAACTCGAGCGTGGCCAAATTCCCGAGCCACACGAGGGTCGGCAGGTCCTGACATAGGCAGTAGTACATGTCGCGGTTGTTTCCGCCGCTCCACACCGCCGCAGTCGCGACCCATGGCGGCCGGTGCTTCGGGCAGTTCTTCTCGTAGAAGAACTCAGCGTCGACACCATTCGGATAGCGCTTCAGGGTCAGAGGGTGGTCGCGCGTATGGGGGAGGATAGCCGGCGCTATACGACTGTAGTAGTCGATCACCTGCGCTTTGGTGAAGCCGACGTCGGGATAGAGGACCTTCTCCAGGTTGGTGAGCTTGAGCGTGCGGTCTTCGATCTTGACCTCGACCGCGGTTTCCTTAGCCACCTTCGCGCACCACCTTGCGCGCAGGTTTGTCGGAACGCAGGCCCTTGAACGAGGGTGCGCGTAGCTGACCCGAGCGCGTCCATTCCACGAACTCGAATTCCGCCACGAGCTTCGGCTTGATGAAGTGGGCCGTTTTCGGGGGCTTACCGACATCGAATGGGCTTGAGGCTTGCTCGAGCGGCTCTATCAGGCTTTGCAGCTTTTCCAGCATCGCGTCGGTGAAGCCGGTTCCGACCTTACCCGCGTAGGCGAACTTGCCGTTGTCGTAATAGCCGACCAGCAGCGCGCCCGGGTGCCCGCGCCGCTTGCCTTCGCCATCCAGCCATCCACCGATCACGAGCTCCTGGCGGTAGCGGTTCTTGACCTTGACCCACGCGCCACTGCGACGACCCGGCTCGTACGGCGAGGTCAGCTTCTTGGCCATGACCCCTTCGAGCCCGGCTTTCGCGCTTGCCTCCAGCATCGCCTGGCCGCCGCCTATCTCGTACTGCGGGGTCTGCCACGAGTCGCCGGCGAGCTTCAAGTCCGCAAGCATTCGCCGTCGTTCCTTGTACTGCAGAGGCATCAAGGCATGGCCGTCCCGCCAAAGCAGGTCGACGACCATATAGGTGACCGGGACCAACTTCATCTTGCGGCGTACCTCCGATTCCGATGTCAGGCCCATCCTCTGCTGGATCTGCTCGAAGCTCGGTCGACCCTTGTCGTCGAGGGCGACGACCTCGCCATCCAGGATGACCTCGCGCGAGCCGATCGCGCGGCCCATCGCGTGCACCTCGGGGTAGCGCGGCGTGATGTCCTCGCCCGAGCGGCTCATCAGCCGCACTCGGCCTCCATCCACAAACGCCAGCGCACGAATGCCGTCCCACTTGAACTCGAATCCCCACGCCGTGTCGGGCGTTGGGATCGCCGCGCCGAGCTTGGCCATCATCGGCTCGATACGCTCCGGCATGGGCTTGCGTCCTGGATCCTGCGGCGGATCCATGCGGTGGATCATCCAGTTCTCGCCGTTGGTCCGGAAGAGCACATAGCGGCCCTGAAGCCGCTTGCCGTCGAGTAGGACCATGACCTCGCGGTCGGACCATTTCTCCATCTCGTAAGTGCCGTGGTCCCAGATCGAGACATGCCCAGCGCCGTAGTTGCCGGCCGGAATCACGCCGGCGAAGTCGATGTAGTCGAGGGGATGGTCCTCGACGTGGACTGCGAGGTGGTTCTTCTTGGGGTCTGCGGGCACGCCCTTCGGGACCGCCCACGAGACGAGCACGCCGTCGTGCTCTAAACGGAAGTCCCAGTGCAGGCGGCGCGCATGGTGCTCCTGGACGACGAACCGGGGCGCCTTGGCCTCCTTGCGGGGGACCCTGGCGCCCGGTTCGGGTGTGTGCTTGAAATCACGCTTGGCCGCGTACTCGGCGAGCTTTTTGGCCACGGCTCAAGGTTAGGCCACAAGGTTCCTGTGAAGGCTGAAGCGCAGAACCGGATTCACATCGGGCCGGCATCGGCCGGTTCCACTGGCGTGCTGGCGTTCATCTGCGCCTTCCTGTTTACCCCCCCCGGCGACGAGCTGGCCCGTACGGCTGGAAACTCCGCCCTTAACAGCCTGGGTTCCCCTGCCCGCCAGCCGTGCCTAATGTGCGCCTCAAAACAGCCTGGAGGTTCACATGCCGGTTCTCGCCGCCGCACCTGACATCACGCCGATCACCGACCTGATCACAACCTGGATCCACATCGGCCAGGCACTGGTCGCATCGATCGGCGCGTTGGCTTTTATCTTTGCGTTCATCTGGAAGATCACCGCGGTCGAGTCAAAATCCGCTCTCGCCGCCAAA
This sequence comes from Candidatus Dormiibacterota bacterium, assembly GCA_036513135.1. GTDB lineage: Bacteria > Chloroflexota > Dormibacteria > Dormibacterales > Dormibacteraceae > Palsa-870. The sequence goes on along the minus strand of DATBZP010000149.1, from coordinate 59,731 downwards.
CAGTGGATCCAGCGCATCGTCGTCGGGACCATCGGCGTCGAGGTAGCGAGCTCCCTGGTCAGCATCCTGACGAATTCGGTGCCGGCTTCTCCGACCCACTGAACGACGCGTGGACCAGTTCCAGAACTTCACGATCGTCGCAACCCGCCTCCTGGATCTGCTGTGGCCATTCGCGCATCCGAAAGAGGTCGTGGTCGCTCTTCTCAACGACACCCTCGGACTGCTGCTCAAGGTCTGGTTCGGCTTCATCCTTCGCACCACCGACTTCGAAACGGGCGGCGACTTCATCAACAACGTCACCATTCAACGCTTCGAGCCATCGGTCCAAATCGTGGCCAACGCAGCGCTCACATTGATGGTCGTCTTGGCCTCGTACCGAATCCTGTGGGGCCACGGCCTACGCAGCCAGTACACCGCTCGCATCCTGCTGCCGCGGCTGTTGATGGGCGTTGTGCTCATCAATTTCTCGCTTCCTCTGTTCCAGGTGGCAGTCGCCGCCAGCAACTCAGTCTGCAATGCGATCCAGGGCTTCGGCACCATCAGCGATCCATCGAGTTGGTGGTCCACGCTGGCGAGGGACCCGACATCGGGGGCGTGGGAGATCATCACAACGGGCGTCCTGGCGGCTGGTTATGACGTTCTGGCCATCACCTATCTGATGCGATACGCGATCCTAATCGTCCTCGCCATCACGGCGCCGATTGCCGGCCTCTTCTTTTTGCTGCCTGAGACAAACCACATATCAAAGATGTGGGTCTCGCATTTCACCACCAACTTGCTGATGCAGCCCGCGCAGCTGTTCGTCCTTTCGATTGGCTTTGCGCTGGAGAGAGGGGGCGCCTCCCCGGTGCATCACCTGTTCGCCCTGGCGACGCTGTTGATAGTGCTCAAAGTGCCGGGCGCGTTGGGCGGGTCCGAGAAGGCTGCGCACAAGCTGGAGTCGACGGTCCATACGGCGTTCACTCACATCGAGCACGCTCTCGTCAAGGCCTGATGGGCTTCTTGCGAGTTGCCGGGGTGATCGCGGGCGCGGCGGTGGTTTGGCTGGTTGTCGCCGCGCAGCTCCCGAGTCACGTGCGGCTGCCGCTTGCCGGCATCGTCGTGGGAGCCGTGATCACCCAGCCTTTCGGCTGCACGACCTTTGAGCTCGAGCCTTACGACCCATTCTGTCCGGGCCGCCACGTGCACACCGGCGTCGACCTCGCCGCGTCGATGGGAACTCCAGTGCACTCCGCCACCGCGGGCACCGCGCATGTCGGTTTTGATCCAAATGGGGCGGGAAATTACGTGGTCGTGACGGTGGACGCGCACGTGCGTGTCTTCTACTGTCACCTGTCCGCCATTGGCGTTGTGAACGGCCAGGTGGTCACGGCCGGCCAGGTCATCGCCGCGCTCGGACAGAGTGGAAGGGCGACCGGTCCTCATGTGCATTTCGAGGTCCAGGTGGATGCGACATCCGTCGACCCGGTCGCGTGGCTCGCGTCTTAACAGCCTGGGTAGGCGCGAGCCGATCGCGACTCTACGCTGAGCTCAAATTCACGGAGGTGATTCGATGGTCAACAAAGTGATCCTGGTCGGCAATCTCACGGCGGACCCAGAGGTCAAGGCGACGCCCAAGGGGACGTACGTCGCCAACCTGCGGCTGGCGACGAACACGTACTCGGGCAAAGACGAGGACGGCAACGCCAAAGAACAGACAGAGTTCCACAGGCTGGTCGCTTTCGGAAAGCTGGCCGAGTTCGCCGGACAATACCTGCACAAGGGCAGGGCGGTCTACGCGGAAGGGCGCCTGCACACGAACACATGGGAGGACAGTGCGGGCCAGAAGCGCAACCGCACCGAGGTGGTGCTGGACGAGCTTAAGTTCCTGGGACCCAAGCCGCAGGAGGTCGCTGCCTAGACGCCAAGGTCTGGGGCCGACGAAGTAATGTTGTAATCGATGGCCGAGGACATAGCCGGGTGGTTCGCGAGCAAGATGCCGGCCGGCCGGTTCTCCGGGCCGCCCGAGGTGACCAGCGACAACGACGAGATCCTGGTCATCGGCACCCTGCCCGACGTGGAGCTCGCCGCCGGCACCTCCGAGGAGGGCCGCGCGGCGGCTCGCGCTGCCCGCATAGACCGCTTCCGCGAGGAGACCAGGGACGAGCGGGTGAGAATTGCCCGCGAAGCGGAACGCCACTTCGGGCGCAAGGTCGCCTGGGGCGCGAGGTGCGGCGACCAGATCAAGATCTTCACGACCTTGAGCGTGCCGGTGATGACCCGGCTTCGAATGTCGGAGCGGGCGATCCTCGACACGCTGGTGGCGGGTGGCGTGGCCCGGAGCCGGAGCGATGCGCTGGCCTGGTGCGTCCGGCTGGTCGGCATGCACCAGGCGGACTGGATCAAGGGCCTGCGAGACGCCATCGTCAAGGTGGATGAGGCGCGCAACAAAGGACCGCTCAACTAAGCGAGGTCACGTTCGGTAGCTAGCAAGATGAACCGTCAGGCCTCGTTGCTACCCTGTGGGCACTTTGATCGCCGAAGGCCGGCGCCGGCAAGTGGTGATCATGGGCGCAGGTCCGGCTGGGCTGACCGCCGCCTATGAGCTGTTCAAGCACGACGTCCCGGTCACCATCCTTGAAAAGGACCCCACGCAAGTCGGTGGCCTGGCCCGCACCGTAGAGCACAAGGGCTATCGCTTCGACATCGGCGGCCACCGTTTCTTCTCGAAGAACCAGGAAGTCGAAGACCTGTGGACCGAGATCCTCGGAGAGGAGATGCTGAATCGAGGGCGCCTGTCGCGCATCTACTACAGGGGCCGGTACTTCGCCTATCCGCTCAAGGCCTTCAACGCTCTGTGGAGTCTTGGACCGATCGAGACCGTGCGATGTCTCGCCAGCTATGCCCGCGCCAGGCTGCAGCCCATCAAGGATCCACGCACCTTCGAGGACTGGGTCCGTAACCAGTTCGGCTGGCGCTTGTTCAGCATCTTCTTCAAGACCTACACCGAAAAGGTATGGGGCATCAGCACCAAGGAGCTTTCTGCCGACTGGGCGGCGCAGCGAATCAAGAGCCTGGACATGTGGCTCGTCATCCGGAGCGCGTTGCTGCCGCGCCGGCGGCCAACCAATCGTGGCGAGGTGGTCACGACACTGATCGACAGGTTCCGCTATCCACGATTCGGCCCGGGCCAGATGTGGGAGCGCGTAGCCGAGATTAGTCGGGAGAAGGGATCGCCCGTGCTTTTCGGACGCTCGATCGACCGGATCAATCACGATGGCGGCCGCGTTCGCTCGGTTGTCACGCGCCTAGATACGGGCAAACTCGAAGAGCATGGCGGTACGGATTTCGTATCCAGCATCCCGATCCGCGAGCTGATCAGCCGCCTGGAACCACCCGCGCCCGAACCGGTGCGGAGCGCCGCCGACAGGCTTTCATACCGAGATTTCATCAGCGTGGCACTCATGATCGATCGGGCCGAGGTGTTTCCCGACAACTGGATCTACATCCACGACCCGAGCGTTCGAGTGGGCCGCATCCAGAACTTCAAGAACTGGAGCCCGGACATGGTGCCGGACAAGAGCAAAACGTGCCTCGGACTGGAGTACTTCTGTTTTGAGGGCGACGGACTATGGACGGCGGACGACGGTGCGCTCGTCGAGCTGGCGGGCAAGGAGCTGGCGCATCTGGGCATCTGCTCGCCCGAGCTTGTCTTCGACGGCGTCGTGGTCCGCCAGCAGAAGGCGTACCCGGTCTACGACGACGCCTATCAGTCGAACGTGGACATCATTCGCACCTACCTGCAATCGCAGCTGCCAAACCTTCACCTGGTTGGCCGCAACGGGATGCACAAATACAACAACCAGGACCACTCGATGATGACCGCGCTTTTGGTGGCGCGAAACATCGCGACCGGCTCAGCGTTCGATCCGTGGAACGTGAACGCGGATGCTGTGTACCACGAAGACATCCGGGTCGGCGAGCGCGACCTGTCCGGCCGCCAGGTGCCAGAGAAGATCGCGGCTCGCTAGACCTTCTTCGGTCGGGCGAAGTTCGCGGCCACCAGGCTCGCCACCGCCAGCGCGATGAACAGGACCATATGGGTGTAGTGATGCGATGAGTGCGGGTCGGTGACGAAGATCTGCAGGACTCCGAACGCGTACAGGCCTGCCACGACCAGGAAAACGACCGCGAGGACGACAAGACCCGCAGCTAAAGACGTGCCTCTCATGGACGGAACGTTAACAAAACCAGGCTTGCCAGCCCGGCGGCCGCGCAGTACCAGCCGTACGGATCGAGCCTGCCGGACCGGAAGTAGCGGAGCAGGAACCGAGCGCTGACATAAGCCGCCACAAACGCCAACATGGCCCCGCCCAGGTACTCGCCGACAGGAACGTTCGAAGAGAAGAGGAGCGGCACCTCGATCAGGCCGGCGGCCCCGATGATCGGCGTGGCGAGAAGGAACGAGAAGCGTGCTGCCTCCTGGTGGCGCAGTCCAGCCAGCAGGCCGCCGCCGATGGTCACTCCTGAGCGCGAGATTCCCGGCAGCAGCGCCAGCGCCTGGCAAGCGCCGACCAGAGCAGCGGCGCGGAAGCTGATGTGCTCTGCCGCGCCGAAGCGCTCCTCCTGCTCGACTCGCGCCCTGCCTTCGACAGCAGCTTTGCGCTCCGCGCGACGGCGAAGCACCTCCGCGCCGAGCATCAGAAAGCCATTGACCAATAAGAAGCCCGCGGCCGCTTTCGGATACGCAAAGAGGTTCTTGAGCGCGTGCTCGAGGTAGACGCCGAGGATCCCAGCCGGAATCGTGCCGACGAGCAGCAGCATCGCCAGCCGTTCGGAATCCGACTTGATCTGCCCTCGTATCGCCGCCGTGAAGAAGCCACGGATGATCTGCAGCCATTGATCGCGGTAGATGAGCAGCAGCGCGCTCGCGGTGCCCAGATGCAGCAGCACGAGGAAAGGGACGAACGAGGGGTCCGACTGCTTGAACGTCCAGTGCAGCAGACTCGGGATCAGCACCGCGTGCCCGAGTGATGACACCGGGAACAGCTCGCTGGCGCCCTGCAGCAAGCCCATAAACAACGCCTGCCACAGACTCACACGGAATATATTGCTGAAGCTGTGGCTCGCCTCGCCGCCTTCAACCCTGCGGTGAAGACTCTTGACGAGTCCGTCGCACGGGCCAAAGCCGCGGAACAGCTCGGCTTCGACTCGGTCTGGACCACCCAGCTGCCGGACGCCCGCGACGCAGCGCTCGTCCTCGCCGCGTACGCGGCCGCGACACAGAAGGTGCGGCTTGGGACCGGTGTGCTGCCCATCTACACGCGCCACCCCACCGCGATGGTGCAGATGGCCGCCACGCTCGATGAGCTTTCGGGCGGCCGCTTCATCCTCGGCGTCGGGATCAGCCACAAGGTGACGGTCGAGTCGATGTGGGGATTGCGGCTCGACAGCCCGGTCGACGCCATGCGCGAGTACCTCGAGATCTTGCGCACGAGCCTCCGCGACGGAGCCGCCGCCATAGACGGCAAGCACTTCTCCGCCCGTTGGGCATACTCGGCGCCTCGCCGCGCGGAGCTGCCGATCATGATCTCTGCGCTCAATCCCCGCATGTTGGAGCTCGCAGGCGAGTGCGCGGACGGCGTTGTGCTCTGGATGTGCTCTCCGTCATACGTCCGGGACCACGTGATCCCCGCGCTGACTACGGGCAGGCAGAAAGTCGGGAAATCGATGGAGGGGTTCGAGGTCGTCGCCGCGGTTTCTGTATGCCTCACTTCTGACCGCGCTGCCGGGCAGGCCGTTTTCCGGCAGACGGTGGAGCGTTACGCGAGCCTGCCCTACTACCGAAAGATGATGGACGCGAGTGGTTTCAAGGCTGAGCTCGAGGCTGGGGCGGTCAGCGACGAGATGATCGACGAACTGGCCGGCATTGGCGATGAGCGCCAGGTTCGCGAGGCGATTGGCCGCTACCGAGAAGCCGGTGTCACGCTGCCGGGCGCCGGGCCGTTTGGCGGGCACAAGGGCGCTGCGGGTTTCGAGGCCACGCTGGAGGCAGTCGCCGGAGCCTAGCTCAGCTTTCCTAAGACGTCGTCGAGCAGGCTGCGGGCGGTGTCGAACTCGCGCCGCACGGCCGCGTCCTCGACACGATCGAGGACTGCGACCACTTCCTCCCACCGCGCCGCGTCGCGTTCCCGGAGGCCGGACTTGACCTGGCCGATTGTCTGCGTGGCGAAGAGGAGGCCGCCACCCGGGTTGTCCAGGATCTGGCGCGCGATGGCCAGCTGACCGCGAGCCCATTCGACGATCGAATCGCCCGGATGGGTTTCCAGCTGCTTGGGGTGGAGCACGTCCATTCGGGATCTATTCTCGGCCAAGCGCGTTGAGCGCTTCGCCCGCGAGGCGATAGACGGTCCATTCGGAGTTGGGCCTGGCCCCCAATCGCTCGTAGAAGTCGATCGCATCGCGGTTCCAGTCGAGGACGGACCACTCGAGCCGGCCGCATCCGCGTTCGACCGCCACCTGCGCGAGATGCCTGAGCAGCGCGCGCCCGATTCCGCGCCCTCGGTGGCCAGGGAGCACGAATAGATCCTCGAGGTAGATCCCCGGTTGCGCGAGGAAGGTCGAGAAATTGTGAAAGTAGAGGGCAAAGCCGACCGGCACGCCAGCCTCTTCAGCGATGAGGGTCTCCGCATAACTGTGCCGGCCGAAGAGATTCTCGGCCAGCCGCTCCTCCGTCATCGTGACCTCGTGCTCCAGCTTCTCGAAGCGCGCCAGTCCGCGGATCAGCTCGGCGATGACCGGAACGTCCGCGGCTCCGGCAGGCCGGACGAGCAAGGTCATATAGGGCGATCCCGCAGTCGAAAGACCAGGCGCATCGCGCCGTGCGTGTCCGAAAAGCTCGCGACCTTGTTGTCGACCAGTCCTGCGGCGAGCCCGGCTTCGATGACGTCAGTGTCCTTGACCGCGGCGCGAGCGCCCTTTGGGCGCACGACCCAGATTGCACCGTTCGGCTCGATCCACTTCTTGACGTCCTTCAGCCGTCGTAGGTCTGAGCTGTCACGCGCACCCATGAATACGAGATCGCACGGCTTGCGCGGACGGCCCCGGCCGATGTCGGAGGTCCGCTCGCGGAGCAGCGAAAGGAAAACGGCGTCGTCGACGTCGACGATTGCCACCCTCGAGCCTGGTTTGACGCCTAGCTTGTCGAGGAGAGGACGCGTAGGGGTCCCCGCGAACTCACGGCGAAGCCTCGGAGTTCGTGGGGTTATTGACGGTGCGTCTGGGCTCAGACCTGCTCTTCCTTGGCGCCTGCGCTTCGAACAGCGCTGAAGACGATCACGCCCAGAAGCCACCCTGCGTATGCGCCCGCGACAGCGAGGACGACGACAGGGACCACGCTCTCCACGCGAGCCATCAAGAGAAGTCCGAGGCCGATGAATCCGCCGAAGACGAGGGCTCCTGCAATCCCACCTGCCAACGCACCCACGAACACCGCGGCTGGGTTTCCGGTCTTCAGATTTCGATTACCTGGAGGTCTTCGACGGCGCCGTCGACCGTGCCGTTGTACAAGTGGTTGAACATGAATCGGGTGTTTGGGTGGCGCTTCTTCAATTCGGTCGCGGACTCCCAGCTCATGTGGCTGAAGACGTCTCCTGGTCCCGTCGCCTCGACTATTGCGGCGTGAGCCCCGTCCACGAGTTGATCAAGCGGAGCCGTGTCCTCCGTGTCGCCCGAGTAGGCGATGATCCGGCCGTCAACCCAGATCCGGTAGCCGTTAGAGCCGCTCGTTCCGTGGTCGAGCTTGATGGTCTCGTACTTGTAGCCGGCGGCCGTTCCCGATGGCTTTGCCGTCTCGTAGGTCACGTTGAAGCGAGGCCGCATCACCGTCTTCCAGTCGACACCCCAGCTGACCTCCCACAGGGCTTCGAGCCTGGCCTCGATTCCGGCCGGGCCGACGAATGTGATCGGGCGCTGGTCCACGAACACCCGGTACAGCACGAAAGTGGGTAACCCGAGCGTGTGATCGCCATGGAAATGAGTGAGGAAGACAGCCTCGATATCGCCGGGGTCGACACCGACGCGGCTCATATGTGGAAGCAGCGGCGCGCCGCCGTCGAGCAGCAGACGCCCGTTCACCACCACCGCCCCGTTGTAACGCTCCATCGAGAACGCCGCGCCGGTTCCGAGGAATGCGACCTTTACGCGATGGTTACCGACTGGTTCAGGTACACGTCCTGAATTGCGTGTAGTAACTCGACTCCCTCCTTCATCGGGCGCTGGAACGACTTCCGGCCGCTGATCAGTCCCATGCCGCCCGCGCGCTTGTTGATCACGGCGGTGCGGACAGCCTCTTTCATGTCTGTCGCGCCGTGCGACTCGCCTCCTGAGTTGATGAGACCAGCTCGTCCCATGTAGTTATTGATCACCTGATAACGGCACAGGTCGATCGGATGGTCGGTGGCCAGCTTGTCGTAGACGGCTGGCAGGGTCTTGCCGAACCCGATGACCTCGAACCCGCGGTTCGTGTCCGGCAGCTTCTGCTTGATGATGTCGGCCTGGATCGTCACGCCGAGATGGTTGGCCTGACCGGTAAGGTCGGCGGCCGACTCGTAGTTCACCCCGTCCTTCTTAAAGGCCGGGTTGCGCACGTAGCACCACAGCACCGTCGCCATGCCAAGTTCATGCGCGTGGTGGAAAGCGACCGCGATCTCCTGGAGCTGGCGGTCCGACTCGGCTGATCCGAAGTAAACCGTGGCGCCCACCGCCACGGCGCCCATCTCCCAGGCCTCTTTCACAGTGCCGAAGAGGATCTGGTCAGCGTGGTTCGGATAGGTGAGCAGCTCGTTGTGGTTCAACTTGCAGATGAATGGGATGCGGTGCGCGTAGCGGCGGGCGACGGACCCAAGCACGCCGAAGGTCGAGGCCACGGCGTTGCAGCCGCCTTCAACTGCGAGCTCGACGATGTTCCCGCCGTCGAAGTAGATCGGGTTGGGAGCGAAAGAGGCGCCGGCGGTGTGTTCGATGCCCTGGTCGACCGGCAGGATGGAGACGTAGCCCGTGCCGCCTAGCCGCCCGTGGTCGAGGATCGACTGCAGGCTGCCCAGGACGCGCGTTGGGCGGTCGCTGTCCTTCCAGACCCGGTCGACGAAGTCCGGGCCGGGCAAGTGCAGCTGTTCTTTAGGCACGGTGTTGCACTTGTGCTCGAGCAGATCCTGGGCTTCCGCACCCAGCATCTCCTCGAGCTTTCCCAAAGAAGCCCGGGTGCCTGTAGCCATCATCGCCTCTTACACATTTGATGAGCGTGCCGCGCAGGTTCGCGCGAACGCTTGCGTCACTCTATAGTGCGCCGATATGACTGAGCGGGCGAGCGACCTCCTCGGCGAGCTAGCCGACCGGCTCTCAGACCACGTGGCCGAGAGCGGATTGATCGCGGCCGAATCGGTCCGAGCGATCGAGCCCGACCTGCTCAAGAGCCACAAGGACGGCACCGTCGACGAGCTGGTCAAAACGTCGGTCGCTTTCCTGGAGATCCTGTTCCGCTCCCTTAGCCCCGACTCCCGCGTGCCCTGGCACGAGTACTACACCGTCGCGCGGGAGGCCTCGAAGCGGTACGCCGAGAAGGGTGTGCCCCTCGAGTCCCTGATGGAAGGCCTGGCGGTGTTCCGGAGGTCGGTCGTGGCGCGGGTCACGGAGGAGCTCGGCGGCAGCGAATATGCGGACGAGGTGCTACTCCTGGCGCAGAGCCGCCTGGGAGACGTGATCGAGCATCTCAACTCGAGCTTCATCCGGGGCTATCTCGACTACACCGAGACGCGCCATCGTGCCCGGCAAACCGAGCTCCACGGCCTCTACCACATAGCCAGCGCCCTCGGTCGCTCGCTGGACGTGACCGAGATAGCGGAGGTTGGCCTGCGTGAGACGCTCAAGGTGCTCGGCCTGCAGGCGGGCGCGGTTTGGGTCCGAGACGGCGCCCGGCTCAAGCTGGCCAAGACAATCGGCATGCAGCCTGGCGAGGAGGAGGAGTTCTCCGAGTCCGGGCGCTCGGGTCTCGTCAAGGTGGTCGAGGTTTCGTCCGGCCCGGCTGAATCCCGCGTCGACCGGATCGCAGGCGAGTGGAGCGCGATCCGGGCCGAGCTGCGCACGAAAGGAATGCTGCTGGGCGCCATGACAGTCGCGACGAGGCTGCCCAGGACGTTCGAGTCGAGCGACCTCGAGTTCGTGGCTGCGGTGGCGGACCAGATCGCGGTTGCGCTCGACCGGGCGCGCCAGCACACGCGTGAGGCTAGGACCGACTACCTGACCGGCCTGGCCAACAGGCCGGAGTTTGAGCGGGCGATTGACCGCGCTGTCGCGGCTGCCCAACGGCACGGGCGCCGGCTCGCCTTGATGATGCTTGACCTCGACAACCTCAAGGAGATCAACGACACGCTCGGCCACCACGTCGGTGACGAGGCGATTCGGGTGCTCGCCCGCGAGCTGCAGAGAGCTGTGCGGGCAACTGACACCTGCGGCCGGCTTGGCGGCGATGAGTTCGGCGTCGCGATGCCGGAGGCGGACGAGCGCGATGCTCGCGAGGTCGGGGTGCGAGTCCGTCAGGCGCTCGATGACCTGAACCGAACGGAGAAGGTGCCCGTGCCGGCCGAGTTCAGCATCGGGATCACAGCCTGGAGGCCCGGGATGGACTGGCAGGCGATGTACCAGCTGGCCGACAAGGCGCTCTACGTGGACAAGCGCCGAAGGCAGGCGGGCCGCAAGAGGCTTGGCGAGGCACGAGTCTGACGGTCTCCGACGAACCGCCTAAGGGCAGCATCCTCGACGCCGCCTTCTTCGATCGTGAGACGGCCGCCGTTGCGCGCGACCTCCTGGGCAAGGTGCTGGTCCGTGAGGTGGACGGCCGGCGAATGTGGGGCCGCCTGGTCGAGGTGGAGGCATATATGGGGCCCGACGACCTGGCCTCTCACTCCGCAGGAGGCCGGCGCAGCCCTCGCAACGAGGTGATGTACGGAGCCCCAGGACATGCCTATGTCTACTTCACCTATGGCATGCACCACTGCCTCAACTTCGTGACGCGGCCGGTCGGCGTGCCGCAGGCAGTGCTGATCCGGGCACTTGAGCCTGGGCCCGGGGTCGGGCGGTGCGGAGGCCCTGGCCTCGTGTGTCGCGCGCTCGACATCGACCGGGCGCTGAACGGCGTGCCATTAGTCCCGCCGGATCTCTATGTCGTGGACGACCGCGTTCCGAAGCGTCGCGTTGTCGAGACGCCGCGAATCGGCATCTTCAACTCAGGCGACTGGCAGGAACGTCCCCTCCGATTCTGCTGGGATTCGCCGCATCTATCGCGGCCAATCCCCACCAAGACAAAGCGCCGCGTTTAGGCCGGCTTCACGCCGGCCGTCACCTCACTCTGCACTTCCAAGCGCCTGCAGGCGCGGCGGCACACAGGAGGGGGTCCCGCGGGGGAGGACTTACGTCCTCACCCGCGCTTGTTTAGGGCCAGCGGCCGGGACTCGGCTCCGCGCGTTCGAGGTTCGCCCAGTCCGCTCGAACCGGCGCGAAGACGTCGACCACCGTCGAGCCCTCTTCGCCCGCAAGCGCTTCGTGGGGAACGTTGCTCGGGATGGCGTAGGTGTCGCCCGCACTGAGTTCCAGTTTGTCCGAACCCACCCGCATGGTGATCGTCCCGCTGATCACCATGCCAAGCTGCTCGTTCTCGTGCTTGTGCTCGGGCACAAGTGCGTTCGGTTCCAGGTCGACCACGGCGAGCGTCACGCGGTCGCCTATCACCGCGCGTGCCGTGACGCCAGCCCGAAGGATGTGAGGCTGGATCCGGTTCAGCTGCCCGAACGTGCTCACTCGACCACGCGGTCGATGATCGTCGCGGTGCCAATTCCGCCGCCGCAGCACATCGTCTCGAGCCCATAGCGAAGGTCTCGGCGCTCGAGCTCGTAGAGGAGGCGAGTCATGAGGACCGCCCCAGATGCGCCAAGAGGATGGCCGACGGCGATGGCTCCCCCGTTGACGTTGGTCTTGTCCAGGTCGGCCCCGGTCTCTTTCTGCCAGGCGAGGACGACGGATGCGAACGCCTCGTTGACCTCGAAGAGGTCGATGCTCTTGAGGTCGAGGCCCGCGCGCTTGAGGACTGCCGCCGTGCCCGGAATAGGACCTTCGAGCATCAACACGGGATCGGTGCCGACGACAGCCTGTGCCCTGATGCGCGCGCGGGGCTTGACGCCGAGCTGCTTCGCCTTCTCGAGTGACATGAGCAGGACCGCCGCGGCGCCGTCGGAGATCTGGCTCGAGTTGGCCGCGGTGATCGAGTGCTCGGGGTTGAACGCGGGCTGGAGCGCGGCAGTCGCCTCGTAGTTCGCGTTCGGACGGATGCCCTCATCCTTGCTGAACAGGTCGTGATGCCCGTTGCCATCGAGAGAAATCTCGACCGGCAGCAGCTGCGACTTGAAGTGGCCGTTCTCCGTCGCCTCGTGCGCCAGGTGATGACTCCGCACGCCGAATTCGTCCATCTGCCGGCGAGAGATGCCGTACTTGCGCGCGATGAGCTCCGCGGAGATGCCCTGCGGTACGAGCTCGTAGAGCTCCATCAACTCGGGAGGAAATGGCGTACCCGGTGACACGGCGTTTGAGCCCATCGGCACTCGGGTCATCGATTCGACGCCGCCGGCGATGATGACGTCGCACACACCGGACTGGATCAGGCTGGCCGCGAAATGGATCGCCTGCTGGCTCGAGCCGCACTGCCTGTCAACTGTCGTCGCAGGAGTGGTGAAGGGAAAGCCCGCGGTCAGCCAAGCGTTTCGCGCGATGTTGAGGCTCTGCTCGCCGACCTGGGTCACACAACCGAACACGACGTCTTCGACCTGCTCGGGTGCGATGCCCGAGCGCCTGACGATTTCCCTGAGTACGAGCGAGCCCAAGACGACGGGATGCATATCCTTCAGCTTTCCGTTTCGACGAGCGAGGGGCGTGCGAACTGCTTCGACGATCACGGCTTCGCGCATGTGCCAGGTCTCCTTTGAGATGACGTTGCGGTCCATTCTAGGAGGCGCTACTAATCATCATCGCGACCACTGTCAAGCCCACAAAGATTTGCCTGGCAGTCCGATTTTCTTCGCCGTTGACGCGCCCATAACCTCCTGATAACTTACGCGACGCCCCAAGCGGCTGAGTACGGTAAACCTGAGGATACCGAACGTCGAGTAGGTGGAAGGTCCGGGGCAACCCGGGATGGAAACCGAAAAACGCATAGGGGACTTCAGGGTACACAGGAAGGTCGCTTGGGTCACCTGTTTTCCACAGGCCCTCCACACCCCTCGTTTGAATTCAAAAAGCCCCTCTTCGAGGCTTTGGCGCAGGCTTTCTCCACAGCGCCGGGGTTGAATTCAGCTCCTCTCCGCCGCAGCCGCTTTGTGCCGTCCACGAGGCGCGCAACGGGCATCGGATCCTCGTAACGGAGCCAGCGGTATGCGACCGGCGGCGACCAATCCCGGTCTTCGGTCGCATAGAGCGTACGGTGGCTTTCGACCACGATTTTCTCGACCTGGCTGAGCAGGCCACTTTCAACCAGCAGCTGGAAGTCCTGGCGGGCCATCCAGGCCAGGAGTCCCTGCAGCCGGGCCCCGGTTTCTAGGGGCGCGGTCGAAGACTCTCGGCTGGTGATGTCGCATGGGCGCCGAAGATCTGCCGACGGCTTTGCCGGCCGCGCTTCACCCGTCGATCTCCTGTCTGGTCGACCCGGAGGTGGCGAGCTCGTAGACGCTCGAGCGAAGCGTGCAGATAAAGGGAAGGTTGCGATACAGCTCCATGTAGTCGAGGCCATAGCCGACCACGTAGTCGTTGGGGATCTGAAAGCCCACGTAACGGATCGGCACTTTGACCAGCCGGCGCAGAGGTCGATCGAGCAGCGTCACCACCTCGATCGAGGCGGGCTCGCGCGTGCGCAGCTCGGAGAAAACGTAGTCCAGAGTCAGGCCGGTGTTCACGATGTCCTCCACCAGGAGGACGTGACGCCCTGCGATCGGATAGTCGATGTCTCGCGCGATGCGCACACGGTCGTGCGGCTGCGCGCCGGCATACCGCCGCAGGTCGAGGTAGTCGAGGACGAAAGGAACCTTGATGCCGCGCGCGAGGTCCGCGAGGAAGAAGGTGACGCCCTTGAGCACTCCGACGACGACGAGTGACTGGCCGCGATAGTCGCGCGAGATCTTGCGCGCCAGCGCCTTGACGCGAGTTTCGAGCTCGACGGGTGAGATGAGGATTTCACCGATGTCCTGCTTGCGCAGGTTCTGCACCTCGACCGCGCCGTAGCCGGCCTTTGCCAGCAGCTGCTGGTAATCCTTTCGATAAAGCAGGCGCACGTTGAGCTCCGGATACAGCTCGCGAAGCAGCCGGACCTTGCGGTTCTTCGGCGTGACGAGCGACTGTTTCATCGTCGTCAGCTCGATATAGAGGTCATGCTCGGGAAGATAGAAGTCGGGCGTGAACATCTCCGACACCCGTTCTCCTTCCCAGCCGATCGGGAATGACATCGGTTCGTACACCCACCGGATGCGGTAGTAGTCGAGGAAGCGCGCGAACTCCTGCTCGGAGGGATGAGCGAACTCGACGCGTGCGTGGGCCGGGCCTGTGCGTTTGACCAGGCGCGAGCGCTGCCTGACGGGGCGGCGCCATTTCTGCGGGACGGAGTTTGGGACCGACGACGCCAATGAACCGACGTGGATTGTACTCTCGCAACTGAGGTTCACCAATGAGCACACCCGCGGAGAAGATGGTGGCTGAGCAACTGGTGACTCATGGGGTTACCGATGAACGCGTGCTGAGCGCCATGTCTGAGATCCCGCGCGAAGTGTTCGTTGCCCCGAGGCTGCGAGGCCACGCGTACGAAGACCGCGCGCTTGCGATCGACTGCGGCCAGACGATCTCGCAGCCTTTGGTGGTGGCCCTGATGACGCAGGCACTCGCGCCGGAACCGGACGAAATTGCGCTGGAGGTCGGCGCTGGTTCGGGCTACCAGGCCGCAGTCTTGAGCCGGCTGTGCCGCAAGGTCATCACGCTGGAGCGCGAGCCGGCACTTGCGGAGCGTGCGGCAGAAACGCTCGCGCGCCTCGGTTTCACCAACGTCGAGGTCGCAGTGGCTGACGGTAGCCTCGGCTGGCCGGCGTCAGCTCCCTACGACATCATCCTTGTCGCATGCGCCGCCCGCGAGGTGCCACGCGCGCTGTTCGACGAGCTGGCGGACGGAGGCCGCATGGTCATTCCAGTCGCCGTCTCGCCCCACGAGCCGCAGGACCTTCGCCTGTACGAGAAGCACGGCGGCGAGGTCACCTTCCGCTCGCTTTTCCCGGTCCTCTTCGTTCCTCTTCGAACGGGCTAAGGGGTCGGAGTAGCTAAGGGGTCGGAGTAGCTGACGCCCGCGCTGTAGGTGATGGCGACGTCGTCGGCTGAGTGCCGGGTGTCGTGCCGCTCAACGCCTGCAGCTGCTGCAGCAGCTTGCCGACCGTCGCCATCTCGCTGGCGAAGGTCGTGAGGTCGCCGGCCTTGAGCGCGGCATATGCCGCGGCGTAATGCGCGTTGGCCTGCGTGACCAGGTCGGCGATCTGGGCGACCTGGGCCGGCGTGAAGGTCGTTGGAGTGGTGGTTGTAGGCGGCGGCGCCGTTGACGTGCCCACAAGCTGGTCGATGGCCTGCTGCAACGTGTCCGCGTAGGCGACGTTCACCGAGTCGGCGAGGATCACCTTCTTGAGCTCAGGGAGACCCGATGCCGACGTGGCCTGAAGGTAGATCGGTTCGAAGTAGAGGAACGAGTTCCCGATCGGGACGACCAGCAGGTTGCCCTGCACAACCTGCGATCCGGCCTGATGGAAGAGGGTGAAGTCGCGTGAGATGGCAGGGTCCTGGTTAATGCGGCTGGCCACCTGCTGCGGGCCGAAGATGACCTTGTCCTTGGGCAGGATAAAGGAGACGTACTGGCCGTAGTTCGCGCCATCGTTGCGCGCCGCCATCCAGGAGACCATGTTCTGCTTGCCGCGTGGTGTGAACGGCATGATCAGGAGGAACTCGGGGTTCTGCTCGCCCGGCAGGCGGAAGAGCACGTAGTACGGCTGGACCGGCGTGGGTGCGCTTCCCGGAGATGTCTGAGCGGTCGGGACGTCCCACACGTCCTCGCGCGCGAAGAAGACTTTGGGGTCCGTGATGTGATACGTCGCATAGATCTCGACCTGCGTGTCGAACAGGTCGATGGGCACGCGCAGGTGGGCGCGCAGCCCCGCCGGCATGGTATCGATCGGCTTGAACAGTGAAGGGAACGTCGCCTGGTAAGCCTTGATGATCGGGTCCTTGGGGTCCATGACGTAGAAGTTGGCGGTGCCTTCATACGCGTCGATGACTACCTTCACCGAGTTCCGGATGTAGTTGATGTCGACCGGATTCGAGCCGTTCGGCTGGAAGGTGACCGTCTGGGAGTAGGGGTAAGTAGACCCAGTTGTATAAGCGTCGAGGATCCAGTAGACCTTGCCGTCGACGACGACCACGTAAGGATCACCGTCAAAGGTCAGGAAAGGAGCCAGTTCCTGGGCACGGGCAAGGATGTTGCGCCGGTAGAGCATCAGGGTCTGGTTGGTGACCTGGCTCGAGACCAGGAGGTTGAAGTCACCGAGCTTGAGCGACCACAAAGCCTTGTTGAGCTCGGTCATCGGCACTCCGTGCGTGCCGGTGTAGGAGGTGAAGACGTCCTGGCTCCCCTGCGGGTAGTCGAACTCACGCGTGCTCGAATTTACGAGCGCGTAGTCGTTGGTGACCTCGCCGAAGTAGATGGCGGGTTGTGTGATCTTCAGCGTGCCGGTCGGTGGCAGGTCGCCGACCACGTAATCGGGCAGGCCTTCACCCACCACTGCGTTGACCGGGCTGGCGGCCAGACCGTAGCCGTGCGTGTAGACCAGGTGCTGGTTGACCCACTGCTGAGCGGAGGACGGAAGCTTGGAGTAATCGAACTCACGAGCGCTGATCTCCAGCTGCTGGTACTGGCCACCGATCGTGTAGCGGTCGATGTCGATGTCGTTGAAGGTGTAGTACGTGCGAATCGTCTGGAGCTGTTCGTACGTGTCCTTGAGCGGTGCGTAGTCCCACAGCCGAAGGTTGTTGACCGTGACCTGGTCGTTCTGCACTTCCTGCAGGGTCAGGGGCTGGTCGCCGGTGAAATTGCTGACGGTCACGTTGGACAGCCCATACGCCGCCCGCGTGCCGGCGATCTCCCGCACGATGTAGGGGAGCTCGTATGACTGCGCGCTCGGCGTGACGAAAAAGCTCTGCACTATGCCCGGATAGATCTGACCGATGAGCAGCATCGCCACCCAGATGCCGACCGCGGCCACGGGCAGCCACAATCGTTTCAGCCACGCATTCACGATCAGCGCACCGGCGAGCACGATTCCGGCACCAGCCTGGAACGAATACAGAGGCAGCCTCGCGTTGACGTCCGTGTACGCGGCGCCCCACACGACGGTGCTGTTGTGCGCGTACATCAGGTCGTAACGGCCGAGCCACGTCCACGCCGCCAGGGTGACGGCAAATACGCCGAGAAGGACGGAGAGGTGCGCCACCGCGCGCGGGCTGAGGTTGAGATCGAAGGTGTCCCCTCGCCATGCATACAGCGCGCCGACCAAGAGCGCGGTCATGAAGTCGAGACCCAATAACCAGTTGGCGACCGAGTGCAGGAACGGCAAAGTCAGCAGATAGAAGGAAACGTCCTGGCCGAGCACGGGGTCGGTGATTCCTGTCGGCGACGCGTGCTGAAAGAGCGCGAGGGTCTGCCACTGCGTGCCGGCTCCGCCCGACAACACCAACGCAACGAGGGCCGCGCCCAAGAGGGCGATAATGCCGATGGGGCTCCGGACGCTGGAGCGGCTGATGCCGACCGCCCGCAGCCCCGGCCCTGAGCGGATTCTCAGCGCGATCAGCACGTTGATCGCCAGGTAGATGAATGCGAGCCCGAGGCTGCCGGCGAAGAGCACGGTTTGGAGCCAAAGCCGGGTGGTGAAGACATCGTGGAAGCCGAGCGAGTCGTACCACTGCAGCTCGGTGAAGAACCACACGATCGGGCTCGCAAGGATGAAGACGAGGAACGCGAGGCCGATCAGCGCGGCTCCAAACCAGAACCGGCGTGGAGGCCGGGGGATTCGGATCTCCCTTGCGCCACCGAGAGGGCCGCCCCGCTCGAAGGGATCGAACGGCCGGAAGCGCCGTGTCATCTAGCAGCGAAGCTTAGACAGTCCCCGATAACGCTGCGTCGTCCGCACTGAAGTCGAGGTTGGGATCCGGCGGTGGATTGGCGAGATGCCAGCGCACAGTTGTGCGCAAGGACTCCGCCGGATCCGAGGTCGTCCAGCCGAGCATCGACCGCGCTTTGTGCGCGCTGACGGCGATGTGCTGACTCATCGTGCCAGTGGGCCTCAGGTCCTCGGGCAGGAGCTCATCAGCCACCCGCACCAGCTCCGCGTCGGAATCGGCGGCGTCCAGGATCATCCGGGCCCACATCCGTATCGAGTAGGTCCGGTCCTCGCAAAGGTTGAGCACCTCGCCGGCAGCGGCGGGAGTCTTCAGCACGAGATGCACCCCACGCGCGACGTCCCTGACATATGCGCCAGAGTGCAGCCACGTCCCGGCGCCGAAGGGGATGCGGGTGCGGCCTGCGCGCAACCGCCGCAGGATGAACTCCTCGCGAAGTTGATAGTCACGCTCTCCATAGACCATGGGGAGGCGCACCGCCGTCGCGGCGCGCGATAGGTAGACCTCTTCGACGTCGAGCTTGTCGTAGTCGTCCATGCCCGGCATCAGGCCGCGATACGGGTAACGGTTGGGGCGCACGGGCGAGTCTTCGTCGAGAGGGATGGGGTCGGTCTCGCGGTCTTCGTTCAGGGCGCCGAAAGCCCGGTACACGTCGATGCTGGAGATGACCACCAGCTGGAGCCCGCCCGGCAGCGCCTCGAGGGCGGCCTCTGAGTCGGCCCGCGTAAGCGCGCGGCAGTCGATCGCGGCGTCGGGCCTGAAGGCCGCCAGCTCCTTGCGGTGCGAGGCCAGCTCGGCCCGGTCTGCGTGCAGGTGCTGAACTGGCGGCAGGTCGCCAGGCTCGAGGTTGCCGCGATGGACGATCAGCAACTCATGGCGGGCGGCGGCGAGCTCCTCGACGATCGCCCGCCCGATAAACCGCGTGCCGCCGAAGACAATGACTCTCAAAGCAATTCGTAATCGAGCGTTGCGCTGGAGGCCGGATTCATTCCGGCCGTCACGTATGCCCTCGCATCGCTGACCTGGCGTTTGCGACGGCACACTCAAACAGTCCCATCCTTAGGTGAAAGTGAGCAGGGCCGCGAAGCGGCCCGATGCAATCAATTGGCCCCAACCTGGTCGCGCTTGCCGCGGCGGCAACCGCCGAGTTTCCGCTCATATTCAACTGCGTGCCACCGAAGACGACGAATTTCAAACGGCGGCGCGTGCTACGTGTGGGTTCTTCTCCACGATGACGTCGATCAGGCCCCAGTCCTTTGCCTCCTTGGGGTTCATGAAGAAGTCGCGTTCCATCGCCCGCTCGACGTCCTCGAAGGGCCGTCCGGTGTGCTTGGTATAGATCCGCGCCATCGCTTCGCGCTGGCGCAGGATCTCCTGGGCGTGCAGCTGGATGTCGCTCGCCTGGCCCTGGATCCCCTGCGAGAACGGCTGGTGGATGAGGATCTGCGCGTGGGGCAGGGACATCCGCATGCCAGGGTCTCCTCCCGCGAGCAGGATCGAAGCGCCGCTTGCGGCCAGCCCTGTGCACAGAGTCCCCACCTTTGGGCTCACGTACTGCATTGCGTCGTAGACGGACAGCGCCGCGGTGAGTGATCCGCCGGGGCTGTTGATGTAGAGCTGGATGTCACGGTCGGGCGCCTCGCTCTCCAGGAACAGAAGCTGCGCGGTCACAGTGCTGGCCAGGTCGTCGTCGATGACGCCCCGCAAAAACACGATGCCGTCCTTGAGCAGGCGCGAATAGATGTCGTATGCGCGCTCGCCGCGGCCGTCATTGGTGATCACGGTCGGGATCATGGTCATTGCAGTTATCTCCTTGTGTCGATTTGCGGGCCCTTCACTGCGAAGCATCCGAGTTCGTGGGGTTGAAGCCGATGCGAGCTTTCGGCCTGGGCGGCGGATGAGCCATCGCCAGGTAAGCGCTGAAGTCGGCGACGCTGCGCAGCGCCTCCAGCGGTAGCGAGGCGGTGGCCAATCGAAGCTTCGCCGGCGGGTCGTCGGGCCAGGCGGGCCGATCCGGATCCGCGCCCAAGAGGCGGGCGAGTTCAGCGTAAATATCTGCCGGCCGGGCGCCGAGCGCGTGAGCGACCGCCAGCAGCCTCTCGGTCGACACTTCCTTTCTGCCGCGCTCGACCTCGGAAAGGTGCGCCGGTGACAGCCCCGCTTCGTTTGCGACCTCGGTCAGCGTGCGGCGAGCCGCCTCGCGGCGTTGCCTGAGAACCGCGCCGAGCACGCTTCTCACCAGTCGGGCCGATTCGCTGTGAGCGAAAGCCATTCCTTCAAGGCAAATCATACGTTCCGTCCAGGTAGCCGCGCGGGTCCACCCCCACCCTGGCCCTCCCTCCTGCAGGGGGAGGGGATCATCCGCTAGCTCGTCAGGTTGGCCGGGTCGAGGAGCTCCTGCTTCGGCCGCTCGATCTTCTGCCGCGAACGCATGATCTCGATCAGTTTCTTGCGGCCTTTCGGCGGGCCGATCATGATCGCGCCGACCAGGTGGTCGTCCTTGAAGAAGAGCTTGCGATAGAACTTCTCTTCGAAGCTGTAGGTTCGAACCGATTCGAGATCGGGCTGCACGTCAGGCGTCACGCCCATCACCGCGAGCGTCGACCCGAACATCGTCGTCGTGTAGGTGGGGACGTCGAAGAAGTCCTCCGATGCGCCGGCCATATTGAGCGCGGCGACCTTGCCATGCGCCTCGGCGTTGTCCCAGGTGCCCATCTGGTTGTGCCGCTCGACCATCAGGTCGTAAAACACCGCGATGTCTCCCGCTGCATATACGTCGGGCGCTGCCGTTCGCAGCTTGGAATCGGTGACGATGCCTTTGTTCAGCTCGATGCCGGTGTCGCGCGCGGATTCCGTGTAGTAGTCGAGACCGACGCCGTACGTCAACAAATCGAAATCGACCGTATGCCCGTTGACCGTCGAGGCGGTGAAGCGTCCATTGCTCCGGCTGAACTTCTGAACCTCGTCGGAAACAAGGAACTGCACACCCTGCGCCTCGCCCAGCTGCCGGCACAGCCTTCCACCTTCCTCGTCCAGCACGTAGCGTAGAAACCACGGGCCGCGCATGACCCACGTCAGCTTCGACTTCTTCCGGAAGCTCACACCCTCGGCCAGCTCGTAGCCGATGAAGCTCCCGCCCATCACCAGCACCCGCTCCGCCGAGTCCGCCTTCTCGATGATCGCGTCCGTGTCGTCGAGCGTCTGAAAGCCGAGGCAGGCGGACACCTGGTCGGAACCGGGCCACGGCGGCGGCTTCGGGCGGCCGCCGGTCGCGATAAGCAAAGCGTCGTAGGCGAATTGCTGGTCGCGATTGGTGTGCACGACCTTGCTCCGGGCGTCGATCTCGGTCGCCCAGGTCTCGAAATGAATCTCCAGGTTCTGCCTTGCGTAGTCCTCGACCGTGCGCATCAGCACCTTCTCGCGGCGCACCTGGCCGCGCAGGTAGCGAGGCAGCGCGACCCGGTTGTAGAGGGGATGCCGCTCGGCAGCGATCATCACGATCGAAGCGTCCGCGTCGGCCTTGCGCAGCGCTTCGGCGCATGTCTGGCCGGCGATGCCGTTGCCGATCACGACGTAGCGACGAGTCACCTAGAGCTGCAAGCCGTAGATGCAGGCGTTGTCGTCGTCATTCGCGAGATCGTATCCGGAAGCGCTCAGGTCCTCCGCCGCCGGGTGGTCGCGGGGCAGCGTTATGGTGACGTGGTCGAGCCCATCCGCGTCCGCCTCAAAGCGCATTGACATGAGCAGATCCCGCAGCGCACCGCCACGCCCGGCGAGGAAGGCGACGGCAAGGTTGTGGCCCCACGGTTCCCTCATGGCGGCGATCGCCCGTCCGCCCGGGCCGACCCTGAGCATGCCGATCCTTGCCAGCCGCACCAACTCTGCGGCGCCAATATTGCGGGCGCCGTTGAAGTCAGCCGTGACCCCGTGATAGAGCTCGATGCCGGGACTTTTCTCCACCGCGGGCCACAGCTTCCTGGCCTCTGACGGATCCGGCATTCGGGCCTGCTCGCCACCTTCGGAACGTTGCCCACGCCACCATCGCGCATCGACCAGGCGCTGGAACCCGGCGGATTCGAAGAGGGGCAGCGCGTCGGGATTCGCGGTTCCGAGGCGCATCTCGATGAACCTCTGCTCCTTCGCTTCGGTGATCGCGGAAGCGAGCATCGCGCGCGCGATCCCCTGGCGGCGGTGAGTGCTCGCCACGCGCAGGCCTTCGTACCAGACCAGACCCGGCGCGTAGGGCCGCAGGCGCTGCACGCCGACGACCACGCCGTCCATTTCCGCGGCCTGGAAGGCGGCACCGGCGTCGGACAGCCACTCGTCGAACACACGCGGGATGTAGTCGTGCCCGTCCCACACGTCGCGACAGATCTCCATCACACACTCACGGTCCGCGGCCCTCATGGGCCGGACGGTCAGTTCTTTGCTCGAGGTTGCCAATGGGCAACTCCTGACAGAACCATTCCGCCGTCGAAAACGAGCTCGCCGCCGTCGTGAGTGAGCAGCTCGTCGAGCATTGCCCGTCCCGTCGCCTCATCCCAACCCTCGCCCACGAACGAGCGCGCGTCGATGAGTGCCTCTTCGAGACCTGAGTAGCGGGTGAGGATCGGGTAGCTGAGAAAATTGACGTCCGGCGCGATGCCCATCTGCATCAGCAGCATGAAGAGGTCACTGAAGCGGGGCAGGCGCGGCTCCGCGTCGCCACGGAGTCGCGCGCGGATCGCGGCTGCCGGGTGCGGAAGCTCACTCTCGCGCAACATGACGAAGATGCGTTCGCGCGCCGACCGGTCGAGCTTGGTGATGAAGGGAGCGGGATCCGCGACGCCGTAAAGCACATGGCAACAGATGACGAGGTCCGCCGGCGCGACCTCGGCCTCCTCCCACGTGCTCGCGACCACCGTCATGTTGGCTCGAGGCGGGATCATCCCCCGCATGCCCTCGGACGGCTCGACTGCCGTGACCCACTCGAGCCGGTCCGATAGCGGGACGGCGTGACGTCCGGTGCCCGCCCCCGCGTCGATGAGCGTCTTCCGTGGCGAGAGGTAGGGGTCTACGACTCCCAGGAACTCGTCGGCGCGTGAGTGGGTCGAGCGAGCGAAGCTCGCTGCGCGGCGATCCCAGTAGCCCGAGTCAGCATGCGTGCCGGCCCGGCTCGCCCTCGCGCTCACGATGTCCTTCCAGGCCCCCTCCCAGTCCATTGACCAGATCGAGGCTAGCGCAAAGTCGTGAGCGAAATTAGCGCGACGCCGGGTAGCGGTGAGAGCTCGGGCGTCGGTGATTTGCAGGCAGTTTTTAACAAGGCTGGGGATAAGTCGGGGAAAACTTCGCCTCGGGCGCCCAGATACTGGGGTCGGGGATCTGGTAGCCACCAGATGTTGGGCCGGGACTAGGATATGAGCATGGCCGCGACCGAGTTCAGTGCCGCGGAATCCGCCCTTCTGACACGGTACTTCACAAACCTTGACCGGTCGGTTTTTGCGCTGCGCAACCTGCCGGAGGTCGTCAAGGGAGCACTTTTCTCGCGCTACTCGAGGACCGAGAAGAGCCTGCGGCGCGTGCTGCTGGACGAATTCATCAACGAGCCGGATTCCGGTTTTGGCGCCCTCGTCGGGCAGCCTTCCGGGGACGGCGACATGGTGGCTGTGCGCCGCGCCGAGGAGTTTTACGAGCGAGTCCTTGTGGGTTACGGAGACGACTCCGTGGCGGAGCTCGCCGGCGCACACGTCGCCGTGGAGCGGACCTCGACTCTAGCGGCCAAAGCCCTGGAGGACAGCCGGATCGGAATCTCTCCCCTGGAAAAGTCGACCCGCTACGTCCGATTCGACCGCCCTGGTCCCGATGGACGCCATCTGTTCTACCGAGGTCCGGAGCTCGCTCATCCCCAGTACGAGCCCGCGGCCGACGCGCTCTTCGCCGCCTACAGCAGCCTGGTGGAACCTGTCACAGAGGCCATCCGCAGCCGCGTTCCCCTGGAGGCCGGCGAGACCGACCGGGCGTGGAAGTCGGCGACCAGAGCGAAGGCGCTCGATTTGCTTCGCGGCCTGCTGCCGGCCGGGACGCTGACCAACCTGGGCCTGTTCGGTAACGGCCGCGCCTTCGAATACCTGATCACCAAGATGTCTGCGCACGAGCTCCCTGAGTGCAACCAGCTCGCCACCGACCTGCATCGTGAGCTCGCCCTCGTCATACCCGCCTTCGTCAAGCGGGCGCTCGACGAGCGGTACGGCCGTCCCTCCGCTGAGCGCATGGCGAGGATTCGAATCGAAACGGCAAGCATGGCCCGGACCGCTCAGCTCAGCGGACCACCTGGTGCTCTGCGACCCCCGGCCGAGCCGAGCGTGAGGCTCGTCGAGCACGACCCCGACGCGGAGCGGAAGGTGGTAGCCGCGGCGCTGTTTCCGCACTCCAACGCGAGCCTCGACCAGCAGGCCGGCGAACCCGGGAAGGTCCTCGAGGCCCTGCTGGGCGATCGCGCCAATCGCCGCCAGCGCGCTCCGCGAGCGCTGGAGCACGCGGAGTACACGTTCGAGATCGTCGCCAACTTCGGCGCCTACCGCGACCTGCACCGCCACCGCATGCTCACGCAGGAGCGCCAGCTTCTGGGCACGGCCCTGGGCTATGACGTCCCGCCCGGCCTTGCGGACCTCGGCCTGGCAGAGCGTTTTACCGCCGCTGTCGAAGCGGCCGCCGCAGTTCACGCGAGCCTGGAACGCGACCCCGGCCCGGCGCTGGCCCAGTACATCGTGCCCCTGGCCTTCCGCGTCCGTTGGTACTTCCGAGCCAACCTGCGTGAGGTGTATCACCTGTGCGAGCTCAGGACCACCCCGCAGGGCCACCCTGACTACCGGTGGGTGGCGCAGGAGATGTTCCGACGTGTCGCCGAGGTCCACCCACGCCTTGCCCGCTACGCCCGATTCGTCGACCTCGGACCCGGCGACGAGCTGGAACGGCGTCAAGCGGAGCGCCGGCTCGATGAAAAGTTAGGCGCGCTTGGCCCGACGAAGGCCGAGGCTTCGCCGTAACCCCTCAATTCGATCGTCGCGTGCGCTAGCATCAGGGACCAGTGCTGACCAGAGAGGAAGGAGTGGTGGTGTTGAGCGAAACGATGTTGCCGCGGGGCCCCGAAAGGCGTGAGACCGCAAGACGTTCCGGTGTGGAACGGAGGTATGCGGAGAGGCGCGACCCGGTTCGGGCCACCGCGGGTAGGCGCGGAGCCTTTCCGTTCGACCGCCGGATCGCCGAGCGCCGCATGCTCGAGCGTCGCGAACTCTGGCCTGAGCCCCAGGCTCTGTAGAGGCGCGGCCGAAAACCCTCGGCTAGAAGTTCGCCGATCCAGGTGGCGCGGCCGGCGCTGATCGTCCACGGAGGCGCGGGGCCGGTCCCTGAGGCGGAACGCCCGCTCCGGCTTGCGGCCGTCCAGCGAGCGCGGGACGCCGGGTGGTCTGAGATCGGCGACGGCGCGCTGGCCGCCGTCGTGGCCGCCGTCCGGTACATGGAAGACGAGCCGCTCCTCAACGCCGGAATGGGTGCGTGTCTCAACCTGGACGGGGTCGTGGAGCTCGATGCCGGAGTGATGGAAGGCGCCGAGTTGCGAGCAGGAGGGGTCGCCGGGCTGAAGGACGTGCGCCACCCGATCGATCTCGCGGTTGCCGTGATGCGCGACGGCAGGCATGTCCTACTCGCCGGTGATGGAGCATCGCGCTTCGCGCGAGAGCACGGCATCGAGATGTGCGACCCGGCGATCTTCATCACCGACCGCAAGCGCCAAGAGCTTCAACAGGGCGCCGACACGGTGGGTGCGGTGGCGCGGGACGCAGACGGCCGCCTGGCTGTGGCGGTATCCACTGGCGGCATCAATGGCAAGCTGCCTGGGCGCATCGGCGATTCGCCGCTTCCCGGCGCAGGGTTCTACGCCGACGATCGCTTCGGCGCCGTGTGCGGTACGGGTCACGGCGAGGCATTCATTCGCCTCGGTCTGGCCAGGTTGATGGTGGTCGAGCTCGAGCACGGCATGGATTCGGCATCCGTCGCGAGCGGGGCCGTAGCGCTGCTCGGTAAGGCGCTCAAGTCGTCAGGTGGCGTGATCGTGATCGCCCGCGAGGGCGCGCCGGAAGCCGCCTTCAACACCCCGGCGATGCCATTTGCGATCGCCGATTAGATGGCCGACTCAGCCAACACCGGGGAGCTCGTCGCCCTCGCCCTCGCGCGCGCCGGAGTCACTCATCTCTTCACGCTGAACGGCGGCCACATCTGGCCCATCCTCACCGGGGCGACCGAGCACGGCATCCGGATCATCGACGTGCGCCACGAGCAGTCCGCCGCGTTCGCGGCGGAGGGCTGGGCCAAGGTGACGCGACAATGCGGTGTCGCCGCCGTCACCGCGGGACCAGGCGTCACCAACTCGGCCTCGGCACTCGCCCAGGCGCAGTCAGGCGACAGCCCGATCTTCGTCATCGGCGGTCGCGCGCCTGCGGCCAGGTGGGGCATGGGCTCGCTGCAGGAGATGGATCACATCCAGGTCGTGCGAAGCCTGACCAAGAAGGCCGAGACCCTGGCTTCTCCGGAAGAGGCTTACGGCCTCGCTGCCGAATGCATGCGCACGGCGCTCAGCCGGCGCACCGGCCCAGTCTTCATGGACGTCCCGCTCGACATCTTCTTCGGAGCTGCGGACGTCCCGGAAGCCACGGAGCACCTCACGCCAGACCTGGGTCCAACCCCGGATCTGGACCTTGTCGGGCACGCCGCCAGGTTGATCCGCGAAGCCGAGCGGCCGGCGGTGATCGCGGGCGGGAGCGTCTGGTGGTCGCATGCGGAAGCGGAGCTAAAGGACCTGGTCGAGGCGGCGCACCTGCCGCTGTCTGTCAACGGCATGGCGCGCGGCATGCTGCCTCCCGGCCATCCGATGTTCTTCCCCCGGGCGCGGGGCCCCGCCCTGGGCGAGGCGGACGTGATCGTGGTGGTCGGCGCTCTGCTGGATTTCCGGCTCAACTATGGACGGCCGCCCGTCTTCGCGGAAGACGCGCGCCTGGTCTTCATCGACGTGGACGGCTTTCGCAAGAACAGGGCATGCGATGTCGCCATCTATGGCGATTTGAAGGCCGCGCTGGCCGCGCTGGCCGTGGCAGTCCGCGGCGCCGCCGAACGCGTCACATGGCTGGACCGGCTTCGCGAGGCCGAGGCGTCATCGCGTAGTCGCGATGATGTGATGAGGCGGTCCGACTCATCGCCCGTGCACCCGGCTCGGTTGATCGCCGAGGTGGACCGCTTCGCCGACCCCGACGCGATCTTGGTCGGCGACGGCGGCGACTTCATCTCGTTCGCCGGACGCCTGATCGAACGTCCCAAGCCGGGCCTGTGGATCGACCCCGGGCCCTTCGGCTGCCTGGGTTCGGGCCCGGGTTACGCGATGGCCGCCAAGCTGGCCCACCCCGACCGGCAGGTGCTGCTGCTCTCCGGTGATGGCGCGTTCGGCTTTTCGGCGATGGAGTTCGACACCATGGTCCGCCACCGCATCCCGGTCGTCTGCGTCGTCGGCAACAACGGTATCTGGGCGCTGGAGAAGCACCCGATGATGAGCATGCTCGGCGTGAGCATCGCCGCCGACCTCGGCCGCCAGACTCGGTATGACAAGGTGGTCGAAGCACTTGGCGGGCACGGCGAACTCGTGGATCGTCCGGACCAGATCCGCCCGGCCCTCGAGCGTGCGTTCAAGTCTGGTCTCCCGGCGTGCGTCAACGTAATCTGTGACGCTGATGCCCAATATCCGCGATCATCTGTGCTGATGTGAGCGCTGCCCAGCTCAAGCCTGTCGTCGAAGCTGATGAATGGCGCACGGCTCAGTCGCAGTTCGACGAGGCGGCCGAAATCATCAGACTCGAACCGTGGCTGCGCGATGTGCTGCGGGAGGTGCAGCGGGAGTTCACGTGCAACTTCCCGGTGAGGATGGACGACGACAAGCTGCGCGTTTTCACGGGGTATCGCGTCCAGCACAACATCAACCGCGGTCCCGCCAAGGGCGGAATCCGCTACCACCCGGACGTCTCGCTAAACGAGGTCAAGGCGCTCGCCATGTGGATGACCTGGAAATGCGCCGTGGTCAACATCCCGTACGGCGGCGCGAAAGGCGGCATTGTTGTGAACCCGAGGGAACTGTCGCTCAATGAGCTAGAGCACATGACGCGCCGGTTCGCTACCGAGATCTCGATTCTGATCGGCGCCGACCGCGACATCCCCGCGCCTGACGTGGGCACCGACGGCCAGACCATGGCCTGGATCATGGACACGCTTTCGATGCATCTGGGCTACTCCGTGCCTGCGTCGGTGACGGGCAAACCGATCGAGGTCGGTGGGTCGCTAGGCCGTGTCGAGGCCACTGGTCGAGGAGTCACGATTTGCGCGGTCGCCGCGCTCGAGCACCTGGGCCGCCACCCTCATCAGACTCGCGTCGCCGTGCAGGGCTTTGGCAACGTCGGGAGCATCAGCGCGAAGCTGCTCGAGGAGGCGGGCTGCACCGTGGTCGCCGTCTCCGAGGACTATGGAGGCATCTACAACCCGCTGGGTCTTTCGATCAAGCGCGTGCTCGAGTATCGCGCTCGCGAGAAGACCCTGAAAGGGTTCCCTGGTTCGCAAGAGATCGGCAACCAGGAGCTGCTCGGCGTCGACTGCGACCTTCTCGTCCCTGCCGCGATCGGCAACCAGCTGACGTCCCGCAACGCGCGTGACGTCAAGGCGAAGCTGATCGTGGAGGGCGCGAACGGGCCGACGACGCCGGAGGCAGATACGATCTTCCGCGAGCGCGACATCTTCCTGGTGCCCGATATCCTCGCGAATGCGGGCGGCGTCACGGTGTCGTACTTCGAGTGGGTGCAGGACCTGCAATCTTTCTTCTGGTCCGAGCACGAGGTCAACCAAAAGCTGAAGGCGATCCTCTCCAGGGCATTCTCTGAAGTGCTGAAGACGAAGCTCGAGCGCAAGCTCGACATGCGAATGGCGGCCTACGTGCAGGCCGTGTCGCGCGTCGCCGGCGCGACCCGGGAGCGAGGGCTCTATCCATAGGGTTCGGCCCCCCACCGTCACCCTCCCCCTGGCGGGGGAGGGAAATTAGATCTCTCTCGTTCTGAAGCTCCAGATGCTCAGCAGGAGCATCAGTGTGAACCAGACGACCACCCACGCGAGAAAGGGCAATGGTGGTGGATCGACCGCCGCGAACGGATTGGCGCGAGCGAAGGTCCCGGCCGATCGGAGCGTCGCCAGGACAGCGTCCGGCTCCATCGCGTAGATCGCGCCGCGCCACAGCAAATCGGTTGGCAGCAGCATGTGGCTGACCACGCCGACGTTCTCCACGGCCTGGTTCTGAAGCCCGGTCCCGACGTCCCCGACGACGCCGGCGATCCAACCCATGAGCCACGCGACCAGCGCGATCACGCCACCCGTGATGCCGGAGAGTCGCGTCGACAGGAGCAGGCCGAGGGAGAGCAGCGCCAGGCCCTCGGCTCCCACGTACAAGACGAGCAGGATGGGGTGTGGCGGCACGTACCCGGTCGCCCAGTCGACCGCGGCGATCTCGAGGAAGGCGGAGCCGGCGGCGTAGATCGCGACGAGCACCCCCAGCCCGAGCCACTTTCCGATCACGACCTCACTACGGCGAATCGGGCGGGCCAGCATCGACAGGAGAAGGCCGCTCTCGACCTCGCTCGAGATCAGCGGTCCGGCGACCACCGCCGCGCTCAAGGCGAGCACCCCGCTGTACATGAACGTGACCACGATCAGAAGCTGCGAGGTGATGAGCGCGACCTGCTCAGGCGGGAGGGTCGCACCGTTGCCGGTGGTCACGGTCGTGATCTTGCGAAATCCCCACGCGGAGAAGCCGACGACGATCAGCGTGAGGACGACCAGTGCGAGGATCAGCCGCCGGCGCGACGTCTCCTGGACGGTCAACCGAGCGATGACGATGACTGGCGGCACTACGACTCCTCCTCCTCTTCCTCGAGGAGTTGAAGAAAGCGGTCTTCCAGCGTCTGGTGGCGCGGCGTGACCTCGTACACCTGGCCGCCGAGCGCGACGATCGCCGCCACCAGTTCGGGCACTCGGTCGGGCTTGAGATTCGTGAAGGTCAGGTGCGCGCCCTCGTCGTCGATGGTCCCGAAGCTCCCAAGCTTGGCTATGTCCGCATCGCCCAGACCGCTCACCCGCACCTTGACGGCCGTCCCGCTGAGCAGCTCGTCCATGGTCCCCGACGCGATCACGCGGCCGTGGTCGACGACGGCCACTCGATCGCACACCTGCTCCACCTCGCTGAGGAGGTGCGAGTTGAGAAACACCGCGGTGCCTCGTGATGCGAGGCCGCGAATGATCTCACGCACGTCGTGGCGGCCGACCGGGTCGAGGGCCGATGTCGGCTCATCGAGGAACACGAGCTCCGGCTCGCCCACCAGCGCCGCGGCCAGGCCCAGCCTCTGCTGCATGCCTTTCGAAAAAGTGCTCACGCGATCGTTTGCGCGTTCGGTCAGGCCGACCGTCTCGAGGGCCGAGGTGATCTCGTCCTTCCAGCTCGCCCTCGGCAGCGGTGCCAGCTCGCAGTGGAGGGCCAGGACTTCGTGCGCGGAAAGCCAGCCCTGGTAGCGGAAGAGCTCCGGCAGGTAGCCGATCCGGCGTCGGGTCTGCAGGTCGCCGATCGGGCGGCCGAGAAGCCAGGCCTCGCCCGAGGTCGGCCTGAGAAGCCCGAGCAGCAGCTTCACCGAGGTCGTCTTGCCTGCCCCGTTGGGTCCGAGGAACCCGAAGACCTCGCCTCGTGGCACCGTCATCGATAGGCCGGCCAGCGCGACGGTGTGCCCGAACCGCTTCGAGAGGTTCACCGTCTGTATTGCAGGAAAGCCAGCAGCCGCCCCGGGAGGAGCGGCCACTGAGGTCGTTTTCTCTTCTATTACATCTGCCACGAAGTGCAGGCTATAACGCCTGCTCAGGTCAAATGGTTAGCGATGTCGATTGCATCGATCTGCTTGACCGTGCCGACCACTCCGTAGACGACCCCGTTCTTGACCCAGATCACTCCAGCGCCCACGCCGGTGTTGTCACCGAGCGCCACGCCCTGGACCCCCTGGATCGGCACGCTCGACGACGTGGCGAACTGGACCGGGACCGGGATCGGCAGAGTCGTGCTGGGGTCCCCGATGGCCTTGATCGCCGCAGTCAGCTCGGGCGAGAGTCCGGGCTGCGCGAGGATGTAGTCCTCGAGCTGCTTCACGGTGACCTGAGTCGAGGTGGCCACCGGCGCGCTCGATTCGGCGACGATCAGCTGCGGCAGACTGACCTGGGTGATGTCTGCGGAGCTTGGCTTGTTGAAGTTGCCGTAGATCTCAGCCACGGCCGGACCAACGGTCACGGTGAGCTGCGCCCCGTCCATTCCCGCCGGCAATGCCGGTAGGGCCTTTCCGGTCTGCGCCGCCGTCGCCGCAGCCTTTGCCTGGCTGAACGTGAATACCGCAGCCGCCTGCGGCATCGCCGCGTACGTCACGGTCGTCGAGATTCCGGTCGGCAGGCTAGCCACAGTCGGCACCTGCAGTCCGGAGATGCTCTTCGCCTCCGCGGCGCTGCTGACGATCTGCAGCTGCGGCTGCTCCGTCCACGAGACGGTCCCATACGCGCTGAGCTGTGAAAGCGACTGCATATCGGCGAGGGTCACTGGAACGGGCGTGACGGTATTCGGCGAGAAGGTGTTTTTGTCTTGCGCGATCGCAGTCGCGAGCAATGCCACGGCCGCCACGGCCGCGGCGAACGCGAGCACCAGCGGACGCGAGCCCGGCCGGAGCACCGGCAGCCGGAAACCGAATCTCGGGCGGGCGGCAGGCGCCAACCGCACCCGGTTGAAAGCCGACGCCACGTCGACCTTGAGGTCTGGAGCGGTCATCAGGCTCGTGATGGCACGAGCGTCCTCAGACACGGTCTTGTACCGGGCCTGGCACTCGGCGCAAGTCTCGAAATGGCGCCCGTCGGCGCCGCTGTGAACGTCCGGATCGTCAACCATCCGGCGCAGTGTTCCTTCAGAAAGATGTGCCACGGGTTACCTCCTTGCGCAGCGCGGCTTCCGCGCGCCTTAGCAGTGTTCCGACCTGGCCGATACCGACGCCGAGCGCTTGAGCCACCTCTGCGTAGCTGAGACCGCTGGAGCGGAGCACTAGCACCGCCGCGGGTTTGGGAGCGAGCCGGGCGAGGGCCTGGCGCACATGGCGGCGGTCCTCACTCATCTCGAGCATTTTTTGTGGGTCGACCGTTTGATCGCTTTCCTCGGCGGCCTGCGCCACCTCGCGACGCTGCCGGCGCCGGGCGCCTCGCAGCCGGTTCAGCGCGGCATGCGCCGCAGCGCGGTGCAACCACGCCGGAGCGTACTGCGCACTTGCCGAGTGCAGGCGGTGGAAGTCGATGAAGACCTCCTGCGCCACGTCCTCAGCCTCGTGTGGGTCCGCGAGCACGCGGTTTGCAATCCCCGTCACCCGGCCGTATTCGGCGGTGAACAGCGCCTCGAACGACTTATCGTCAGGCCGGACGGTCGCCACCGATCTCACTCCGAGATTCATGCCCACTACTAGACAAGCACCGCCGGCGTCGGGTTTGTGACACCATCAGCCCGCTTTTTGCCGCTTGACGACGTGCTCAGCCACCTCGCGCAGGAACGGCCCACCCCAGGTGCCGACGGACAGCAGGCCGGCGAAGATCACCACGGCGTCGATGCTCGCCCGACCGGCCCCGGTCCAGTAGACGTCCTGGAGGTTGAGCCACAGCGCGAACTCGTCGAGGGTCAACGCGGCAGCGACCCCGTATGCGATCGCAGTTACGCTCGCCAGCCAGTTGGAGCCGGTGCCTACTTCGATGAGCCAGACATACCCGACGAGCAGGAGCAGGAGGATGCCCCACACGAGGTGATGGATGTGCAGGCCACCACTGGTGACGTTGTGGAAGGGCCCGACACCCGCCCGGATGAGGTAGGTGATGGTACGCACGATCGCGAACGTCAAGAGGAAGCCTATCGAGGCGAGAAAGAGCCTCTCCCTGCGCTCGTTGCTGAAATGAAAGCGGTAGATCCGCTTGAGGGTGGCCACCTGTGGTGAACCTCCGTGCATGACCACTAAACGGCCAGGGATCTCCTGCGGCGGGCGCTGCGGGCCAGCTCGTCTTCGAGGATCGAGAAATCCGTGCGAGGCAGCGCGTGAATGTGTCCCTGGAAAGCAAGCGTCCAGTGTTCGGGTGGCCACTTGCGCACGTAGTCGAGGCGGTAAGCGAGCTCCTTGGCCGGAACCCAATCGGCGTCGTCGAGGACGATGTCGGGCCGGATGTGGACCCGCCACGGGTAGTCCTCGTCGCGCCGCGCCGAACGCCAGATCGGCGTGTGGTCCTCGTACATAGGCGAGGCGACCGTCACGGTAGCCGCGAACGCCATCCTGCCGGTTACGTAGTAGAGCATCCGATCACCGACGTGCATCGTCTCGACGCGTCGCCGGTGCCGGCTCTTGAGCCCCTGGATCGTGAACCCCTGCTCGCGCGTCTTGCGGAAGTTGTCGGGCGAGCTGACGATCATCCAGAACTGTGAGGCCCGACCCTCGGAGCGTCCCGATTTCCGCTTGCGGCGAGATCGGCCCGACTTGGCCGGCCGTTCGGCTGCTGAAGCCTCAGGCGCTGGAGCCTCGGCCGCCGAAACCTCGGCTTGGGGAGTCTCGGACACGAGGGAACGGTAGTCCTACTGGACGGCGGAAGGAGCCGGGCCGAGGTCCTGCGGCTCTGGCAGCAGCACCGTCAGGTTGCGGATCTGCGCGATGTGGGCGATCTCGTGCCGCGCCACCATGCGGCAAACCTCCAGAAGGGTGATGTCGCCGGCGCGTGGGTCACTGAGCTTGCGGTCCCACTCGCTCTTACCCCAGCCATGGAGGAGATCGACTGTGCGTCGGCGAATTCGCGCAAAGTCCTCGAGTGCCTCCTGCAGCGGACGGTCGAGCTCCGCGTCGTGGCCCGGATCGATCGTGGCGCGCACATCTGCCGTGGCGATGCCGTCAAGGTGCGCGTGCCGAAGCAGACCGTCGACCTTCGACCCCGACTCGAGGAGGTGGCCGATCAGGCCACCCAAGGTCTGAAACGCCGGACCGTGGCGATACCGCAGGCGAGGCTCATCCAGCCCATAAACGAGATCGCTGATGCGCTCGGGCACCGAGCTCATCAGAAGGACGACGTCGGCGGGCGATATCTCCTCTGCGAGTTCCATCTCATCTGAGTATGTAGCCTTTGGGTGATGGCCCAGGTGCAGTCCGCTTGCGACACGTGCGGTGGGGCTCTGGTTCCGAACGCCGCTTACTGCGAGCGATGCGGTGAGCGCACGCGGCGCGCGCGGGGGTTGGTTCGCCTGGCGATCCGGGTGGAGCTGCTCTTCTTCTTGATGGTGGTGGGCCTGGTGATCGCATTCACCTGGATCTACGCAACCCAGAAATAGACTTATGAGAAGGAACCGGACGGTTCCTTCTCATCGGCGCGTTGGCTTCGCCAAGGCGCCTGCTCATCTTCCCTCGATTGGATTTTCGAAATAGCTCTCCTGGTGACGCGGGGTGTTACGGGGAAGGCGGGGGACGGCCGGAGTAAATCCAGCCTACTGGCGACGCTCATACGTGATCAGCGGCGGTAGACGGCTTTTCCGTCGACCTCATCTTTATTCAGCCGCTTGTTCAGGTGCAGCCCTTCGAGCAGGAACTCGATGACCGACGCGCGCACCTCGGGTCGGTCGGGCAGGCTGAGCTTCTTCAGCGCGGTGGTCAGCTCCGGGAGATCGCCGAACGCTCGCGTGTAGGTTCGCGCCGGGATCCCTTCCCCGGCCTCGAGCATCGTGCCCTCTTCGAACTTGGCCACGATGCCATCGAACTGTGACGCGGAGAAGTGCCGGCTGAAGACGGCGCTCACGGCACCGCGCTCCAGGCGCGACAGCACCTGCTCCTCTTTTCCTTCATCGAGCGCTTCGATCTCCACTCGTCCCGCGGTGGACGATGCGAGAAACGCCAGGTCGGTGATCCGAGGCACTGCGAGTGTCTCTCCGAGGCGGGCCGCTCGCCGGATCGCGTTGCTCGCCAGGTTCTCGAAGTTCGCAATCGACATGCGCACCGACACGCCTGACGACTGAGAGATGTGCGGGCTGCGCCGCGCGAGGTGTGTCAGCTCGGCGACTATCTCTTTCATAAAGGAAGGAAAGATCAGCTCGAAGTCCTCCGGGACCGGGTGCTTCTCCGCCTCCATGATCTGCATCTCATCGCCGATGCTGAGCGGGTAGTGGGTGCGCACCTGCGAGCCGAAGCGGTCCTTGAGCGGCGTGATGATGCGTCCGCGAGAGGTGTAATCCTCCGGGTTGGCGCTGGCGATGACGAACAGGTCGAGCGGTAGGCGCACGCGATAGCCGCGGATCTGCACGTCCTTCTCTTCCATGATGTTGAGCAGGCCGACCTGTATTCGCTCCGCCAAGTCCGGCAGTTCGTTGATGCCGAAGATGCCGCGATTGCTCCGCGGCAGGAGGCCGTAATGAATGGTGAGCTCGTCGGCGAGATAGCGACCCTCGGCGACTTTGATAGGGTCCACCTCGCCGATGAGGTCGGCGATCGAGATGTCCGGCGTGGCGAGCTTCTCGCCGTAACGGCGCTCGCGCTCGATCCACTGCACCTCGACTTTGTCCCCGTCCTTGGCAACCAGGTCCAGGCAGCGCCGGCAGATCGGCGCATACGGGTGATCGTTGATCTCACAGCCCGCGATGGCAGGCACCTCAGAATCGAGGAGGCTCACCAGCGAGCGCATGATCCGGCTCTTCGCCTGGCCACGTTCGCCGAGGAGGATCACATCGTGGCCTGAGATCACCGCGTTGGACAGCTGCGGCAGCACCGTGTCGTCGAAGCCGATGATCCCTTCGAGCAGAGGCTCGCCGGAGCGAAGGCGGGTCAGGAGATTGCGGCGCATTTCCTGCTTGACGGTCTCGCGCTTGTGTCCGCTTGCGCGAACCTCGCCAATGGTCTTTGGGCGGCCCGGGCTCACCCAAGCACTATAGCCAACAGGGTGGCGGGTCTTGGTTAGGGATTTCGACAAAATCGCCGACGCCCGCTAAGCAATTGCTGAACGCCAGATTACCTCTCGCCCGCAGTTAGACTGACCGGCGCTTGACTCAATCGATACGGGATCGCTACGAATCCGCGGCCGATGACGGGCGTCCGTTGCTGGGCGGTCATCGCGGCAATCCAGCCGAGCACCCCGAGAACACAATGCGTTCCTTCCGGTCCGCGATCGCGGCCGGCTGCGACCTGATCGAATGCGACGTCCACCTGTCGTCGGACGGCCGGCTTGTCGTGATCCACGACCACACGTTGGAGCGAACGACCAACGGGTCCGGGCTGGTCCGCGACCACACCGCCGCCGAGCTTCGCCGTCTCGACGCGGGCCGCGGTGAGCGGATCCCGCTGCTCCAGGAGGTCATAGAGCTCGCGCTCGGCAAGGTCGGGCTCGTGATCGAGATCAAGCAGGCGCCGATTCAGTACCCCGGGCTGGAGGACAAGCTGGTGGCCATGCTGAGACAGCTGGGCGCGGTCTCGGAATGCGCGGTCGTGTCGTTCCACCACCCGTCGATTCGCGTCCTTCGCGAGATGGAGTCCAGGCTGCAGCTCGGCATATTGGAAGGCGCCCGACCGATCGATCCCGCCCGGATGTTGAAGGAGGCGGGCGCGGACGTCTTCTCGCCGCACTGGGGCGCGATGGACCCTCAGCTGGTCAAGGAGGTACACGCCGCCGGTGGCGCCGTGGCGGTCTGGCCGGTCGACGACGACGCTGCCGTCGCCTGGTGCAAATACTGCAAGCCCGACTCGATCTTCACGAACCGGCCGGTGGAGGTCGGCGCCGCCCTCAGGTCGTAGGCGGGAGAGGAGTCGTTACGACCGCAATGTTCCGGGCGTTGCCTCAAATATGGGGCGCACACCTACCATGAACCGGCCGTGGTCGCCGACAGGCCCGTATTCGAAGATCTCTACCGCGCCTACCTTGGCCGGATCTACGCCTATGTCCGGGCGCAGGTCACGAGCTCGGCTGACGCGGAGGACATCACGGCCCAGGTCTTCATGAACGCATACCAGGCCTACGCCCGGTTCGAGGCTCGTAATACCACGCCCGCCGCCTGGCTCTTTAGGATCGCGCGCAACGCGACGCTCGACCACTTTCGCGCCCATGGGCGGCGAGAGCGACTGCGCCGGACGATCGAGCACCAGCCGGTGGCAGATATGGATCCCTCCGGCGTGGCGGAGGAGCGGATCCAGTACCGTGCCTTGCTCGAGCACGTGGCGGGGTTGCCCGAACGGCAGCGCGACGCGATCTCTCTGCGCCATTCGGGTCTCAGCTTCGAAGAGGTCGGGGTCTTGCTCAAGTGCAGCGAGGATGCGGCCAAGATGCTCTACCACCGTGCGTGTAAGGCGCTCAAGGAAGCGGTTGCGATGGAGGGCGTGTGAGCGATCCCGAAGAGGACCTGGAGCTGGAAGCGCTGCAGCGGCAGCTCGATGATGCCTTCGAGACCACCCGGCCGCGAATCGGTTTCGAGGACGAGCTGTGGACTCGCATGCAGGCCCGCAGGCCGGCGGGAACGCGACTACGGGATGCGTGGCTCGGCCTGATCCAGGGCATCCGGGAGGTGCCGGCGGTTCCCATGGCTGCAGTGGCCGCGGTGCTGGTGGTGATCATCGGCGCGGGCATCGTGACGTTCAGCGGGGTGCATTTCGGCGGCGGCAGCACCAGCGCGACGTCGGGCCTTTCGGCTGGCCAATACGCTCCTCAGGCATCGGGCGCGTTCGGCCGGCTGCCGTCGCCGGTGCTTGCGCCAGGCTTGACCCCGAAAGCGGCAAACGGTGTGAGCCAACCCTCCACGACATCGCCCGGTGCGGACTATGGCGGTCCGGTTGCGCTGACGTGGACCGGCAAGCTTGTTTTGAACTTCAGCATTGCGCCGGTGTTTCGCTACCAGGAGCCGTCAACTAACACTGCAGATCAATTCGCCACGTCGCTCGGGGCGATCCTCGTGTCGCGGCCTACCGGCTACATGGGGTCATACGAGACGACCAATTTCAACATACGAGTGCGCGGGACGGTCCAATCGCCGGCCCACGAGCCGACGTTCACCATCCTTCCGATCACCTCAGTCGGGTCTATCGATGCGGCGGGCGGCCCCGCGGATGTCGCCCTCGTCTTCCTCGCCGAGCGCAGCCTGGCGCCCACGTGGCCGTACACGTCGGAGGCCGTGGTGTCGGGCGATCTGACGAAGGTGAAGCTGCTCAGGCAGTTTGGCGTCAGCGGTTATGGCTACGCATACCTCGTCGACGGCACGGGGGAACCCTATGGACTCGAGGTCGACCTGACGAGCAACAACAGGCCGACGGAGGCGATCGGGCCGCTGCCGTTGAGCCTGGACGCCGCGAGCTATCCGATCATCTCGGCCGACCAAGCCGTGCGATCCGCCCTCGCGTCATCGCCGCCGGGCGCGAGCAGCGCGAGCACCCCAGCTGTGGCGCTGACGAGCGCCGAGCTCGTGTATTCGCTGGTTGTTGCCGGCGACCACAGCTTTTACGAGCCGGCCATCCTTTTCTCTGGGAGCTTCACGGTGAACGGCACGACGTACGTGAAGCGTGTGCTGGTGCCGGCGGTCGACCCGAGCCAGCGCACTTCCTGAAGCATCATCCATAGCGGGACCGATAGACTCCCCATGGGTGGGAAAGAAACAGGTCAGACAGGTCCGGCAGCAGATGCGGCAGGTGCAGCCTAAAGCAGGCACGGCCACCACGCCGGGCCAGACGCGCAAGCAGCGTGAGCGGTACGTCCAGGCGGGCGGGATGCTTCAGGGGTACGCGCCCGACTTCGTGATCCGCATGGGCTATATCGCGGTCGCGGTGGGCATCGTCTGCGTGCTGGTCATCGCGGCGCTGCTCGTGTTTCTGCCGCCGGGGTATGGATGGCCGGTGGCGGTGGCCGCGTCGCTGGCATGGCTGCTGCCGATAGCGCTTCTCGCAAGCTTTGTCGCGCCAGGCTTCCGGCTCGCGCTCAGAGATCGCAAGGCTGAGGCGAAGCTCGTGCAGGGTCAGCTCGTCGGGGCGAGCTCGGTGAGTACCTCGATCGGCCTCGGAATGATGATGGTCCAGACTCGAGGTGGGGTTGAGCAGTACCTGGTGCCGCCCGCTCGCCTGAAGCAGGTTCCCGGCAACCAGGTCAACGTCGTCCTGACCGTGACTCCGAACCTGCGCCACGTCCGCTCGGTAGGGGTGATGGGCCAGCGCATGGTGGGTCGGGTCGAGCCTCCGGTGCCGCCGGTGATGAAGCGCCTCCAGCTGCTGCCCCTGTTGACGCCGCTCGCTCTGACCCTGGGGGCAGTCATCGGCGCCGACGCGGTCGCCCTCGTCCCGATCTCCCCATCGCTGCTTCACGCCACGCTCGCGGTGCTCGCGGGCGCCGCTCTGGCAGCCGCGGTTTACAGCGCATCCTTCCTGCTGCAGCGCCGGATGATGGCGCAGGTCCAGGCGCTGGCCCCTAAGACCTAAAGGCGAGCCCCTAGTCCGCCGGCTCTGTCATTTCGTGGGTCGCGGGTTTGTGGTCAGTGGTCGTGGGCATCTTGGTCACGCGGCCGGAAGTCGGGGGGATGAGCTGCCTGCGCTGGGGGTAGGTGGCGATCAAAAGCAGACTGAACGCCAACCCGAAGAAGACCGGGCCGATGTGGAACGGTGAGCGCCACAGGTAGTAGGACCCGGCTTCGAACGCAAGGACGACGAAGCCATAGAGGATTCCCGCCCGCACCCAGCCGATGTTGCCCGCGGGGTTGACGGCCGCGGCCATCAGCCCGATGCCGAGCACCGCACCAGCAGCCGACGCGTGGGTTCCTACCTCCTGGTCGAGAGGCAAGAGCGAAGTGCCGACGAGCGAAACGGCCGCGCCGCCGACCATCGCCATTCCCATGAGCAGCATCCCAACGGTCAGCAACAGCCTTCTCATGGGGCGACTGTATACGGCGCGGCCGGGCGCGCGCAGGCGCACCTGACGGCGCGGGCTGCGCGCAGGACTAGACTCGAATTGATGATCAACGACGTCCACATCACACCCGAAGGGCTCGAGGCGGTCAGAAAGGAGCTCCACGAGCTGACCACGGTCCGACGGCCGGCGATCGTGGCCAAGATCAAAGCCGCCCGAGAGTTCGGGGACCTGTCGGAGAACTTCGAGTACCACGCCGCCAAGAACGAGCAGGGAATGATGGAGGCACGGATCAACGAGCTCGAAGCGATCGTCAAGAACCACGTGCTGATCGAGGCCAAGCCGAAGACGGGCGTGGTCGACATGGGCAGCACCGTGCGCTTCAGCGAGGACGGCGCCGATGAGGAGAGATATCGGATCGTCGGGCCCGCCGAAGCCGACCCCAAAGCGGGTCGGGTCAGCTACGAGTCCGCGCTGGGAAAGGCGCTGATCGGGCATCGCGTCGGTGAACAGGTCGAGATCAAGACGCCAAGCGGCTCGTACAACGTGCGAATCGTCGGCATTGACTAGCGCGTCGGCCCTCGAGGACCTTCGCGCTTGGATGGCGCGGCGCAACCTGGATGCCGCTTACATCACCAAGCCGGTGTCGATCGCCTATCTGACCGGCTTCCATGCCGAGCCGTTCGAGCGCTTGATGGCGCTGGCGGTGCGGCCGGATCGCGCAACGCTCATCGTGCCCGCGCTCGAGCACGAGAAAGCCAGCCGGCACGACGACGACGCCGAAGTCGTGTCGTGGCGTGATGGGGAGGACGGATACGCGCTGGTGCGCACCGCGCTGGAGGGCTGCATGGAGGTCGGCGTCGAGAAAGAGCACCTGACCCTTCAAGCCGCTG
Organism: Candidatus Dormiibacterota bacterium; assembly: GCA_036513135.1. Classification (GTDB taxonomy): domain Bacteria; phylum Chloroflexota; class Dormibacteria; order Dormibacterales; family Dormibacteraceae; genus Palsa-870. The sequence goes on along the minus strand of DATBZP010000149.1, from coordinate 18,563 downwards.
AGATGTTGATCGCCCGCACTGCCGCGCGCGAGATGGTGGATGTGAGCCCCGAGATCCGCCGCCTGCGGCGGATCAAGAACCAGGGCGAGGTCGAAAAGCTTGCGCGCGCAGCTTCGATGACAGATGCCGTCGGTGAAGAGGTCATCACCAGGCTCCGCCCCGGACAGACGGAGCTCGAGGTCTCCGTCATGATCGGCGCGGCGATCGGCGAGCAGGGCGGCACTCTGTCGTTTGAAAGCCTGGTCCAATCAGGACCGAACTCGGCGTTGCCCCACATGCGCCCGACGAGCCGCAAGCTCAGCGCAGGCGATTTCGTTCTCCTCGATTTCGGTGCGACCTTCGACGGCTACCGCGCAGACACGACGCGAATGGCCGTGGTCGGCGAGCCGAGCGACCGGCACGAGGAGATCCATCGCCTCGTCTTAGCGGCACACGACGCCGCAATCGCGGCGGTGCGACCGGGCACGACGACCGGAACGGTCGACGCGGCGGCCCGGCAGGTGATTGATGCGGCCGGCATGGGCGATCGGTTCTTCCACCGAGTCGGGCATGGCCTCGGCCTCGAGGCACACGAAGATCCGAGCCTTGACCCGGGCTCGGCCACGGTGCTCGAGGCTGGCATGGTCTTCACCATCGAGCCGGGCGTCTACATCCCGGGCTGGGGCGGCGTCCGCATCGAGGACGACCTTGTGGTCGAGCGATCGGGCTGCAGGCTCCTCACCAAAGCAGATCGGTCGCTGCGAGTCATACCCGCCGGGCGCTCCCATGGCGCTCTTTAAGCACGCCTGATGCTCGCCCCGGGCATGCGCCGTACCGCCCAGCGGACGATGGTCTACAACGCAATCGTCGGCCTGGGCGGCCATTGCACGGCGGATGAGATCTCCGCGGAGCTTCACAAGAGCAAGCCGGGTTTCCCGCGGAGCACCGTCTACCGAGCGCTGGAAGCTCTCACAGCATCGGGCTCCGTCTACGCCGCGCACCTCGGTGAGGGCGCCACCTACTACGAGCTCGCCAGCGGTGATCATCACCATGCGGTCTGCCAGGTGTGCGGCGGAGTGCTGCACATCCAGGAAGAGCTCGTGAGTGAGCTCGAGGCTCACCTGGAAGAGGGCCATCACTTCAAGCCGCTACGCACCGAGGTGCTGGTCGTCGGGATCTGCGATTCCTGCTCCCGCACGCCCGGCCACAGGGCGGCGCGTCGCCGTACGATCGACTCGCATGTTCACTTCTCGTCAACGGGGAGCGATCAGTAGGTCGTATCTTGCGAGCGCTTGCGCAGGGGATAATCGTCCCGACGCCACCGCTTCGATTCACTAGAGGGGGAACATGGAATCCAAGATCGTAGGCACAACGATGCCTGTCCTCGAGTTGAGCATGCAGCCCAACGAGAAGATCTTCGCCGAGTCGGGTCAGCTTTCGTGGATGTCGATGGCCCTCCAGATGCAGACGTCGACCTCGGCGGGCGGCCAGCAGGGTGGATTCATGGGCGCGCTGGGCCGGGCGATGGCCGGCGGCACCCTCTTCATGACCGAGTACACGGCGGTGGGCGGGCCGGGCCTGCTCGCGTTTGCGGCCAAGCTGCCCGGCCAGATCCTGCCGATGGAGATCGCTCCCGGCCAGGGCTACATGGTCCACCGCCACGGCTTCATGTGCGCCACGCTTGGCGTGCAGTTTTCGATCGGTTTCCAGCAGCGGCTGGGCGCCGGCATCTTCGGCGGCACCGGGTTCCGCATGCAGCGGCTGCAGGGACAGGGCCAGGCCTGGGTCGAGCTCCACGGTGAGGTGGTCACGTACGACCTTGAGGCTGGCAACACACTGCGCGTTCACCCGGGCCATGTCGGCATGTACCAGGAGTCGGTTGGTTTCAACATCACCACGGTCCCGGGCATCCAGAACGCGGTTTTCGGCGGCTCGGGTCTCTTCCTGGCGGCGCTCACCGGTCCAGGCCGAGTGTGGCTGCAGTCGATGTCGATGCAGCACCTCGCCCACGCGATCATGGAGTACATGCCGAAAGCGGGTTAGGGGTTCCGACGACGTCAATCCGTTAGTTCAAGGAGGTCTGATATGGCCAAATACATGATCGAGGCTGCATACTCGCAAGAGGGGCTCAAGGGTGTCGTCAAGGATGGCGGCACCGGCCGGCGCACCGCCATCGAGGCGGCGATCAAGGGGCTTGGCGGCCGGCTCGACGCCCTGTATTTCGCCCTCGGTGAGAGCGATGTGTACGGCATCGCCGACGTGCCTGACAATGTATCCGCGGCCGCCTTCGCTCTGGCCGTGGGAGCCACGGGCGCGCTCAGCCACCTCAAGACGATCGTGCTCTTGACACCGGAAGAGATCGACCAGGCGGCCAAGAAGGCCGCCGGAGCCTCGTACCGGGCGCCCGGCCACTAACTCAGCGAAATAAAATGCCCGGGCGCTGGTTGACCTTTGACTGCTTCGGCACACTGATCGACTGGCGCCACGGCATCCGGACCACCGGGGAGCTGCTTTTCCCGGGACACGGTCCAGAGTTCCTCGACGCGTACATCGCCATCGAAGCGGAGGTTGAAACGGAGGGCTCGTTTAGGCGCTACCGCGCGGTCCTCACCGAGGCGACTCGCCGCGCCGCGCGGCAGCTCGCGCTCGATCTGAAGCCGGACGATGCGACGGCGCTCGTCTCGACGATTCCCTACTGGCCGGCGTTCGCCGATGTCGGACCGGCGCTGGGCGCGCTGCGCAAGGAGGGCTGGAAGTTTGCCCTGCTGACCAACTGCGACCGCGACATCATCGCGCTCACCCAGCGCCGACTCCCGGTTCCGTTCGACGCGGTCATCACGGCCGAGGACGTGTCCGCTTACAAGCCGAATCCAGCGCACTTCAGCCTCTTCCAGTCCACGTTCGGCGCTTCGGCCGACGTCTGGATTCACGTCGCGCAGAGCTACTTCCACGACATCAGGCCGACTCACGAGCTCGGCATCACGCGGATCTGGGTCAACCGGCAGGGCGAGAAGGACGATCCGGCGCTTGCTGACGCGGTGATGGGCGGCCTGGCCGACCTATCCGCCGCGGTGCAGCGGCTGGCTACTCCGGCTTGAAGTCGGCGAGGTCGACCGTCGCCCGATAGACGCGCCGGGCCGGCCCTGACTGGACCAGGTTGCCCGTTTTCTCGCGTCGGATCTTCAGGTCGCCGCCTGGCATCTGGATCGTCACCTGGTCGTTGACCAGCCCCCCGCGCATGCACGCCGCCGCCACCGCGCTGGCGCTCGTACCTGACGCGAGCGTGTAGCCTGCGCCGCGCTCCCAGATCTCCACCCGGACCCGCCCTCGATCGAGGACCTCGAACAGCTGGACGTTGGTGCGCTCGGGAAAGGCGGGGTGGCGCTCGAGATGGGGCCCGAGCTCGAGGCAGCGCTCCATGGTCGCCGGCTGGCCGAACACCACACAGTGTGGGTTGCCGACTGAGACCAGCATCGCCTCAACAGGTCCGCCAGGCGTGTCCAGGTGCACCCAGTCCGGCTCGCCGTCGAACTTGGCCGGTAGGTCGGAGGCCTTGAACGATGGCCGGCCGATGTCCACCTCGCACACCACCTCCGCACCGCTACGGTTCAAGATCCGGACGGGGTTCGGGCCGCCGGCCGTCCGAAGCTCGAACACATCGCCCGCCCCGTGCTCGAGAACGGCGTGGGCGGCCGCGATGCGCAGACCGTTGCCGCTCTTCTGGGCTTCGGATCGGTCGGGATTGAAGATCCGCACCGTCATGGCCTGGGGATCGAAAGCGAGAAGGCCGTCCGAACCGAGGCCGCGGTGGCGGTCGCACAGAATGGGTAGCAGCTCAACCACCTGGTCGAGAGGGGCGGGAAGGTCCACGACGAAGTAGTCATTGCCCAGCGCCTGGTACTTAATGAGATCGATTCGCATTAGCGCTCAATCATCGAGGAATCGGCACTGGCCATCATCGGTTGTCATAAAATGTCGTGTCTATGCGTGACCTTACCTGGCCTGCCCAGCGGCTAGTTCACATCCTGGCCTGCTTCTGTAGCTAGTTCGGCCGTTTGCTCGCGCCCGTCAGGGCGCGCCCATTCGACCGTTTCTCGTCTCCGCCTTGATCAGCTGTTTCGTGATTGGCATTCTTTGGAGGTATCGAATTGAGCTCATCGACGACAACCAGGGCTTTGGTGACCACCGAGTGGGTCGCCGAGCACGGGAAGGACAAGGGACTTCGCATCGTTGAAGTCGACGTCGACCCGTCCGCTTACGAGAAGGGTCACATCGAGGGTGCGGTCGGCTGGAACTGGCGGCGCGACCTTCAGGACCAGATCAATCGCGACATAGCCAGCAAGGAAGCGCTGGCGAACCTGCTCGGCCAGGGCGGGATAACGCCCGACACGACGATCCTGCTCTACGGCGACAACAACAACTGGTTTGCGGCGTACGCGTACTGGGGCCTGAAGTACTACGGGCACGACAAGGTCCAGCTGATCGACGGCGGCCGCGTCAAGTGGGAGAAGGAAGGACGCGAGTACAGCACCGACGCCCCGAACTACCCTGCGACCGACTACAAGTTCCACGGTTCTCCCAAGGAGGACATCCGCGCCTACCGCGACCACGTCCAATCCAAGCTCGGCAAGGCCGGCCTGGTTGACGTGCGCTCGCCCAAGGAGTACTCCGGTGAGCTGCTCGCGCCGGAGAACCTTCCCCAGGAAGGGGCGCAGCGGGGTGGCCATATCCCTACGGCAGTCAGCATCCCGTGGGGCACCGCGGTCAACACCGAGGATGGCAGCTTCAAGAGCGTCGAGGAGCTGAAGGAGATCTACGGCGGCAAGGGCATCACGTCGAACAAAGAGGTGATCGCGTACTGCCGCATCGGCGAGCGCTCCGCGCACACGTGGTTCGTGTTGAAAGAGCTGCTCGGCTACCCCGACGTCCGCAACTACGACGGCTCGTGGACGGAGTGGGGCAGCTCGATCAAGGCCCCGATCGAGAAGTGAGCACCGGCTTCGTCGACCACTCGGCGCTGAAGGTCAACCAGACCGGCATCGTGGCGACCGTGCTTGTCGCCTTTGTTGGTAGCGCGTTGTACAGGCCGCTGCTGGTCCTGATCCCGCTCCTCGCGGTCGTCCTGCTATTGGGTACGTTCGCGCCGCAGCTGGCGCTCTTCAAGCAGCTGTACTTCAAGGTTTTGAAACCGCGCGGCATCGTCACGCCGCGGCCGGTGCCGGACAAGCCGGAACCTCACAACTTCGCGCAGGGTCTGGGTGGGGTGTTCCTGGCTGTGGCGTCAGCGTTCTTGCCGCCGCTGGCTGTCGTCGGCCTCGCCATCGCTCTTCTCGTCGCGGTGCTTGCCTTCGTCAACCTGGCGTTCGGGTACTGCCTGGGCTGCCAGATCTACTACCAGCTCGGCAAGCGCGGTTTGATCCGCGCAACCCGGTCGTCGGAGACGACCGGGACTCCGTAATGAACGCGCAGCTCTGGGCTCTGGCGGCAGCAGGCATCGTCGTGCTTGCCGCCGCATGCCTGGAGGTTGTCCGGTCACGCCGCGCGCGTGCGCACACCCTGGGCGTGGTCGCCGGACCGGCGAGCGACCCGTACATCCTTTACTTCACCGGCGACGGCTGCACCGTCTGCCGCACGCACCAGGAGCCGGCTCTCGCCAAGCTCGGGCCCGTGCGCATCGACAAGGTCGACGCGATCGCGGAGCGAACGCTGGCCGACCGCTTCCACGTGTACACCCTTCCCACGACGGTCGTAATGTCGCCGGAAGGCAGGGCGCTGCATGTCAATTACGGCTACGCGACCGCGCCGAAGCTGGAGCGCCAGCTTGCCGAAGCGCGCGGCGCCGGGATCCCAGCGACCGCCCCAGCCTGAAGAGGCGATATTCTGGCTCGAGTGGGGGCCCCTTTGAAGATCCGGCGCGTCGCCCTGGTCGCCCTCGTGCTTTTTGCCGCTGCGGCGTGCGGGCAATCCCAGGCTGATCAAAGTCACGACCTGGTGCTCGGCGCGATCTACCCGCTGAGCGGACCACAGGCTCCGGGCGGCAAAGAAGAGCTCGCGGGCGTGCGTGCGGCGCTCGCGGTGGCGGAGTCGAGCGGCGCGTTGAAGGCTCACGTCAGGCTCCAGGTCATCGACGCCACGACGCCACAAGCCGCGAGCGCGGCGGTCGACACCCTGGTACACGACTACCATGTGCCGGCGATCCTGGGCACCTACGGAAGCACGCTCTCTGCCGCGGCGTCCGCGCGGGCCGAGGAGCTGAAGACCGTCTACTGGGAGACCGGCGCGGTCGCCGACCCCATCACGGCGCAGCGCCGCTACGTCTTTCGCACCGTCGCGACAGGAAGCTCGCTGGGACGAATGGCCGTGACTTTCACGCATGACGTGCTCTTGCCGCAGATGAGACTTTCCGCTGGGCGTGCGGTCGTCGTTCGCGTCAACGACATCTACGGGCGATCCGTGGGCGGCGGTGAGGAAGCCCTGGCGAAGGAAATGGGCATACAGGTCGTCGACGTCATCGAGTACGACCCATACGCGTACAACCCGGACGCAATCGCCACCCGGCTTGCGGCGGACCGCGCTGATTTCCTTTGGGACGTGAGCTATCTCGACGACGGTGTGGCCATCTGGCAGGCGGTGCTGCGGCACAATGTGTCGCTCAAGGCGGCGATCGGCACGAGCTCCGCCTTCTGCATGCCGGCGTTCGGCCAGCGGCTCGGTGCCGCGTCGGTCGGCGTCTACGCGGCGGACAAGCCTGACGCCAATATCAGCCTTGCCGCTCTATCACCCGCCGGCCAGGCGCTGCTGGCCACGGCGCGCTCGGTCTACGGGCAGAACAACGCCGGGAACGCCATGGAAATACCAGCGGTGGCCGGGTTTGTGGGCGGCTGGACCCTGTTCCACGACGTCATCCCGAACGTGTCCGGAACGATCACCCCCGATTCTCTCCGCACCGCCGCGCTTAACGTCAACGTTCCCACGGGCGACAGCATCAACGGAGGCGGCGTCAAGTTCGGAGCGGACGGCTCGCTCGACGAGGGCCAGAACACGAGATCCGCGGCGGTCATCGGACAGTGGCAGGCGGTCGGAGTGATGAAGGTCGTGTACCCAGCCGCGTACGCAACGGGTTCGCCGATCGTTGGGAGTTCTGCGCTAAGCATCTCGCCCTAGCCCTCTGGCTGAGGGGGTCGCATCCCCCTGCGCAAGGGTGAAGGGATTTACGCGTCGAGGGAGCGCTGGACCAGGGTGATGTCCATCCAGCGGTCGAATTTGTGCGCCGCGTTCTTGATCGTGCCGACCACCTCGAAGCCGTGCCTCGAGTGCAGTGCCAGGCCGGCGCGGTTGTCCGTCGCGATCGTGGCGACGATGGTGCGATAACCGAGGCCTTGCGCCTCTTTGATCAGCTCGGTGAGAAGGGCTCGGCCGATGCCACGCCCTTGGTGCACCGGGTCGACGTAGACGAGGTCCTCGACGACGTCGAAGCCACTTTGCTTCCACGGGAACAGGCGTGCCCAGCCGATCACTCCGGTCTCGTCGGTGGAGACGATCAGCTTGGAGCGCTTGCCGTGCGCCTCCCACCACTGGGCGGCCTCTTCGGTGTCCAGCGGTTCCGAGTCGATAGTGGCGAAAGTCTGGTTGACCGCCCAGTTGTACAGGCCGACGATCGCCGGGAGGTCGTCGTGCGTGGCGGCCCGGATGGCGAACGTCCTGGTCGCCTTCGCCATTACCTGTTCGCCTTTGGCCATTACGTGGAGATCATTGCACGTGAATCCGTTCGGGTGTCACCTTCACGATCACCCGTGTCTGGCCCGGGCGAAAGTCTTTGAAGGGCAGCCCTTTGTACATGCGGGAGAGCTTGTCGATGTGCTCGTCGGCGCCCTCGCGGATGAGCTCCGCCCGCCCCCGGATCGCGAGCACCTCGTCATAAGGGTGCTTGGAGTCGAAGACTGTGATCGCGACGCGAGGATCTCGCTCGAGATTGCGGGCCTTCAGCCGCGGGAACGCCGTGTTGAAGTAGATGTAGGTGCCGTCCGTCTCGATCCACACCAACGTGGCTTCCGGGCTCCCATCCGGCATGACCGTGGCGACCGTGGCGAAGTGCCTGCCATTCAAGATTCGAACTTGCTGCGCCGTTAGGGCCATCACCCGTGGATTATGAGAGGGAACCAGGATGGGATTAGTTGAGTGATCACTCCTCGCCATGCGCGGCGGCATGTTGCCCGTATTGGGACGGCCGGAGTGAATCCGGCCTACACGCCACACGTTTAGAGAGTTCTCCAAAGCGCGGACGTCTGATACCTTCCGGGTGGTGATCACCGGACGTAAGAAGCCACTCCTCCTGACGTCGCTTCCAGGCCCTAAGGCGGCTGCGCTGATTGCCCGCGACTCCAGAGCGATGTCTCCCAGCTTCACGCGGGCCTATCCCTTTGTCATGGAGAGGGGGGAAGGCTGCTGGGTGACCGACGTCGACGGCAACCGGTTTCTCGACTTCACCGCGGGAATCGCCGTCGTCACGACGGGCCATTCACACCCCAAGGTCGTAGCCGCGATCGAGGAGCAGGCCAGGCGCTTCATTCACATGTCTGGCACCGACTTTTACTACAGCTCGGAGATCGAGCTGGCCGAGCGCCTCGAGGCGAAGATCCTGCCCGGCACGGCGGCCAAGGTGTTCTTCACCAACTCGGGTGCGGAGGCGATCGAGGGCGCGATGAAGCTCGCCCGGTTCACGAGCGGCCGGCCTAGCTACATCGCTTTCATCGGGGCTTTCCACGGCCGCACGTTTGGCGCCCTATCGCTGACCGCCTCCAAAGCGAGCCAGAGGCGGCGCTTTGCTCCACTGCTGTCGTCGGTCTTTCACGCGCCCTTTCCAACCGCGGCCCGCGGCGTGACCACAGACGAGACGATGGCGCGCCTGGACGAGCTCTTCGCCACCGTCGCCCCGCCGGAGAGCGTTGCGGCTGTGTTCGTCGAACCGATACAGGGCGAGGGCGGGTACCTGGTCCCGCCGGATGACTTTCTCCCGCGCTTGCGAGAGCTGACCCTCAAGCACGGCATCCTCCTGGTGGCTGACGAGGTTCAGTCGGGCATGGGCCGGACCGGAAAGTTGTTGGGCGTCGAGCACTGGGGAGTGGAGCCCGATATCGTGTGTCTCGCCAAGGGCATCGCGTCCGGCCTACCCTTGGGCGCGTTCATCGCGCGCGCCGACCAGATGAACTGGCCCCCGGGATCGCACGGCAGCACCTTCGGCGGCAACCCAGTGGCGTGCGCCGCGGGGATTGCAACCCTCGACTTGCTCGAGGGGGGCCTGATGGAGAATGCCGCGCGCATCGGCGCAGTGCTCCAGGATGGCCTCCGCGAGATCGCCGCCACGCACGAGCAGGTGACCGACGTCCGGGGACTCGGCTTGATGCTTGCGATGGAGCTCAAGACTCCCGAACAGGCGGCTCAACTGGTGCAGGCAGCCTTCGAGCGAGGTCTGCTCTTGCTCACGGCCGGCGCGCGTGCGGTGCGCATCAGCCCGGCTCTCGTGCTCGACTCCGAGGAGGCCGCCACCGGCCTCGAGATCATCGCGTCGGCGCTGGACAGCACTTAAGCCCCTCACCCTGGCCACTGTCCGAGGTGGCGTCCCTTGAGGCTCCGGGGCGTGGTGGAGCTCCCGGCGCACCTCCATCCCCGCTCGCCGGGGAGGGGATTTCTAGTCGATCCCGTCGGCGATCGCCCGCATGGCGGCTGCCGCCGCCCGGTCGTCACCGGCGACTTGCTGAAGGGCCTTGGCTCGCTGGTCATCCGTGACCTTGAGGGTGGCGACGACCTGATCCCGTACCGCCGCCGCCGGAGCGGGCGCCAGAGCTGTGAACTGCGACACAAACGTGCCGGTGAGCCTCGATTTCGCGCCTGGATCCGCCGAGCTCGCATATCCGACGAGATCCGCGACTCGCGTTCCCCAGAGTTCGTCAAAGGGGGCTCCGACGCCGGGCCCGAGTAGAAAGGTGAGGACTGGACCCAGATCGTGGCGGTTTGCCGCCAGAGCACCCAAAGCGGCGGCCTCCTCCGCTGCGCGCCCACCGATGACGGCGTCGCTGGTCATCGTCGCCAGGTACGAGTGCTCCTGCAGTAGACCATTCAGAGCAACACGCGCATCGACGGCGCTGATCGATGGATCACCGGGAAACTTGTCCGGAAACTGCTGCGCCATCCGGACTGCGAGACCGTCACCGATCAGTGAGCTGTTCGCGTACGCCGAGCGCACGTCGACGTACAGCTTCGTGTAGGACTGCGCGACCTCGTCGTCAATCATCGTCTTGGCATATGTCAAATCCGCTGTTTCGAGCTGCGTCGTCGAGTTGACCGGTAGCTGTGTAAGGCTCGCGATGAGCTGCGCGAACTGCGGCACGAAACCATTGAGCAGTCCGGACATCGCGCCGTTCGACTTGTTCTCGTTATGCGTGACAAGTCCGATCGTGTAGTCGATGAGGTTGCCGTCCTGGACGGCCCACGCCTGCTCGAACTGGCTCGCCGCCGTGTTGCCGAACGCAGCGCGCATCACGTCCACCAGGGAGGCGCCGTTGGCGGTCAGAAGAGTCAGGTAACCCGCGTACTCATCGGAATGGTTGGTCGCGGCCGTTGCCTGCTTTGCCACCACCATCACGTGCTCTGCGAGCAACAGGTCGAGCTGCACGCGCAAGTTGGCCGCCTTGGTGTCCGCCGGCTTAGCGCTGGGGGAGGTCGAGGCAGTGGGAGTCGTCGAACTGACAGCGCCCGACCCGGTGTTCGAACAGGCCGCCAGAAAGAGCGCTGCGAGAACGACCAGCCGCAGAGTCTTCAAACCAGCGCCATGGTAGGTCTTACGATGGAGCGGCCTTGCCGGAATGGCTTCTGGTGGACGGCTCGAGCATGATCTTCCGAGCCTTCTACGGGATACCGCAGACCATGCGCGCGCCCGACGGAACTCTCGTCAATGCAGTGCGCGGATTCATGGACAACCTGGCGCGCTACATCACGGAGCGCCGGCCGCGTCACGTGGCGGTGACGACCGACGAGGATTGGCGTCCCGACTGGCGCGTTGCGCTGATTCCGAGCTACAAGGAGCACCGCACCGCCGAGCCGGTGCCGCCGGCGCTCGAACCGCAGATGCCGATCATCATGGAATGCCTCGAGGCGATCGGCGTCGACACCGTCGGTCTTGAGGGCTACGAGGCCGAGGACATCATCGCTTCGCTCGTCGCGCGGGTCCGCCCGCCGGTGGAGATCGTGAGCGGCGACCGCGATCTCTTCAGCCTCATTCGCGACCGGGAGGTCGTAGTTCTGTATCCGGAGAAAGGCGGCATCGCAGTGGTGGACGAGGCCGAGGTGGAGCGCAGGTATTCGATCCCGGGCCGCGCTTACGCCGACTTTGCAATCCTCAGGGGCGATCCGTCGGATGGGCTGCCGGGGCTTGCCGGGGTCGGAGCCAAGAAGGCGGCCGACCTGGTCCGAAAGTACGGGTCCGTGGCGGCGATGCTCGAGGCAGGCATCTTCCGCGCCTCGGACGCGGAATACCTGGAGAAGGCGCAACGGGTCGTGCCGCCCGTGGCCGATCTCAAGCTCGAGGTTCCGCGCGGCCGGCGCGAACGCTGGCCAGACGACCCGCCTCGGGTCGAGGAGCTCGGCCGCCGCCACGGGGTCGCGAGCTCCATGGAGCGCCTCATCAAAGCGTTGGCCTCCATGCCGGTTACAAACGCCTGACCTTCAGGCAATGACGATCTGACAGGTTGGCGCGATCGTGCGGCCTGTAATGACGCTCAACTGGCTCCTGCTCCGGCGTCGCGGATACATGATTGGCAGTCGTGGAAGCCGGGCTGTGCGCATCCTGCAAGCACTCGCGGAAGGTAGCCGCGCCGAGAAGCACGTTCCTGATGTGCGAGCGCTCACTGACCGATCCCTCGTACCCGCGCTATCCTCGGCTGCCCGTCCTGAAGTGCCGCGGCTACGAACTCGCAGACGATTCCGAAGCTAAGCCGACACCACCCGCATGAGGGACATCGGGTTGCCTGCATGCGGATCGAACGTCGCGCCGACCTGCGTCTTGTCGATCGAAACCTCGGCGATCTTGCCTGAATCGCTCAGCGCATAGAGCACCTTGCCGTCGGGACTCAGCGCCAGGCTCCAGACAATCCAGTTGGTCAACGCACGCGCGCGCACTTGCAAACCCTGCGTGTCGATCCAGACAATGCCCGAGCTCGCGGCTGTGACAAGAGTCTTTCCGTCGCGGCTGATCACTGTGGCGTTGGCCCCGAACTCCTTCGCCTGCACGTTCTGCGCGAAGATGCCGGCGGTCGTCCCGCCGGACTTGATCCGCACGGTGCGGGACACGTCTGGTGAGGCGTCGGTGCCGATGTTGACCTCGCTCACGACCCCCATCGTTGCGTTCACCGCGTAGAGGCGAGCGCCGTCATCTGACATCGCGAGCGACCAGTGCAACGCGTTCTCGTTTGACTGGTAGCCCGCCCCGGTGAGATCGATGCACAAGGCGAAAGGTGTGCCCGAAAGGTTGAGAGCGTGGATGAACGGGGCATCCACCTGCCGGGCATAGATGCTGTAGAGAAACCCGCCGTCCTGCGATGGCAAGCCTGAAAGCCGCAGGCCAGTCATCGAGTCGTTCGGGTTGGTCTTGTCCACGATGACTTGAGGATTCAACTGCTGCGCGCCGACCTCATACATACGGACGCGGTAGTTGCTGACGGACACGTACTCGATCAGGAAGAGTCGTCCCCCGTCATTGCTGATGGTGTCGAACGCAAAGTAGCCCTTGAGGTCGACGCGCACCGCGGGAGACGAGAGCGCGGTGCTCACCACAGCAAGATGGGAGGCGCTGGGCATGGAGCCCGGCGGGCCCTCGTCGAACGACTCGAGGACTAACCATTGGCCGTTCTGAGACAACCCGCCCGGCACTCCGCTCAGGGTGGAAGGGGGCAGCTGGTAATTAGAGCCCGGCAGCTTCAGCGACCGAACGGCTGAACCCGTTTGCGGATCGACGTCAGCCAGGGCGGAACCGGCGACCGAGTAGAGGTGCTTCCAGTCCGAGGACGGTGTGCCGAGCGGCAGCCAGCGCTCGATGGCATGCGAATGCGAGTCGATGACGGCGATCTGCGAACGGTCGCTCACCGCCTCATACAGTTTGTAGTCGCCGCTTGCAAGTGGGGCGCCGGGCGGTCGCCCGCATGCAGCCACCAGGACCACCGCGCAAACCAGTGCCAGCCGACTTCTCATGCACTTCACCTCGCCTCACATACACCGGCGAAGGCGGTGCGGTTCCAGGTGCCTAGCCCAGCGAGGCCGCGACCTGCAACGCCTGAGCTTTCGTGAGATTCCCCTCGATGCGCGCCACCGTGCCGCCCTCGTCGAGGATCAGCGTGTTGGTGGCGAGGCGCATCGTCTCGTTTCGGACATCGCCGTTGGAGTCGGTGAAGAAGAACACGTTCGGCGCACCAGCGATCCAGTACCCCTGGTGGCCTGCGACGGCCACCACTTCCATGGTCGTGCCCGGCCCAAGCATCTTGCCGAAGAAGTTCGTGTCGACGGCCCCGCGCGCTTCAGTGACCAGCACCGCGACACCGGTCTCGCCGGAGACGGGGATGTCCGGCCGCCAGGAGTAAACCAGTGTCACCTCGCCCTGCGACGGGCCGTCGGGCGGAAGTTGGAGATAGACCTCGTCGGGCTCGCCGAGCAACGAGGGGAGCACGATCGGCCACGCCACTTGTTTGCGGGCTCCGGCGAGCGTCGTCCGGCCGCCCAGTCCGAGCCGCTCCCCGAGGGGTCCGGGGGGTTGAGGAGACGGGGTCGCCAGGTGGGGAACGCGCTGGATGCTCGTGTGAACGTTGAGCCAGTTCGCGATCGCGTCGCGGGATGGCGGATAGGCCGCCAGCGCCGCCAGCGCCGCCAGCGCGATGAGTACGGCCACGGCGGCAAGCGCCCACCTGCGTTCGACGGTCGAGCCAAATACACCCCCCCACCGGCGCTGCGCGCCACCTCCCCGGCGAGCGGGGAAGTGATTTACCCACCGGAGCGGGGCCCGACCTCCCCGGCGAGCGGGGCGGTGACTTTCCCACCCGCGGGCGGGGAGGTGAATCCGGCCGGCGATGTCTGGCGTCGGCGGCCAGTCGAGCCCGGCACCGAGCGTGGTCAGCTGCTGCTCCAGCTCAGCCACGGGTGGCCTCCTCCAGCTTCGCCCGCAGACGCGCCAGGGCTCTCGACAGGCGTGACTTGACCGTACCCTCGGGAATGCCCAGCGCCGCGGCCGTCTCCTCGCCGCTGAGCTCGAGGAAGTAACGGCTCGTGATCACCATCCGGTCTTCGTCGCCCAACCCGTTGACAAACCGGAGCAGCCGATCTCTGTCCTCGGCCGCCACGGATGCCGCCTCGGGGGATGGGGCCGCATCCCCCGGGCGGAACCCTTCCGCCAAGCGAAGCTCGAGCCCGAGCCTTCGCTGGGTGGAGCGGACCCGGTTGCGCGCCTCGTTGGCGATGATGCGCAGCAGCCAGGGCCGAGGCGGGGCCCCGGGCCGGAAGCCGTCGAGCGCCCTATATGCCTTCATGAACCCGTCCTGGGCGGCGTCTTCCGCCTCCGGCGCGGAGCCCGTGATCATGTAGGCGGTCCGAAAGGCAACTTGCTGGTAGCGACGCACGATCTCCTCATAGGCGGCCGAATCGCCGCGCTGGGCGCGTGCGAACAGCTCGGAATCGTCCTCAGGCCGGCCCTCCATCGGAACGAATCTTCTACACCTGTCGAGGCATGATGGTTCCGCGGTTGCAACCGGGAAGCGGAAAGTCGTGTTGTGGGGAGTGATGGACGGCACTGAGCGCCTGTTCGAGCGGATGGTGCACGAGCACCAGGACCGCGTCTTCGCCCTCGGATTCGCGCTGACCGGCAATCGTCACGACGCTGAAGAGGTGGCGCAGGACACGTTCCTGCGCGCCTACCGGGCGCTTGTCACCTATCCGCCCGATCGCATCCGGGAGCTCAAGCAGAAGGCCTGGCTCCATCGCATCGCGCTGAACGTGGTTCGCAACCGCGTGCGCGGGATCCGGCCCCGCCTGGTCGAGCTGAACGGAAGCGAGCCCGACCATGCGCGCGGGCCAGAGGACGGCGCGCTTCTGAAAATGGAGATGGATGCGCTCGCCGCTAGGGTGGCGGCGCTGCCCGCTCGCTATCGGGCTGCAGTCGTCCTGCGCCACGTCCAGGGGCTGTCCTACGAGGAGGCTGCCGACGCGCTCGGGCAGCCTGTCGGGACCGTGAAGGCGAACGTCCACCGAGGACTCAAATTGCTGAGAGGAGACAACGATGACCGCTCTTACGACTGACCTGAAGAGACTCGGCGAGGTGAAGGCGCCCACCGGGTTCGCCGACCGCCTGTTGGCCCACGTCGGCATGGCGGATTCGTACGCCCATTTCGAAACGGTGCTGGGCATTGTTTACGTCGCCTGGAACCGCAAGGGAGTTTCGGCCGCCTCGCGCTCGGCGTCTGCCGCCCATTTCGAAGCGTGGTTTCGCCAGGACGTCGGCCGGCAGCTGGTCGCAGCTGCCCCTCCGCCCGACCTCGCTGCCAAGATCAAGGACGAGCTGAACGGGCAGCACCGGCTGCGTTTCGATCTGCGTGGCCTGACCCCGTTCGAGCAGGCCGTCCTGCGCAAGACGCTTCAAATTCCGCGCGGTGAGGTGCGGCCGTACGGCTGGGTCGCACGCGAGATCGGTCGCCCGGCGGCGGTGCGTGCTGTCGGAACCGCGCTCGCCAACAATCCCATCCCTTACTTCATCCCGTGTCACCGCGTGGTGCGGACGGACGGCCAGATCGGCAACTACGGTGGTGGTGGGCCCGACGCGAAGCGGTCGATCCTCACGATGGAGGGTGTGCGCCTGAAGCGCCTCGAGGAGCTTGCGCGTGCGGGGTTTCGCTACCAGGGCGTGAAGACCACCAAGGTCTTCTGCTACCCGACCTGCCACACGGGGCGGCACGCGCTCGAGAAGAACATCGTGTGGCTGCACGACGAGGCGAGCGCTCGAGCCGCAGGCTTCCGCCCATGCAAGGTCTGCCGTCCCGCCGCCGTCGCCTAGTCCGCGATCGGTGGCAGGGGCGCGACGGTCGCGCCGATCGGCGATTGGTGCCGGAACAGGCGGTGATAGCGGCTGAAGCCACCGTCGAAGTTCATCGCCTTGCCACCTTGGTAGGCCTCGGGGTGCGCGCCGCGATGGGGGTTGTGACCGAAGACGGCGCGGCGGCTGCCGGTGACCTCGAGCCAGTGGTCCAGCCGCGCCGGCTGGGTCGTGAAGATGTTGCGGCCGCTGAGCATATCCCAGAGCTGAGGCTCCCCTTGTTCGGCGAGAAGCTCCTGCACGCGGGTGTTGACCGCCGCGACCGGCTCGGGCGCGTCATTCTTGATGAGGATCGCGTACGCGTCGTTGCCGCAATGCTGCACGAGGGTGTGGTCCGAAAGCTGGAGCAGCGCCGGTCGCCGCCGCATCCACTGTTGCAGGGAGGCGTCTTTGGCGAGCTCGTCGAGGTCGTGGCGCTGGCCTCCGATCCCCATCCAGAAGCCTATGCGCGTCGGATCTCGCAGCGCCCACAGCATGGCGACCTCGTGATTGCCGAGCATCACGGCGGAGTTGGGGCGGTCGCGCGCGTAGCGCAGTGCGCCGACGCCGAACGGCCCGTAGTCGACCAGGTCGCCGAGGAAGATGGTTCGCCACCGGTCCGGTGGATAAGGTTTGAGCGCCTCGAAAAGCCGCTCGAGGTCGCCGTGAACGTCGCCCACGATCAGGATGGGTAGATCGTCCTCAGCCACCTGACCGATGCTAATCGCGCGCCGGAGGTGAAGCCATAAGTGTCGGGTAGAATTCCCTTCGGCCGATAGGGGCGTAGCTCAGTCTGGTCAGAGCATCGGTCTCCAAAACCGAGGGCCGAGGGTTCGAATCCTTCCGCCCCTGCCACACGCTGATAACCCTGGGCCGCTAGCTCAACTGGCAGAGCGCCGTGCTGATAACGCGGAGGTACGTGGTTCGAGTCCACGGCGGCCCACCACATAAACTGCCTTAGCTGTGATAGGGAAACCTCAGCCCAACTTGCCGGGCTGGCTGAGGCCGATGAATCAAATCATGAAGGCGCTTCAGCGGGTGGGCATCGCCTTCTTCTCGTTTCACCTGATTTCGGTGCCTGGGCGTCGAAGTGGCCTGCTGCGGACAACGCCCGTTTCGCCCTTCTCGGTTGATGGTCAGAGCTACATCCTGTCATTCGGCCAAACCCAGTGGGTGAAGAATGCCCGTGAGTCGGGGTGGGGAATCCTCGCCCGGGGTCGGCGGCGATGGAAGGTGGCTTTTGTCGAGGTGCGACCACCGGAAAGTGCGGACATCGTCCGCCAGTTCCCACTCAAGATTCCAGCGGGAGTGCAGTTCTTCGTGCGCCTCGGCCTGGTCGAAAAGCCGGCCGGCCCTGAGCAGTTCGCGGCGGCGGCGGAACGGCTGGCACTCTTCCGGATCGACCTAATCCAAGACGGTCAACCTGGAGCGGTTCGACGTGCGGGCTAGTGGCGGATCTCGAATCCGGAAAGAGGGGTACCACATAACACCGGCTGCAGCACTCGTCGACGTCACGTTCTAAGCATCGGGCCTTCTCGAAGGTGTGCCGTTCGAGGCGGTCTTCAACGACGAGCGCGGCTGGAAGCAGGACACAGTGGGCAGGCGGGCGCAAGGGAATGGCCGGGGACCGCTCGGCGGCGAGGCCGAGCGCTTGCTCGAGTCCACTCAGTGATCAGGCACAATTTGCCAAAGCTCGGTCCTGAGATCGGGACACCAGGAGGTTGGTCAGTGGATGCCAAAGGACTGCTCCAGTTCCAGATGAACGGTTCGTTCGGGCTGTTGACCGAAGTCGCTGAAAGTGCGTCAGACGCGGAGTGGACAGCACGATCCTTCCCGAGGGCGAACCCGGTTGGCTTCACGGTCTGGCACTGCGCACGCACTATCGATTGGGCCGTCAACTGCGTGATGCGCGGTGCTCCCGAGCTGGCCGATCAGGCCGAGTGGCAGGACCTGAGGGTTGCGGAGGCCATGTTTGGGGCTGGGGCGTCTCGAGAAGCTGCCAACGCCGTCGCCCGGGACGTGCCCCGAACCAGGGTATCGGCCTACGTTAATTCGCTTCGCCCAAACGTTGTCGCCTGGTTGGCAGCCGTGCCAAACGAGGACCTGACAAGAGCAGTTGACCTCAAAGCGCGTCATGTCGCGAAGGCTGAGTACATGACTCCGGCTGTGTGGGCGGAACTCGAGGATCTCGACGGCATACCGGGTTGGCAGTTCTTAGCACGGCCGTGCGTGTCGCACATTCGCGTCCATTACGGTGAGGTGACAAGCCAACTCGGGGCGTTGAGAGCAGCGGCTCCGGGCTAGTTACCGCCACCGTCTGGTGGGTGGTTCGAGTCCACCGCGGCCCACCACCGATTCCGGGCGCTTGTCATTCCCGGCCTATGCCATCCAGAGGTGATCTACGGACCGGCCGCGTAACTGCTTGTGGGCGCTCCCGTTTCGTATGTATGTGGGCACATGAGTGCTGAGCCTCCGGGCAGCT
>DATBZP010000148.1:0-3791 GCA_036513135.1 Candidatus Dormiibacterota bacterium | reverse complement strand
CCGAGGCCGCGTTCCGCGCAGAGGGGCATGACCGTCCCCTCATCGGATCGGGCCAGCAAGCTGTACTCGTTCTGCACCCACTCGTATCGCGGAAGGCCCAAGCGGTCGGAGGTGTCGAGGGCGAGGCGCAGCTGTTCGTCCGTGATGTTGCAGGCCCCAATGCTCCGCACCAGGCCCTGGTCGATGAAAGCCGCGAGCGCCTCCAACGTCTCGGCGATCGGCGTCTCTTCGTCGGGGGCGTGCGTCATATACAAATCGATGCTCGAGAGCCCAAGACGTTCCAAGCTCACCGGCAGCTGCCGCGACAGGTTGTCTCGCGACAGGTCGATCCGCGGCATGCCAGCCTCGACGACGCCGCCAGCCTTGGTGGTCACGACGACGCCCGAAGGGCGATTGGCAAGCCAGCGACCAATGACGGTTTCACTCTCGCCGCCGGCGTAGCTCACTGCAGTGTCGACGACCGTGATGCCGAGCTCGACTGCAGCGCCGAGCATCTCAAAGGCTTCAGCCTCGCTTTGGCCGTACCTTCCCCAGGTGTCGCGCGCACTTCCGACGCCGCCGATGGATCCGCATCCTAGGATCACCTGGGATACGTCTATGCCGGTTCCGCCGAGAGGCACGCTCTGCATCGGTCGAGGTTACGCCGGGCGGCAGCGCAGTCGTCCCGAGCCCAGTCAGCGGTCGCCGCCTCTAGTAACAAAGTTGCACGCTATGGTGGGGCGAGGTGCTCTTCTTCCAGCGGTCACGAGCGTCGTAAAGGTGTCCCACCGAACCGGTGGTAGGGGATGGCCGTGCAGCGTCGGATAGCAGTCGGATACTCCGCCCGTCCTAGCCCCGAGGTGCGAAGAACTCGAGTGCGATGTTGTCGGGGTCTCGAAATGACAATGCCGAGTAGGAAGGTGCGTCCACGATGCCACCGTTGGGGATGCCGAGCTCGTTCAGGCGGATTTCCCACGCTTTTAACTCATCGCGGTTGGCACAGCCGAAAGCCAGATGATCGAGACCCGGCCGGCGCTCGTTGAACGGCTGAGTGCTGTTCAAATCAGGGAACTGAGTTAGACCGACGAGTGTGCCGCTCGTAAGCCAAGCGACACGCTGGAAAGGACCTGTGTCCTCGTCAAGGATCGGGTCCGAGCCGAACAGAGCCTTGTACCAAGGCACACTCCGTTCGAGGCTCGTAACCGTTAGCGCCACGTGAGTAATCGCAGGGAACTCTGGCATGTCTTTTCGGCACCTCGTGAATGCAGCGAATGCCGCGTCTTTTGGCTGGCAACTCTCTGGGAGTAGAAGCTATCTGGCAGCACAAGGCCCCGTCGGTATGGAGCCGACGCATCGCCAACCTCCCCCTTTTGACCTGCCGTCACGGACAGATCCCCGCTCCGGACGGTAGCAGTTCAACTCAGTGCTTTGCGCAGCCGTCCCTGCCACCTATGTGCCGGTCGGGGGCACCTTTCTCGGGTGACATTTACGAACCCTGCCATGCGCAGGCCTCTTGTTCCCTGGCGCCGAGCGGGCGTCGGCTCCTACGTTACTTTTCCGTTCTCGCCGAAGACCGAACCGCCACGGTCGCGGACAATGGATCTGTGGATAAGAGCCGACGTCCACTCGCTGGTTCTTCAGCTGCGCGTGGTAGGCGTCGATGCCGTCAGTCTCGAGCGAGGTGCCGGTGTCCTTGCCGCCCGCGGTCACGTTCGGACCGGGAGGGCAGATGACGAGCTTTCATTAAACCTCTCCACTGAATACAGCTCGACGCCCGCAGACGCGGCATTCACGTCATCGGTAAAAGCGGGCTCCTCCCCCCGCACATCGGACCCACTGGCTTGCCGGTCAGAAGAGAACCGAGTCTATTCTCACGGCTTCTACTTCACCGCACGGCCCGCAATTGGAACGGCGGATACACATCAGTTATGAGGGTGAAGGCGTAACCGACTACACGGTTGTGCCAGCGAATCACGCCCTCCACGTAGCCGAAGAGTGCACGCGGATAGCGGCCAGTGAACAGGATCGCGAACCACGCTGCAACGACCGCCAGCAGAACACCGATGTAGAGGAACGCAAGGACAATGTAGTGGGGAATTGCGAGGAACCACTTCACAAGCGGGAGCCACCGATTGAGATCGGTGCGAGCGTTCGGATAGTCAAAGGTGAGGTGCACCGCTTGCTCATCGTCGGTCGCCGGATAGTGATCATCCATCAGTGCAACGTAGATGCCGACCCGATTGGAAAAGCGCATGAACTGGAGGTTCCAATCGAACCACCACCGCGGATACTTCTGGCGGAAGACAATCATCAGAAGTGGCGGGATGAACAGCAGTCCCGTGCCACCAATCACGATTCCCGACGCCCCTCCCGCGCCAGAACCCGACCGTGAACTGGTGCCGCCGATCGCGGCTATTACGATCGCGATGGGAATCACCATGAAGATGCGAAACGCGGTGGTCCATCGGTCGAGGCTACGGTCTGGATAGTCGACGGAGAATTGCACGGGATAACCGCTATGCGTGGTGGAATCGCCGTCGCCGAGGGACATGGCCTGGGCCTCCTTTGAGTTCGTACTGCACTAGGCTGACACAGCAGCCAAGCCTGTGCCAGGGCCGAAGAGCACAGCGTTATGCCGATTTCGACGCCCAATTCAAGGGGCACCGTCCAAAGTTGCCCGCGGGGCATTCCTCGCTACGCGACGCGGTTGGTCGGGCGTCAAACAGATGCTTCCGGCCCACGGGAAGCTGAGGGCTCGCGCGGGGGCCGGGGGATCACCCGGGGGAAGGCCCCGACAGGAAACGCCCCGGCCCAATTCGGCCGTTTCGCGAACGCGATACAAAAAAGCCCGGCCGGGGCGCGTCCGCGCCCGCCTGCGTGACCTCCGCCCGGCGCGCTTGGCGGTGCTCAGCACGCCAGGCTAGCCGGCGCTGCGACTGGCGTCAGACGCGCGAGGCCAGGACGGCGACCCCGTCGCCGGAGAGGTCGGGCAGGCCGGCCTTGCGCCCGGTGAGGACGATGATGATCGACGCCAGCGGCCCCTTCACGTCCAGGCCCGCACCCCTGGTCCAGTCCTGGTCGGTGGCCGTGAGCTTGAGACCGGTCGCCCGCCGCTTGCCGCCGAGCAGGAGGTTGCCCCGGATCACGACGTCGCCCACCAGGGTCAGCGCCTCGGGCTGAAATGTGTGCGGTATCCCGAGTGGCCTGCGGATGTCCTGGCTGTGGATGACCATGTCGCCGACCAACGTGTCGACTCCTCCGAGCGGATGAATCGTCCCGTCGAGCTGCGCCTTGAACCCGGCCAGCGTCTCGGCAGGAGTCGGTCCGAGCTCTGCTTTCATGCAGCTCTCATTCATCGCGTTGAACCGAAATCCGCTGCCTGCAAACTTTCCAATGAACCGGCCCGGGGTCATCTTGGCCACGGACGTCATGTGAGCCAGCACTTCGCGCACCGTCCAGCCGGCGCAGAGCGACGGGGTCGACCACGCAGCGTCGGAGACATTCTCCAGATCGGCGATGAGCGCCGCCCGCTCGGCGCGGATGAACGGCCACTGATTCCCTGCCACGTCGCTCCTCCGTGTGCGGACGTCGGCTCTCGCGACGGACTGTACCAGCGGCCGGGCGCCACCCATCCGGACCGCTACATCGTCGAGCTTGCCTGCGTCGACGGGGGATGCTATCCGAATGGCGCGCCGTACGCGACCCGTTCGGACACATGTGGCTGACCGGCCGCATCCTGAGCTAGAGAAGTTGCAATTGAATACATCGGTGGGGACGGCGGCCGGCGCGTGGCCCGACACTGGGCTGTCCAA
>DATBZP010000147.1:0-2714 GCA_036513135.1 Candidatus Dormiibacterota bacterium | reverse complement strand
CGGCGCTTTGGCTTCGCCAAGCGCCTGCTCACTTTCCCTTAAGGATTGGATCTATCAAAGGAAACTCCCAGCGACGGTTGGGTGGAATAAGAACAAAGTCGCGGCCGGGAAAATCCCGGCCGCCCCTGCCACGCGTGACCGTGAGGCCCTGGGTTCGTATCGAGCCGGACGTAGAATCCCTGCCATGAAGGCGGCGACCTTTCAGGGCGTAGGGGAGGTCAAGGTGATCGACGTGCCGAAGCCTTCGATCAAAAGCCCTGACGAAGCCCTGCTGAAGGTAACCCTCGGCGCCATCTGCGGATCCGACCTGCATGCCTACCACGGACGCATTCCGATGAGCGTGGGCGAGCTGCTCGGCCACGAGTTCGTCGGGGTGGTCGAAGAGGTTGGATCCGCGGTCAGGCGGTTCAAGCCCGGCGATAGGGTGGTCGTCAGCTTTTACACGTCGTGCGGCCACTGCGCCCTGTGCCGAAAGGGTTGGTTCAACGAGTGCGTGAACATGGCCACGTTCGGGTTTGGCGCAGTTCTTGGCGATCTCGGTGGAGGACAGGCCGAATACGTGGTCGTGCCCCTCGCCGACAGCTCGATGGAACACATCCCTGGGGGCATGTCCGACGAACAGGCGATTTTCGTCGGCGACATCCTGTCCACAGGGTTCTTCGCCGCCGAGCGGGCGGAGATCAAGCCAGGCGACGTTGTCGCCGTCATCGGCGCCGGCCCCGTCGGCTTGATGGCCACCATGTGCGCCCAGCTCTTCGGCCCGTCCCGGGTGCTGGTCGTGGACATGGTCGACTCGCGCCTGGAGACCGCGCAGGAACTTGGCGGGATTCCAATCAACGCCTCTCAGATGCACCCTGTGGAGTCGATCGCACGTCTGAGCGGCGGTCTCGGCGCCGACTCCAGCATCGAAGCAGTCGGCGCAGCCGCATCGGTTGACACTGCCATCCAATGTGTGCGTGGAGGGGGCACGATTTCGATGGTTGGCGTGCCAAGCGAATTCACCGGCGACTTTCCCTACTACTACATGTGGGAGAAGTCGCTTACGTTTCGCTCGGGTCGGTGCAACGTGCAGAAGTACATGCGTCCACTTCTGGACCTGATCGCCGCCGGGCGGTTGAAGCCGGACGCAATCATCAGCCACCGGATGAAGCTCGACCAGGCGGAAGAGGCCTACCGCATGTTCGATGCTCGCGAAGCGACCAAGATCGTCCTGACGCCCTAATCGGAGTCGACGGGGAGGCCTTCCTCCCTGGTGCTATCTAGCGCCATCAGGTAGCCCCGAGCCCGCTCGGTCAGCGGGTAACGGTTCTCCATCTCGTGAAACGCCGGCCCGTGGTCGCTGTGCTCGAGGTGGGAGAGCTCGTGGACGAGCAGGTAGTCGAGCACCCAGTCCGGCAGCGTTGCGGCGCGTTTGGCGATGCGGATCGCGCCGGTCGTGAAGGTGCAGCTTCCCCATCTGTGAGCCATCTCCGCGTAACCGATCGATGTCCAGCGCAGGCGGCCGCCGAAGTGGCGGTCGTTGAGCGTCCGCGCGCGCTCCATCAGCCGCTGGTCTGAAGGACGCGACCGATCCATGCGCCGCGCGAGGCGCCGTCGCATCGTCTCCGCCCATTGCTGCCGTTCCGCCTCGGGCATCCATGAAGGCACGAGGAGCTCGAGGACACCGGAACGGAGGCGGGCGGCGACGGTCCGCCGGCGCTTCCTCGAGGCGACTATGCGTACGGGTGGGCTGAACTGATTCGAATCCGGTTCCAAGACGTAGTGCTCCGTTGTTGCTGGATCGGTTGCCGCGATTGTAGGCAGGCCCGAGGCGGACGGGAACCCCTGGTTGTTAAGGGCGGGTAAAAGTGGTGGCCTATGGTGCGGTCCACTAGGATTGGCCGCGCAAAGACGTGCCTAGAAGCCTCGTCATCGGAAATGGCAATGTGCTCGTCGGCTTCGATGCCAACTATTCGGTCCGCGACCTCTACTTCCCGCGTGTCGGTGACGCCAACCAGACGATGGGCAACGTCTGCCGCACGGGTTTCTTCATTGACGGCAGGTTCGCGTGGCTGGACGACCCGGCGTGGGAACGCCACCTGGGTTACGCAGAGGACTCGTTGGTCAGTGATGTCACGCTCAAGCACCCAGGCCTGGGAATCACGGTCAAATTTGCGGACTACGTCGACCTCGCCCGCAACTGGTTCATTCGCAATGTCGAGGTCCGGTCCGCGACAGCTTTCACCACCGGCCGCGTCTTCTTCCACTACGACTGGTACATCGAAGGCTCCGACATCGGCAACACGGTCGCTTTCGATCCTCGGCACCGCGGGATCATCGCGTACAAGGCCAACCGCTACTTTCTGATCGGAGGTGACAGCGGACCGGAGTTCGGGATCAGCACATGGGCCAACGGCAAGAAAGGCAATGGCGCCGCCGGTACGTGGGTCGACGCCGAGGATGGAATCCTCGGGCGGAACCCCATCGAGCAGGGCTCTGTCGACTGCACGGTCGGGTTTGATTTCGGGCCTGGAAATGCGGACGAACCGCGAACGTTGGTCCACTGGGTTTGCATGGGCACCCGGCTGAGCGAGGTCACCACGTACGGCCAGGACCTGATCGTGGGTCGCGGCCCGGACACCTATTACGGCCGGACCATCACCTACTGGCAGGTGTGGTCGGAAAAGGATCACCGCCACATCGATGAGGAGCTCGGCTCCGATGTGACACAGCTT
>DATBZP010000146.1:0-74735 GCA_036513135.1 Candidatus Dormiibacterota bacterium | reverse complement strand
CAGAGGCTCGACCGCGACCCTGAACGCGTAGGCTTAATTGCGAGCGTGCAGCGAGTTCTCCATTACCACTTACACAGGCTTCCCGAGGAGTGCCTCGAGCGCGTCCACGACCAGTTCGAGGCACTCGCCATCGCACGCACGTGGCGTTGCAATCCACCCTGGATCGCCAGCTCGAACTCGCGCGGCCTTTTCGAGATGGAGTACTACCGACACCTTCGAAACGACGAGGCTGATGTCAGCGCTTCGGGCTTCGTGAAGATGGCAGCTGATGAGACCGACGCTCTGATCATCGCGATCTTTATGAGGGACCTCAGCGCGGAATACGCCATCAAGACGTCGATGAGAGACGAGGATCACCCGCTCGCCAAGCTCCGGCGGCTGGAGTTTCAGTCAGGCCGTTTGCCGACGGGGCAAGCGCTCGAGGACGTGCTTGCCAAACGACCGGTGATCAAGAAGGTCGAGGGTGAGCGAATCCTCTTCTATCCACCGACATTTCGACTTCACTCGCAGGGCCCGCCCAGCCCCGAATGGGCCTACGCGCTCTGCGGCATCCGCGCCTATGCCCCGACGTTGCTCGAGGCAGAGCAGGAGGCGCTCAAGATTCTTAGGGGCTTCGGGCACCTTGGTTCCTGAGGGCGCGGTGGCCGGCGCGACCTCGATCGAGTCGGCTGACGGGACAAGACTCGCCTACCGAGCCTGGCCACAGCCTGGCGCGGCCATCACCTTTGCCGTGGTGCACGGTCTCGGCGACCATGCTGGCCGTTACCAGCGGTTCGCCGAGGGGATGTCGAAGTACGGCATGGGCACCTATGCAGTGGACCTGCGAGGTCATGGCAAAAGTGCGGGTCAGCGGGGTCACGTCGATTCTTGGTCACAGTGGACCGACGATGTGTCGGCGTTTGTCAGGCACGTTGAGGGGATTGCCGGCACAGAGGTTGTGCCGCTGGGACATTCATACGGCGGTGCAGCCCTGCTGAGCACGGTCCTCGCGGGCAAGCTGTCGCGCAGCAGGCGCTTTGTTGTCTCGAGCCCTGCCCTAAAGCTCAAGTTGAAGGTGCCTGCATGGAAGCTCAAGCTGGGCCCGGTCACGTCGAAGATCGTGCCCCGGTTGGCCATGGGCAACGAGGTCGATCCCGCGACCATTTCAAGGATCCCGGAGGTGGTAGAGGCGTACCGGAACGATCCGCTGGTGCACAACAGGATCTCGAGCCGTATGTGGACCGAGTGGCTAGAGGCAGCACAAGAGATCCTCGGGAGAGCGGGTCAGATCAAGGTCCCATTCCTGATCCTCGCTGGCACGGCCGACCCCCTAATCGACCCGGCCGGCAGCCGCCAGCTGCATGAGCAAGCGCCTTCGATGAGCACGCTCAATCTGCTCGACGGCCGATTCCATGAGCCGTTCAACGACCGAGACAGCGAAGAGGTCTTCCGGCTGATCGCCGATTGGCTGACCAGCTCGTGATCATCGCCGCTGGACTTCTTGCCGCGAGGCTCAACCTCGACCCGGGGTCCTGGGTCTCCTGGATCATCGTCGGCCTCATCGCGGGGGCCATCGCCTCCCGAGTGGTGGCGGGCCGCGGGTTCGGATGCATTGCCGACATCGTCGTCGGCGTGGCGGGCGCGATCATCGGCGGATATCTGATCGGGGC
Source organism: Candidatus Dormiibacterota bacterium (assembly GCA_036513135.1). Classification (GTDB taxonomy): domain Bacteria; phylum Chloroflexota; class Dormibacteria; order Dormibacterales; family Dormibacteraceae; genus Palsa-870. The sequence goes on along the minus strand of DATBZP010000146.1, from coordinate 73,086 downwards.
TCTTTTCAACGCGGGCGGGACGGTCGGTTTCTGGGGAAGCATCATCGTGGCGTTCATCGGCGCCGCGGTGCTCTTGTCAGTCTTGAAGCTTCTCTCGGGCGGCCGCCTCTGATCCGGCCGGATCCCCAGCCCGAGCTCTAACCGGCTGCGGCTCGGACCTCGTCTCGGGCGGATTCCTCTCGCTGGGCAGTGGGCTTTCTCTTGATCAGGAGCGTGGTCAGCGCTGTAAAGCCCAGGAAGGCGATAGGCACGACCAGGGTCGATTTCATGGCGTCGATGAAGGCGCTGACGAAAACATCGTGAGCAAGCGTGCTGATCTGCTGCGCCACCGCGGGTGGCAGCCCCGGAGGCAGCTTGGCGCCGTTTTGCCCGGTGCCGATCTCAAAGCCGTTGGTGGCGACCGAGCTGAACGCGGCGACAAACTGAGCTCTGAAAGCCGCAGGGAGTGAGGCCGCGTGGCTGACCGCCTGGTCGTGCAGGTTCGTTGCCAGATGGTTCTGCAAGATGGCGCCGACCACCGCGCTCCCAATCGCCGCGCCCAGCTGGCGCGTGGTGTTCAGCACGCCGGAGGCCGCCCCGGCCACGCGCGGCGAGATGTTGCGCATGGCGACAGTCGTCATCGGGGCGAACGTCATTCCCATCCCGGCGCCGGCGATGATCGCAGGAGGAAGGAACGTAACCCAGGTTGAGTTGGGCCCGGCGACGAACGCCAAGGAACCAACACCGATGGTGAACAGCGAGATGCCCGCCGTCAGAATGAACTTGCCTCCGACCCGGTCGGCGAAACGACCCGCGAAGGGAGCGGTGACCATCGAGGTCAACGACATCGGGGCCAGGGTCAGGCCGGCCGCCAAGGCCGAGAATCCACGCACGGACTGCAGGTAGATCGTGAACGGCAAGAAGAGGCTGAGCATGCCGAAGCTGATGGCTGCGGCGATCCAGTTCGCAACCGCGAAGTTCCGTTCCTCAAAAAGCGAAAGTGGAACCAGCGGCTCGGCCTGGAACCTCTCCCAGACGATGAAGACTACGACCAAGATCACGCCGGCGCCAATGACCTCCGGAATCGTGAACCCGTACGAGGCGATTTCGCCCCAGTTGTACCGCTCGCCTTCGATGAGGCCGAACACGATGCCGAACAAACCCGCCGTCGAAAGGATGACGCCGACCACGTCCCAGCCATGGTGGCGGCCCGGCCGCAGGTCGGGAATGATGGCGAAGGTCGCAAACAGGGCGGCGATGCCGATGGGAACGTTGATGAAGAAGATCCATCGCCAGCTGATGTAGGTGATGATGGCTCCGCCGATCGTGGGTCCCGCCACCGTCGCGAGGCCAGCGACCGCGCCCCAGATCCCGAAGGCCGCACCGCGCCGCTCAGGCGGAAATAGAGACGTGATGATCGCAAGCGTCTGAGGCGTCAGCAGCGCCCCGCCGACGCCCTGGAGGATGCGAGCTGCGATGAGCTCGCCGGCGTTTTGAGAGAGACCGCACAGCGCTGACGCGACCGTGAAGATGAAGAGTCCGATCGCGAAGAGTGTGCGTTGGCCGAAGAGGTCGCCCAGCCTGCCTGCGGTGATCAAGAGCACCGCATAAACGAGGATGTAGGCATTCAGCACCCACAGGATCTGGTCGAGCGTGGTGTTGAGCCCGGTGCTCATGGCCGGGATCGCCACGTTTACGATCGTGGTATCCAGCAGGATCATGAAAAACCCAGTGGTCAATACCAGGAGCACCAGCCAAGGGTTAGTTCGTGCTTTTGCCATGCCTTCTCCTCAACTCGTCATGGCCGGATTCGATTCCAACCGTCCACGAAACCTCGCCTAAGAGGGAGAGTCTTCGGGTCCGCCGCCCAACGGCCTTTCGTACCAGGCGACATCCCAATAGCGCCCGAATTTGCGGCCCTGCTCGGTGTAGTGGGCGACCCGCTTGAAGCCGCACCGTTCATGCAGTGCAACCGAGGCTGGGTTTGGCAACGCGATCCCGGCGTACGCTCGGTGCACGTCCTCGCCCTCGAGAGTCTTGAATAGCTCTTCGTAGAGGCGCGCGCCGGCGCCGCGACCGACCGACCCGGGTGCGAGGTAGATGCTGGTCTCGACGGAGGTTTCGTACGCCGGCTTCGGGCGGAACCGGCTGCTGCACGCGTAACCGATCACGCGTCCGCCGGCGCCCGCGACCAAGAGCCGGCGGCGCCCGGTGGTGTCGTAGTGCGTGAACCACTCTTGGCGCGCGTCCATGTTCATGGGCTCGATGTCGAATGTGTAGTGCGTCTCGGCGACGTACTGGTTGTAGATGTCGTTCACGGCCGCGAGATCGTCGACGGTCGCGGGCCGGACATCAAGTCTCGTATTGACCACAGGGCCAGTCTATTGCGGACTCGCGAATCCCCGTAGGTGTTCAGCCCACAATTGCGCCATGGACCGCATCCTTCTCGAGGGCATGGCCTTTCAGGGACGGCACGGCGTACGCCCCGCCGAGCGCGAGCGGCCACAGGAGTTCAGGGTGGATGTCGAGGTGGACTGCGACCTGAGCGAGCCTGGAAGCACCGACCGCATCGAGGACACGGTCGACTACACACGGGTGCGGGCGATTGCCAAAGAGGTCATTGAGGGCGAATCGCAAAAGCTCCTCGAGACGCTGGCCGCTCGCATCGCCGAACGCGTGCTGCAGCTGCCACGGGTCGGTGGGGTCTCCGTGCGAATCGCCAAACGGCCTGAGAGCATGCAACCGATCGACGCGGCGGCCGTCCGCATTAATAGGACGCGCGCATGACCATCGCGTATTTCGATTGCTTCTCAGGCATCTCCGGCGACATGACGCTCGGCGCGCTCATCGATTCTGGCGCCGACCGAGCCTTGCTCGATGCAGCGGTCGAAGCCCTCGGGCTCCGTGACGAGGTCAAAACCGAGGTCCGTCACGAGACTCGCGGTCACGTCGGTGGCACGCGCGTCATCGTCGAGACGATCGATCGGGTCGAACGAACCGTGGCCGCCATGCGCGCGGTCGTCGAGGAAGCTGATGCGCCTGGCCGCGTGAAAGCACAGGTCCTCGATGCAATCCGCCGCCTTTCGCGTGCCGAATCCCGGTTGCACGGAATGCCCGAGGACCAGCTTCACCTGCACGAGCTCGGGGGCGCCGACACTCTCGTCGACCTGATGGGCGCCTTCTGGCTGCTCCATGGCCTGGATGTCGAGCAGGTCTATGCGTCGGCGCTGCCCGCGCCTCGAGGTCGCACCGAACGCATGCCGCTCCCCGCGCCCGCCAGCGTTCGCGTTCTCGAGGGCACGGGTGCGGTCTTCGAGGCGACCGACGAGAGCCGCGAGCTGGTGACTCCCACCGGCGCGGCCATCCTGGCCGTCGGCGCGAAGTTCGAACGCCCGGCGATGTCTCTGCGCTCAGTCGGATACGGAATCGGCACCAGCGAGTCTCCGGGCAACGCGCTCGCGGTCTGGATCGGCGAGAACATTGAAACCCAGACCGGCGTAACCGTGATTGAGACCAACATCGACGACATGGCGCCAAACCTGATCGCGGCGCTGTGCGAGGACCTCATGGATGCCGGAGCGCTGGATGTCAGCGTGACTCCGGCTTTGATGAAAAAGGGACGAGCCGGGCATCTCATCACGGTCATGTCGGAGCCGGCGCTCGCAGCGCGACTGGCAGACCATCTCCTTCGGCACTCCACCACGTTGGGCGTGCGGGTCACGAGCGCCCAACGGGTGACCGCGCAGCGGAGGATCATCGAGGTCCAGACCCACCTCGGCATTGCCCGGGTTAAGGTCAAGGAGCTCGCGGGCAAGCCGGTGGATGCGGCACCCGAGTACGAGGACTGCCGGCGAATCTCCAGCGAGACCGGTATAGACCTTCGGGAGGTCATGCGCGCGGTCGCCGATGCGGCGCGCAAAGAGCTGGAGCTCAGCTGACGCCGTGCTGGCTTGCTCACGGCACCCGCGACAATTAGGCCGTGACCGCACGCGCTCTAGATGGGAAAGCCGTCGCCAGGCAGATCTACGCCGAGGTTTCTCGCGCGGTCGCCGCGCGGGTGGCGGCCGGCGGTTCACGGCCGAAGCTCGCCACGGTTGTCGTGGGTGGCGATCCGGCCTCCGCGAAATATGTCGAGCTGAAGCAGAGAAACGCGAAGCAAGTTGGCATTGAGTCAGAGGATCACCGCCTGCCGGCACACACGACGACCGAGGAGCTGCTGAATCTCGTCGAACGGTTGTCCGCGGACGAAAGCGTGAGCGCGATCCTTGTCCAGCAGCCAGCGCCTCGGCAGATAGATATGACGCGGGTCATCCTCGCGCTGGATCCCGTCAAGGACGTCGACGGGTTCCATCCAATCAACGCCGGGCTCGTCGCGCTTGCATTGCCTGGAGGCATCGAGCCCTGCACACCGGCCGGCATCATCGAGTTGCTCGAGCGGGCGGGCATCCAGATCGAGGGCGCGAACGCCGTCGTGGTCGGCCGGAGCAACCTCGTCGGCAAACCTACCGCCCTGCTGCTTCTGAGGCGCCATGCCACGGTAACCATCTGCCATAGCCGGACCAGGGACCTGGGGAGCCACACCAGGAACGCTGACATCCTCGTCGCAGCGGCTGGCAAGGCAAACCTGATCAGCAGGGACATGGTCAAACCTGGTGCTGCGGTCGTCGATGTCAGCACCAACTGGTTGGATGGTCGCCAGGTCGGCGACCTGGGCCCTGGCGTCGATGAGGTGGCCGGCTGGCTGACTCCGAACCCTGGCGGCGTGGGACCGATGACGCGCGCCATGCTGATCAAGAACACATACGAGGCCGAGGTGCGCCGCAGGCCCCTTTGACCTACGAGGAGGCGCTCTCGTACATCTCGAGGCATGGCCGCTTCGGCATGAAGCTAGGCACCGAGAGGACGCGGGCGATCCTAGATCGGATGGGCGGTCCGGATCATGGCCTCAGAGGTGCGCTGATCGCCGGGACCAACGGAAAAGGTTCGACGGGGGCCTGCATGGCCGCGATCTTGCAGGCGGCTGGGCACAACGTCGGGTTCATGCCCAAGCCACACCTGATCTCGTACACCGAACGCATCGAGCTCAACGGCCGTCCCGTCACTGAGGCTGAATTCGTCGAGATACTCGAGGCTTTGATGCCGACCTTCGACCGGATCGCTGTAGACATGGGCCAGGCCACGGAGTTCGAAATGTTGACGGCGATGGCGCTCGCTTACCTGGCTCCGCGGATCGACCGGTTGGTTTGTGAAGTCGGGCTCGGGGGCAGGCTCGACGCCACCAACGCGCTTGATCTCGGTGTGGCTGTGATCACCAACGTCGACCTCGACCATCAAAAATACCTTGGCGACACAATCGAGCAGATCGCACGCGAAAAGGCGGCGATCATCAAGCCCGGCAACCATGTCGTCACCGGTTGCGAGGGCTCAGCACTCTCAATCGTCGAGGAACATGCACGCAATGCCGGTTCGCTTGTGTGGCTTCTAGGCCGAGACATTCACGTCGAGTCGAGATCGCGCGGCTGGGATGGCCACGTCCTGGACGTGGCCGGTCCCGGCTTCGAGCACACCGATGTGATGCTGCCGTTGGTCGGCGACTATCAACCGGCCAATGCCGCCCTCGCGGTCGCAGCTGCCCACCTGCTGGACACGGTCACAGACGATGACGTGCGAAGCGGACTGCGTTCGACGCGCTGGCCAGGACGGCTCCAGGTCTTCGCAAACCAGCCGCGGATCATCCTGGATGGCGGCCACAATCCCGCCGCGATGACGAAGGCAGGTGCGACCCTTCGCCGGCTCATCGGAACCGAGCGATTGATTGCGGTCTTTGCCATGCTCAGTGAGCGCGATCCCATCCAGCTGCTCGCAGCCCTTCGGACCTTGAATCCGGACGCCGTGGTCTTCACCGAACCCGGGAGTGCCGGCGGTCATGCCGTCTCAGCCGAAGTCCTCGCCGGCGTTTATGGCCGTCTGGGCCACGCCGTCGTGCCTGCAGCCGCGGCGCTGAAGCGGGCTCAGGAGCTGGCGGGGCCGGACGGGAACGTGCTCGTATGCGGGTCGCTGTACCTGGTGGGGGAGATTCTCGCTCTGAGCGCCTGAGCGCTAATAATGGGCACGCCATGCAACAGGAGACCGACCCCAGGTTTCATCGCGGCTCCGACCGGATTCTTGGTGGAGTCTGCTCAGGGCTGGCCGCAGGCTTTCATGTCGACTCGCTGTGGGTGCGGATCGCCTTCGTGCTGCTCACCTTCGCCCAGGGCATCGGCATCCTTCTCTACGTCATCCTGTGGCTGGTCATGCCTGAGCCCGTCGAGGGCCAAATCACACGCCGGTCGGGCTTTGATTCGGTCACCGCGGATCTGCAGCGTGTGTGGGCTGAGGTACGCGGTCCATTCGCCAGCCCCGTCGTCGCGCCGACCCCCACATCAGCTGAGAATCCGTCGGGGACTCCCACTCAGGCGGTTGTGCCGGTTCAACGTTCAGCGCATAACCAGTCACTCCAGCTTGGTGTCGTGCTCATCGTGATCGGTGTCATTTTCCTGGCTAACAACGCGGGATATGTCAATTGGGAGGTTTTGTGGCCGGTCGCTTTGATCGGCATCGGCCTTTTGCTCCTGATCAGGAACCTGGATCGCAAGACATAGTCGTCTGTCGGCAAACCGCCGAGGCCGCGCCATGTCGAGCTGATCCCCAGACGCACCACTAGCGCGTACGTAGGAAGCGAGCGCAGAGAATGGTGCTGCCCACGATCATCGGCAGCAGCACCACCAAACCCAGAGCGGCCCACTCAAGGCCTGCCGTGATCCCCAGCCCACCGACGAGAATGGCTGCCAATCCAAGACCGGCCGCACCGATCGCGAACTCCCTGGCGGATGGCGTTCGCGAGGGGGCCGGCGTGCGCGGGATGGCTGGCCTGGGGGCGGGATGGGCGCCGGCGAACACGCCATAGAGGATCAAGCTGATCCCGACCAGGCCCGCCAACAGAGTGATCGCCTCTGCGATGAGGCCTTCGCGCGTGTCCGCGACGCGAGTCGAGGCCCCGAACGCGAGGGCGACCAGGGCGATGCCCGCGATCAGTGAGAGCCGGCGCAATCAGTGAGAGGCAGAGATGATGTTGGCCCTAAGCCTCTGCATTCCCTTCAGCCAGCGGTCATAGTCATCGGCCTTGCGATGAAAGTACTCGGCCACCTCCGGGTGCGGAAGGATCAGGAACTTTTCGTCGTGAATGCCCTGCAGAACGATTTCGGCAACCGCCTCGGGCTCAAGGGCGTTCGCGGTGAGGAAATCAAGTCCCAGCCTGCGCTCAGCGGCGAGCATGTCGGTCTTGACCCCTTGCGGACACAGGCATGAAACGCGGATGCCCTCAGCACCGTGGGCGATGGACAGCCATTCGAAAAGCGAAAGAGCCGCCGCCTTGGTCACGCCATATGGGGCTGCGAAAACGTGGTTGAGCAAGCCTGCCGCGGAAACGGTTCCGAGGATGTATCCCTCGTGTCGATTCAGCATTCCCGGCAGCGCGTGGCGCGCGACGAAGACATGGCTCATCAGGTTGACGTCCCAGATGCGCTGCCACTCATCGTTCGTTGCCTCGGGGCCGCCACCGACCGCGATCCCTGCGTTCGAACAGAAGATGTCGATCCGGCCGTGCTCTGCCTCCACTCGATCGACGAGCTGTTTCACATCGGACTCGCGGGACACGTCGCATTGAACCGCGGTGCCGTCGATTGCTCGGGCGACTGCTGAAGCGCCATCGAGATCGAGATCGGCCACGATGACCGCCTTGGCGCGAGCTTGGGCAAACCGGTTCGCCAAGGCGCGACCGATGCCTCTGGCGCCGCCGGTGACGACAATTACTCGTCCTGTTACGTCCACCGGAGACCACTATCCCAGACCAAAAAATTGCGGACCGAAATATTTCTTGTGGAAAACAGTGGGCGTGTCCTTTCGGAGACCTCCGATAGCGCATAGAATCTCTCCCCATGGTCGGAGGGGGTCTCGACTACAGCGCTGCCTTTCAGCGCGCGATAGAGCTGATCGGGAAGCGATGGACGGGTGCTGTCGTAAAAGCACTGCTTCCTGAGCCCGCTCGTTTCAACCAGCTGCTTGCCGGGATACCGGGCATCAGCGACCGCGTTCTCACCGAGCGGCTGCGAGAGCTGGAGACGGAAGGCATCGTCGAGAGGCTCGTGGATCCGGGGCCGCCGGTGCGCGTGAGCTATCGGTTGACTTCGCGAGGGCGAGCCCTCGAGCCGGTGTTGGCCGCGGTCACAGATTGGGCGGAGGGTTGGCTGGCAACCGCTGCCGCCGCGGTGGGCTGACCGAAACTCGCATACCTCGGCCGGGCCCTCCCTACCTTTGCCGGTCCCTCCCCCACCGGCACTCCTGGCTGCAAACGTATCGTCCACACAACTCGAGGTCAACCCTGCCTGTAAAGAAGCAAATCACCTGACTGATAGGCTTTACCGAATGCCGATTGGCGACTTCCTGCGCCGGCGGCCGGAGGGGCAGACCTGCCAGGCTTGCGGATCGCCCCTGCCCCACGGCGCCGTGTTCTGTCCGTCGTGCGGCGTCAAGGCCGACGATCCGCAGGCCGAGCCGCTCCACATCGTCGATCGCGCAACGGGACTCTTCAACGATCGCTTCGTGCGCCCGGTGCTCGAGGATGAGCTTGCTCGGGCACATCGATACCAGCGCAACCTGGGCGTGTTGCTGATCGAAGCCAATGGCACCGGCTCCCCTGAGGAGGCGCTGAAGCTCATGGCGGCCGCCCTGGCGGGGACGGTGCGCGACGTGGACACGCCGGGCGTCCTTGGGCGAACCCCCCCGCAGCTCCTCGCAATCCTTCCCGACACTGACGTGGCTGGAACGGCCCACGCGGCGAACCGAGTTCTCTCAGCCGTCAACGAGGCGCTCAAGCAGCAGGGCGCTCAGGCCGCTGTCGGCCTTGTCTGCGTGCGTCCCGGGCAGCGCGTTCGAGCCGGGGCCGTGATCGAAAGCGCCAGCCGATCGCTGCGCTCGGGGCGGCCCGAGATGATGGGCAAACCCGCCTGAGCGCGAAAGCGCGACCGGGAGGGGCCCAACCGATCGCCCTTGAGATATACCTCGCGCGCCACGGCGAAACCGAGTGGAGTCTCGCTGGGCGCCACACCGGCGACACAGACCTGCCTCTGACAGCGCGGGGTGAGGAAAGAGCCGCGCTCCTCCGTCCTCGCCTGGCATCGCTTCGCTTCGATGCCGTCTATTCGAGCCCGATGAAGCGTGCGAGACGGACCGCTGAGCTTGCTGGGTTTACAAGTCCGCAGATCACAGATCTCCTGAGGGAGGTCAGGTACGGGGATTACGAGGGCCTCACCTCCATGCAGATCCATGAATCGAACCCCGACTGGGAGGTTTACCTGGACGGCTCGCCGGGCGGTGAGACGCCCGACCAGATCTACTCGCGGGCGCAGCAGTTCCTTCTACTGGTGGGCAAGTCAGGCGGCCGCGTGCTCGCCTTCGCCCACGGGCACATTCTTCGCGCCGTCGGTGCTGCGTGGATGCGCGCCGACATCAGCGTCGCCGGTGGCCTGATGCTGGACGAAGCCACGCTGAGTGTGCTTCGCGACGATGGCCGTCGCCTCGTCACGCTCTGGAACGCGCCCTAAGCGCTCAGCTCTTGCGCCGCAAGCTCCACGTCCGGCTGCGGACCCCGGGAAGTCCGGCGAACACCAGGTATGCGGAAGTGCTTACCTCGGCGCGATAAGTGTGCCGTTCGCCTGGATTGATCAGCAGCATCTCGCCGGCGCCGACCTCGCCGGATGTGGTCCCGTCGTCGAAGTGCAGCCGGCCCTCTGTCACGATGAGCGCGACGGGGATCGCGTTGCGATGCTGCGGCACGTTTTGGCCTGGCTCCAGGCTCAAACCCACGACACGCATCGACCCGCAGTCCGCGATCTGCTCGAAGCCAAAAGGACGAGGCGACTCGACCGGGGCTGACACTGTCGCCAGATATCATGCTCGCCCGCTGAACGCGCCCTGCGCGCGCCCGGCTCTCAACAAGCGTCACGATCAGTCCGTGGAAGTCATCCACGCGACCGGCATCGAAGGTGCTCGCCAGGCACGAGGCATCGCCGTCGTCATCGACGTGCTCCGTTCTTTCACCGTCAGCGCTTACGCGCTCGCCGGCGGCGCCCGCGAGTGTCTTCTCGTCACCACCACGGACCAGGCTCGCGCCCTGGCGGCGACCATTCCCGGCGCCCTGCTGTCGGCGGAGGAGAACGCGCTGCCGCTGCCAGGCATCGCCATCAGCAACTCGCCGACTCAGATCAGCGCAGCCGACTTGAGCGGCCGCGTCCTCGTTCAGCGCTCTTCCGCCGGGACGCAGGTCGCCGCGGCGGTCGCGCCAGGAGTTGACATTTTCGCGGCCAGCCTCGTCGTGGCTCGGGCGACCGCACAAGCCTGCCTGTTAAGGCGCCCTGCCCGATTGACCTTGATCGCTTCTGCAGACCATCCCGAAGACCACGCGTGCGCCTTCTACGTCGAAGCGATCATTCGTGGTGAGAGGCCGGATGCACATCGATTGTTGCAGCCCCTGCGCGACAGTGAGCGATACGCGCGGGTGATGAGCGGAAACTGGCCTGGATTCCCGCCCACCGACCTCGAGCTGGCGCTCACACCCGACCGCTTCGCTTTCGCGATGCCTATTACGCGGGAGGCCGCCTACCTCAGGCTGACCAAAGCCGATCAGCCAGCTGTAAACGGCTAAGATTTCGCCAGGCACCAAGGGAATCCGGTGCGAGTCCGGAGCTGTCGCGCAACTGTGAGCGGGGAGCCTCCGTCCGAAGACGCCACTGAGTCCACAAAGGACCTCGGGAAGGCGGGCTGAGGCGGCGATCCGCGAGCCAGGAGACCTGAACGCCTACAAGGCAAACCCGTCCGCGCGCAACGGCACGGAAGCTCCTGGCGGTCGCTTTCAGTGGCGCGTTCGGGAAAGGCTGACCGCCTGGAGGAAACACTGTGCGCAAGCACCTCATCAGGACCAGCGCGACACTGGCCCTAGCACTCACCAGCGCGATCGCGGCATGCGGCGGCTTGCCGGCAGCAGCCAACCCATCGCCCACCAGCTCATGTGTCAATGCGTCGGCGCCGCACCACGCGTACGTGGTCGTCGAGCATCTCTCCGGCTCATCGCTCCAGTGGTGCGTGGGCTTCAGCACCGACACGATCGACGGACAGACGCTGATGGATCAATCGGACATCCAGTTCCAGACCCAGACCTTCAGCTTCGGGAAGCTTGCCTGCCAGATCGATCACGAACCCGCGCAGTTCAGCCAATGCTCGCCGCCCAACCAGCCGTACTGGAACCTCTTCATCGAGACGTCGGGCGCCTGGAAATCTGCGTCGACTGGCTACACCGCCATCACGCTGAATGACAAGGAGGCCCTGGGCTGGCATTACGTCCAACCCACCGACCCCTCTCCCGCGCCGCCCCCTCTGGCCAAGGGCTAGCTGGGCGCATTGGACCACGGCATGAACGCGAGGGCGGTAGCGGCCTGGGCTGCAGCATGCCTCTTCATCGTCCTCTTCACGACCAACCCCGCCTACAAGGCGATGGTGCTGGCGGCCGCGATTGCGGCGCTGGCCGCCGGCGCCGGCTTTCATCGCATGCGGGGCTTGCTCACCGGCGTCGTGCTCATCGGCGCCTTCGCAACCCTGTTGAACTTCGTTTCAGCGCACCTAGGCACCACCGTGCTGTTCAACCTCCCGGTGGCCATCCCCGGGATCGGCGGGCCGTACACCCTCGAGGCACTCGCGGCGGGCCTGTCGGGCGGCCTCACCGTCGCGCCGGCAATCGTCGCGGCCGCACCCTTCTCCTTGATGCTGGCATCGCACGAAGTCATGGACGCGCTGCCGGCCGCGCTCTCGCGCACCGGTGCCGCGATCGCCGCATCGCTCAACCTCGTGCCTTCGGTCGCTGCTTCCTTCGTGCAGGTGAGCGAGGCCCAGCGCCTTCGGGGATGGCGGCCGCGCGGCCCCCGCTCGTGGGCAGAAGTCGTCGTCCCGGTCGTGCTCACCAGCGTCGAAGGCTCAATCCAGCTGGCTGAATCGATGGAGGCCAGAGGTTTCGGTTCCGGGCCGCGCACGTCGCTCAAGTCGTCGCCGTTGCGAAGGTCCGACTGGTTGCTCGTAGGGGCCTCGGCGGCAGCGGTGATCGCGTTCCTGGCAGCCCATGCCGGCGGCTGGGCGACCGACTGGTACCCGTATCCGACGCTTGCCTTTCCCGCAGTCGGCATCGTTCCACTCGCAGCCTGCCTTTTCCTGTTTGCACCGGTCCTGGTATGGCGCTCGCGCGTTTAAGCCACCTTTCGTACTGGTACCCGGGTACGGGCGAGGCTGCCCTGTGCGACGTGAACCTCCTGATCGACGAAGGCCTCACCGTCGTCGCCGGACCTTCAGGGGGCGGAAAGTCGACCTTGCTGCGCGTCCTGAACGGCCTGGTGCCTCACTTCCACGGCGGTCGCATCGCGGGAACCGCCGAGGTCGAGGGCCAGGACGTCGTCACTACGCCCACGCGTCGCCTGGCCCGAACCGTGGGCTTTGTCTTCCAGGATCCCGAGCTGCAGACGGTCTACGACGCGGTCGACCGTGAGGTGGCCTTTGGGCTGGAGAACATCGGGACGCCGCCACGTGAGATGGCGGACCGGGTCGACGAAGCACTACACGCGGCCGGGGTGGCACACCTTGCCGGACGAAGGGTGCGGACGCTGAGTGGCGGCGAGCGCCAGCGTGTCGCGCTTGCATCAGCGCTCGCGATGCGTCCGCGTTTGGTCGTCCTCGACGAACCCACCTCACAGCTGGATCCCGAGGGCGCAGCGATGGTGCTGGAGGCGGTCATGAGCCTCGTCCAGGACGGTCGGGCAGCCGTTATCGCCGAGCACCGGCTCGGGCACCTGCTGTCCGTCGCGGGCGCTCTGGTCATTCTCGAAGACGGGCGCTCGAGGACAGCACAGCCCTCGCCACCTATCACCTCCAGTCCTCGTGTTGCCCTTGCTCCACGACCGCGGAGCGGCGCCGTCGCCTGGTCGCTGGCCGGCGTCACCGCCGGTTTCGGCGGGCAGGTCGTGTTGGATTCAGTCGATGTGGCGGGTGAGCGAGGCGAGGTCGTCGCGCTGTGCGGTCCGAATGGCGGCGGCAAGACCACCCTGTTGCGGTTGATCGCCGGCGCTCTGCCGCCGCTGGCCGGGAAGGTCGAGCGGCGGCCCGGTCGCATCGCCTACCTGCCGCAGAATCCGACCTCCCTGCTGCACCGCCCAACGCTTCGTTCCGAGGTGAGCCTCACCCTCGAGCGAGCCAATGAGTCCGAGCCGGCCGAGGTGATCCTCCAGGAGCTCGGCCTGCTGGCCGTGGCCGCCCGCTATCCTCGCGACCTGTCCTGCGGCGAACGGCAGCGAGCCGCGCTGGCGGCGGTGCTGCCGGGCCGGCCGGACCTCGTCCTGCTCGATGAACCGACCCGAGGGATGGACGCCGAGGCACGCAATGCGCTCGTGCGATTGGTATCGCGGCTCCGCAACGGCGGCTCAGCCATCGTCCTCGCCACCCACGACTCTGAGCTCAAAGAGGCGCTGGCCGACCGCGTGCTGCGTGTGTCCGGCGGCATGGTGACAGAGGCAGGGCTTCGGGCCGTGACCGCTTGAGGCGTGCGCTTCCCGTCGGCCTGGTCTCGCTGGCGGGCCTCGTGCTCTTCTGCTGGCCGTTCTTCGGCACCGGGCTGCCGGCCAACACCCCTGCATGGGCGCTGACCATCGGCTGTGTGGCGGGCCTACTTCTCGTCGAGGCCGGAACGCGTGAGCTCGATTCGCGCGCGGTCGCCCTCCTTGCGGCGATCGCAGCCATCGACACCGCGTTGCGCCTGGCGGTGATCGAGGGGATCGGCGGCTTCAACCCGATCTACTTCCTCGTGTTGTGCGCCGGCTACGTCTTCGGCACTTCATTCGGATTCCTGGCCGGCGCTCTCTCGATCCTCGTCTCCGCTATAGCCGGCGGAGGAGTCGGTCCGTGGGTGCCGTACCAGGTTTTCGCGCTCGGCTGGGTGGGCGTCGCCGCTGGGCTGGCGGGGCACTGGCGCAGCCCAGTCCCGGGTTGGCGTGACCTCCTCGTCCTGGCTGCGGTTGGAGCCGTCATGGGGTGGTTGTTCGGAGCCCTGCTAGACATCACCGATTGGGTACCCATCTATCGCGGCAACCCGACGCTCGGGTGGGAGCCCGGAATGTCCCCGGTCACGTCGCTTGTTCACTTCGGGCGCTTCTACTTGCTCACCTCGCTTGCCTACGACACGTTTCGTGCGGTGGGCAACGTCGTGATGGTGTTGGCTTTCGGAGCGCCCGTGATCGCCGCGCTGACTAGGCTGAAGGCGCGCCTCACCTTCGAGGTGGTTGCGCTGTGAGGTTCCAGGATTTCCGCCGCCTGTGCCTTTCGCTGCCCGAGGCCGAGGAACGCGAGACATGGGGCGAGGCGACATTCCGTGTAGTCGCCGACTAAGAACTAAGAGGTCAGAAAGCCCTGCGCCGGTAGGAGCTCTCCGGCCTCCTACTTCAATTTCGAGGCCAGCTCGCCAAGCACGGCTCCGAGCACGCGGTTGAATGCCGGGAATGGGTGGATGACGTCAGCCAGGTCGCGCACCGGGGTGCCGACCTTGATCGCGAGCACAAGCTCGCCCAGGATCTCTCCGGCACGCGGCGTGACCATCGTGGCTCCCACGAGCACGCCGCGTTTCCGGTCTGCGACGAGCTTGAGCGTCCCGCTGTGGAAGTCGTGGATGTACCCGCGCGCCGTTTCGGCGGGATCCGCCGTGGCGACGACAACGTCGATGCCACGATCGCTCGCCGCGGCCTCTGAGAGACCGACCGACGCGACCTCGGGGTCCGTGAACGTGACTCGCGGTACCGCAGTGTGATCAGCCCGCGCGTCTTCCCCAAGCAGGCGCCTCGCCACGATCTGGCCGTGGTAGTAGGCGAGATGCGTGAAGCCGCCGAGTCCCGTTATGTCGCCCGCACCGTAGACATCCGCACGGGCCTCCAGGGTCGTCGGGTCCACCTTCAGCCATCCCCGCTCGGTCTGGGTGATGCCAGTTGCGCGCCAGGCTTCGAAGTTCGGCCGCCGGCCGGTGGCGACGAGCAGCCGGTCCGCTTCCACGATCGCGCCGGACTTGAGGCTGATCATCACGCCGGTGCCGTGAGCTTCCACGGCCACGCACGGATCGCCGACGACCAGCGTGATGCCGTCTGCCTCCAGGTGCGGCCGAAGCGCCGCGCCCGCCTCGGGCTCTTCCAGACCGAGAAATCGCGGTCCGGCTTCGATCACAGTGACTTGCGAGCCGAGCCGCGCGTAGGCCTGGCCGAGCTCGATGCCAACCGCGCCGCCCCCCAGCACCGCCAGCCTGGCGGGCAGCTCGCCCGGCAAGGTGGCCTGGCGGTTCGTCCAGTAAGGGACCGTGTCCAGGCCTGGGATGGGTGGGATGGCTGCCGTGCTGCCGTTGGCGATGACCAGCGCGCGGCGCGCGACCAGCTGTTCGCCACCCACCTCGATGGTGCGCAGGTCCACCAGCGTCCCTGCACCGCGGAACAGCTTCGCGCCGGTCGCCTCGAGCGCTGCCGCCGGCCGGGTGTCGTCCAGGTCCCGGGCCATCCACAGGACCCGTTTGGAGACCTTTGGGAAGTCGACTTCCCACTCCACCCGCGAGGCGGCCAGAGTGCGGGCGCGTTGTGCTTCTTCGAGTGTTTCACCGGAGCGCAGCAGGGTCTTGGAGGGGATGCATCCCCAGTAGGGGCACTCCCCGCCCACGAGCTCGCGCTCGACCAATGCCACGGAAAGACCGCCGCCTTGAAGACCGACCGCGATCGCCTCTCCGGCGACGCCGCCGCCAAGGCACACGACGTCAAATTCCTGCGGCAACCTGCTCACCTCCCTGAGTGCCCGCGCGCCGGAGTGATTCCAACAAGGAAGTCGCGGTGAATGTACCCACGTAGCGATCGCCCTCATACACCGACGCATGCTCGGTCGGGCTGGCCAGCGCCGCCGCGAACGCTTCGGACAGAGTGCTCGTCAGCTGCACGCGCGGTGCGCCGGCGACCGGGCCTGTTGCCGGGTGCTCGAGTGACTGTGGGTCGATGGTGGCCACCGACATGCGGCGGACCAAGCGCTCGCGGCCGAGGAACTCGGCCACGTATTCGCTGGCCGGGCGGGTCAGGATGGTTTCAGGAGTGTCGTACTGGGCGATTCGCGCCTGCATCTCCAGCAGGCAGATGCGATCTCCCACCACGACCGCCTCGTCGATGTCGTGCGTGACGAAGACCACCGTCTTGCGCATCGATCGCTGGATGTTGATGAACTCGTTCTGCAAACGCTCGCGCGTGATGCGGTCGACCGCGCCGAATGGTTCGTCCATCAGCAGGATCGGCGGGTCCGCGCCGAGGGCGCGTGCGAAACCCACTCGCTGACGCTGCCCGCCTGATAGTTGATGCGGATAGCGGTCGCGATACTCGCGCGGGTCGAGCCCGACGAGCTGCAGCAGCTCCTCCACGCGCGCATTGATGCGGGCGGTATCCCATCGCCACAGTCGCGGTACGGTGCCGACGTTCTCACCGACCGTCATGTGAGGAAAAAGCCCGGTCTGCTGGATGACGTAACCCATCTTCAGCCGCAGCTTCGCCGGGTCGATTCCGCTCGTGTCCTCGCCGTCAATCAGGATCCGGCCCCGGTCTGGATCGATGAGACGGTTGATCATCCGAAGCGTGGTCGTCTTGCCGCAGCCTGACGGGCCGATCAAGACGCAGGTCTTTCCGGTCTCGATGTCGAGCGTCAGGTCGCGAACGGCGTTCGAGCCGCCGGGGAACTCCTTGCTAACGTTCTCCAAGCGGATCAACGCGTCAATTACCGTATCTGAATGCCCGGTCGGGTATTTCTTGACATCGTCGATCCGTGGATCAACTGGGACTGGCTTTCCACGCACATACCGACAGTGCTGGCCGCCCTCGAGCAGCATGTGACGCTCACTGCAGGTGCGCTCATCGGCGGCCTCGCGATAGCGCTGCCACTGGGCATTGCCGCGCATCGCTGGACCAACCTGCACCTGCGCCCAGCCGCCCTCACAACTTTCGGGATCTGGTACACGATCCCGTCGATCGCGCTGTTCGCGCTGCTCATCCCTTATACGGGTCTCGGCGCCGTCACGGCCGAGATCCCCCTCATCGGGTACAACGTGCTGATACTGCTGCGCAACGTCCTGGTCGGCCTCGACTCGGTTCCCCCGGACGTTCTCGACGCCGCCGACGGCATGGGCTATCGGCCGCTCGCGCGGCTGATGCGCATCGAGCTGCCGCTCGCGCTGCCGGCGATCTTCGCCGGCCTTCGCGTTGCGACGGTCTCGACCATCGGAATCGTGACCATCACGGCCGTGATCGGCCTGGGCGGTTTGGGGCAGCTGATCCTCAAGGGGTTGATCGAGAATTTCCACACGCCGCTGGTGGTCGCGACCGTGCTGTCCATTGCGCTGGCTCTTGTGGCCGACATGAGCCTGGCCGGGGCGCAGCGGTTGGCCGTGCCGTGGGCGCGCGGGGCGTGAGAGGGTGAGCATTCTCGCCAACGTAGTGCAGTGGCTGACCAATCCCACGCACTGGCAGGGCACGGACGGAATCCCGGTCAGGCTCGTCGAGCACGTCCAGCTCTCCGCCGAGTCGGTCGCACTCGGGGCCTTGATCGCGCTGCCCATCGGCGTCGGGCTCGGTCACTTCGGCCTGTTCGGCAACGTCGCGATCAACATCTCGAACGTCGGGCGCGCCATACCCTCTTTCGGCATCCTGGTCATCGCATTCCAGGTCTTCGGCCTCGGCGAAGCGCCGATCATCCTGGCCCTGACCGCGCTTGCCATCCCGCCGATGGTCACCAACAGCTACGTCGCGTTGCGCGAGGTCGACCCCGACGTCAAGGAGGCGGCGCGGGGGATGGGCTACCGCCCGTTGGCTCAGCTTTTCCACGTGGAGTTACCTCTTGCAGTACCGCTGATCATGGCCGGCATCAGGACCTCGGCGGTGCAGGTCGTTGCCACGGCAGCGCTGGCGGCCCTCATTGCCGGCGGCGGCCTGGGCCGCTACATCATCGACGGACTGGCGCAGCAGGACTACGCGAAGGAGTTTGCGGGGGCCCTGCTGGTCGCCGCCCTCGCTCTGGCCACCGAGGTGGCGCTGTGGGGCCTCGAACAACTGCTGGTGCCGCGTGGGATCCGCCTGCTCAAGACCCCGACTTCGCGCAGAGCAGCCACCTTTAAAACGGCGTAAGTGGAAGAATTTGCACACCGCGTCGGTTGAATCGGGAAACCCACCCCGAGGAAGGAGGACCGTCGATGAACCCGAAAGCAGGCTCAACCTGGCTGTTGGCCGCGCTTGCCGTGCTTGTCACGGTGGCCGCCGCCTGTGGCAGCACCAGCACGCCCAGCGCCACGAGCAAGGGCACGATCACGGTCGCCGGCTTCAACTTCCCGGAGAGCAGCATCCTCGCCGAGCTCTACGGCCAGGAACTGGCCCACGGCGGCTATACGGTCAACTACAAGCTCCTGCTGGGCACTCGCGAGGTGATCTCACCGGCCATCCAGAGCGGGCAGATCGATCTCTACCCTGGGTATGCCGCGACCGATCTCGAGTTCTACAACAAGGGCGCCGGCGAGGCCAGCGGTGATCCAGTGGCGACGACCGCCAAGCTCAACACCCACCTGCAGCCACTTGGGCTTGTCGCGCTCGACCCGTCGGCGGCCGTCGACCAGAACGCGTTTGCGGTGACCAAGGCGACGCAGTCAAAGTACAACCTGACCAAGCTGTCCGACCTGGCCCCGATCGGGAACCAGCTAGTCCTGGGCGCCGGCCCCGAGTGCCCGACCAGGCCGTTCTGCCAGCCGGGGCTGGAGAAGACGTACGGCATCCACTTCAAAGCCTTCACGCCGTTGGACACTGACGGTCCTCTAACGCGCGCAGCGTTCAAGAACGGCTCGATCCAGGTCGGCCTCGTCTTCAGCAGTGACGCCGACCTTGGGCAGCTCGGCCTGGTCGTGCTGCAAGACGACAAGCAGCTCGAGAACGCCGACAACGTGGTGCCGATCCTGCGCCAGGCGGTCGCCAGCAGTGACGTCAAGACGCTGCTGAACAGCATCGACTCCAAGCTGACGACTGCGGACCTGGTCACGATGAACTCGCAGGTCGAGCTCCTTCACCAGGACGCAGACGCCGTCGCCAGGGCGTATCTCCAGCAGCACAACTACTTCAGCTAATCTCCGATCTGTCATGGACCGGGACGCCGCGCTCGTGGACTTCAACGCCGCCCGCAGGGAGTGGGAGTCTGCTTTCACGCAGGTCCCGGATGACGCGCTCGCATACCTGAAGCCGGGCGACGATTACGCCCTGGGCGGCTTGCAGGTGCATGTCAACTGGGTGCTGACGCACTACCGCCGAGTCCTCGAAGGCATCGTCGCCGGCGCCTTCAGGCAGCTCGGTCCGCAGGACGCGCCAGGGGAAGGGGAGGCGGCCACCAAGAAGGCGAAAGCCGGACTTGAGGTGGGCGAGAGAGCCAGGGCGTTGGACGACATGGGGCGGCTGCACGCGGCGGTGGCAGCCGCTGTGACGCGGATGCCGGAGGCAGATTGGCCGCGCAAGGCCGCGGTCATCTATGGCGAGGGCCAGGATCTTTATCCGACGAGCCCCGAGGACATCATCGAGTGGCTGCGCGACCACTATCGCGAGCACGTCGAGCAGAGCGCGGAGCTCATCGAGGACTGGCGGGCGGCCAACAGCTAGCCTCAGTCAGGGAAGCCGGTTTACCCACGCCGGGGTCGCGTACTTCGTCGAGACCAGGTGATGGGCGGCCTCGATCTCGGCGTGCGACGCATCGCTCTTGCGAGTCAGAAATTCACTCGAGAAATACCGCACGAGGCTGCCGGCGACCTCCGCGCACGAAAGGGCCGTAAACCACGACAGCGGCGACACCGATTTGTTCGCGCTCCGCACGCCCGTCTGCGCAATTGGCGGGCGCCCGATCCGGATGAGACGTGGCAGAAGGTCGACATCCATTGAATGGGCGATTGTCGTGTGATGCAGGACGAACCCGCGCCGGCGCGCCTGCGCAGCGCCGGCGATCTTCCCGCGCGGGGAGATGATGTCGTTGATCTCGCGATAGCCGGCCGGGATGCCGAGCTCGACGAATGCCCGTACCGCCCAGTCGTCGAGCAGGGCGTACGACTTACGGAACGTGATGCCGGCGACCATCGATTCCGGCACATAGATCGAGTACGTGATCGTGCGTCCGGGTTCGCAGAGCATGGTGCCGCCGCCGCTCATGCGCCGGGTCACGACAAAACCGAGCTCCCGCGCCGAAACCACGTCAACCTCGTTGATGACCGATTGATGCGAGCCGATGACCAGAGCCGGCTCGATCCACTCCCAGATCCGTAGCGTCGGGCGCCGCAGGCCCGCTCGCACGCTCTCGAGCAGCACCTCATCGAGCGCCATGTGCATGTGAGCCGGATGAGGCGATGAAGCGATCACGTCCCACTCCACCAGGCGCATCCGGTCCATAGACACCGCTCTGCCAGTATTCCTGATGGGCATGCATCGACGGACGCTGTGGACTCTTTACGCGGGGAACCTGCTCACTTCGATCGGCCTGTGGTTCTTCCTACCCCTCCTGCCGATCTTCATCGGTCGCCGGGGCGGATCGTCCGCCCTCATCGGAGCTGTGTTCGCGGCCGGACTGCTGGCCAACGCAGCAATCCGTTATCCGGCGGGCTGGGCGGCCGATCGATGGGGCACGCGCCCAGTGCTTCTCGGCTCGATGGCTGCCTATTCGGTCTTGTTCCTGGTCTACCTGCTGCCGCTGCCGGTCGTGGCTTTCGTCGGCGTTCGGTTTCTGCACGGTGCCGCGGCGGGCGCATACTGGCCGGCCGCGAACGGCCTGATCGCGCATGTAACGCCGGCCAACCAGCGCGGGCGGGCGTTTGGCTTCATGCAGTCGACCATGATGGCCGGCATGCTGATCGGTCCAGGGATCGGTGGCTTCATTGCGCTTTTCGACCTCAGCGCGGTTTTCGTGGTCTCGGCCTGCGTCTGTGGTGCTGCAATCCTGGCTCTTGCGTTGCTCCCGAACGTACGCGCAGAGCCGTCGCTCGCCGCGCCGGTAGGAGCGCTGCGCATCGCAAGGAGGCTTGCGCCACTGATCGCGCTCGGGGCGGGGACGTCTTACATGATCGGAACTTTCGACACCATCTGGCCTCTGTACCTGACTTATCGAGGCGCCAGCACGCTGGCGGTCGGGATCTCCTTTGTCGCCTTCGCGCTTCCGGCAATGCTGCTGAGCGCTCAGGCGGGTGCGTTCGGCGACCGTTTTGGCCCGCGGCGGATCGTCGTCGTGGCTCTTCTCGCCACCGCGTTCTTCTCGAGCCTGTATCCGTTCATCGCGTCCGTACCCTGGCTGATCGGCCTGGGCCTGATCGAGGGCGCACTCACGATCTCTGGCGGCCCTAGCCTCATTGCGGAGGTGAGCCGCACAGGCGACCCCGGTCACCAGGCGCGAACGCAAGGCGTCTTCCAGACGGTGCAGACTTCGATCCAGATCGTCGGCGCGCTCGCCGGAGGCGCTCTGTTTGGGCTGAGCCCGACCTACGCGTTCCTGGCCATCGCCGCCGTATGTTTGGTGGGAGCCGGCACGGCTTTGAAGCCGCGTTTGGCTCGCACTCAGGAAGCAAGCGAGGTGCTGTGAATATGGCTGTAGCCAACCCGATCCAGATCGTCCCTCTGCAAACAGACGCGCTTGCCGCACCAATCTCGGCGGCCAGCCTCACCTATCGCGGCGGGCCGCTCCTACCTACAGTGCAGGTCTTCACGTTCTTTTGGGGGACTGCCTGGCAGCAAGATCCGCAGGCCGGGATAGCCCGGCAGATCAACCAGTTCTTCGACTTCGTCTTGACGAGCTCGCTCCTGGATCAGCTCGGCGAGTACAGCGTGGCAGGCATGTCGGTCGGACACGGCTCGCGAACAGGCAGCGTCACACTGGCCGCCGGACCGCCGAAAGCCGTCGCCGACCCCGACGTGCAGCAGCTCATCCAGCGGGAGATCTCGACCGACTCCGCCGTGCCGCAGCCAACGGTGAACTCCCTGTATTTCGTTTTTCTCCCCCCCGGATCCACGATCACGCTGGACGGTGGAGCGTCCTGCGCCAACTTCTGCGGCTACCACAGCCATATCAATGACCAGATCTTCTACGCAGTGATGCCTTACCCCGACTGCTCGGGCTGCACAGGTGCTTTGTCAGTGTTGGACGCGCTGACCTCGACGAGCTCGCACGAGCTCTGCGAAGCGATCACAGATCCTGTTCCCGGCCAGGGTTGGTACGACGACAAGAACGGTGAGATCGGCGACATCTGCGCATGGCAGGCCAAGAAGCTTGGCCTCTACACGGTTCAGCTCGAGTGGTCGAACCACGCGGGCAAGTGCATCTAGTGGACCGTACCAGCCAAATCTGGAGCATCCGACGTCCCAGACGGCCGGGCGCCCTGCGGGCGCTGATGCCGGCGTTGCGGGCCCCAGCGATCGTCGTCAGGCATCTATCGATGCCATCCTCCTCTCGCCACCCGCGCCTTGGCACCGGCCGCCTGGAACGCCGGTCTTCGAGCCTGCGGCCTGCTCCAGCTCTGGCCGTTACAGTCCACTAGCGGTGATGACGCCGATCAAGCACGTCGTGATCATCGTCAAGGAGAACCACGGGTACGACAACTACTTCGGAGCCTTTCCCGGCGGCGCCGGCGTCAGCATGCCGAACAGCCCTAACCCGCCGCCAAAGGATCCCAACCACCGGCACGCGGCCTGGCTGACCCGTGACACGACCGCGGCGCGCGTCCAGTTTCAGCAGAACGACATCCCACGCTACTGGAGCTATGCCAACCAGTTCACGCTTTGCGACAACTACTACACCGACGTGGCGGGACCCTCGACCCCCAACCACCTGATGCTGATCATGGCGGACTCTCCGCTCATCGACAATCCATCGCGCAGCTACCGGAAGAATCCCGGCCCGCCGCTTTACGACCAGCCGTCACTTCCAGCCCAGCTCGATGCGGCGGGACACAACTGGGGCAACTACAGCGGATACGCATTCGAGTTCATCAAGTACACCGCCGGCAAACAGAAGACGTGGCAGCAGTTCGCGTCCGATGCGTCCGCCGGCAAGCTGCCCTCAGTGTCATGGCTTTACGCGGACGGGACTCTGAGCGAGCATCCTGCCGACACCGCGGCCGAGCGTGCCGCCTTCGCAGGCGACGTGACCAAGGGGAGCGACTGGACGGCGAGCCAGGTGCAGGCGGTCGTCGCCGCGGGCCTGTGGCCGGAGGTGGCCATCTTTGTCACGTGGGATGACTGGGGCGGCTGGTGGGACCACGTGACCCCGCCCGAGGTGGAGAAATGGACCGACGGCACGCAATTCCGTTATGGCGGACGCGTGGGATGCCTCGTGCTCAGCCCCTACGCAAGGAAGGGCTACCTCTCGAAGGCCCAGCACTCGCACGTCAGCCTTGTCCGGTTCTGCGAGATAAATTTCGGACTCCCGTCGCTCAACGCCCGAACCGCGGCATCGGACGGCATGGAAGACTGCTTCGATTTCACCCAGCAGCCGCTGCCGCCACCTCAATAGCTGATTTCGTCGAAACGGCGCCAGCCGTACGACACCTCTTCGAGCGTCGCCGTCCCGATCGTGATCGGCTGCGAGCGAACGTATGCGCCGCCTAGTCGCTCGTAGAACTGGCGCGCGGCTGTGTTGTCGCGCAAGACCCAGACGATCATGTCCCCCAGCTCCATCGCTTGCAGCGCGCCCGCAACCGCCCGCACGAGATCGCGGCCGTGTCCGCGCCTCTGGGCGCTGTCGAGGACATAGATCGCGTAGAGCTCGCCTGTAAAGCCGCTCTCTCCAGCCCGCTCGCGTCCGCCCGACGCAAAGCCGACGATTCCATGCGGCTCCTCGACCACGTAGACGCGACTCGAGTCTTCGCCGATGACACGTCTCCAGCGTTCGGTGTAGTGGGCCTCGCTCAGCGCAGCCAGGAAGTCATCCGGCAGCAGGCCGCGATACGTCGTGCGCCAGCTGTCGACGTGGACGCGCGAGATCGCCGCCGCATCGTCAAGGGCCGCCGATCGAATCATCTACGTCCACAATCTATCTATCTCCGACAATATCGACGCGGCCGAAGGTCTGAGTCGACGCGCCTGGCGGGCATTGCCGTTGATGGTGCTGGCGCTGGTCGTGATCGCCGCGACCGGCGTCGCTTACCTACATCCGTCGTTGCCGTCATTCCCGAAAGCGGCGGCGCCCGCGAAGCCGGCGGGCCCTCCGCTGATCTCTGACAGGTACCAGGTTGCATATGACTTCCTGACGCCGACGCTCGGATGGGCATTGGTGGTGGACCAGGCATCCTCGTCTCCGCAGTTCTGGGTGTTCAGAACCACCGATATGGCAAAGCACTGGGAGCGTCAGTTCACAAGCCCGGTGAGCATCTCCAGCGCGGGTCGTCTGAAGCTTCAATTCTTTGACCGCAACAACGGACTCGCCGCGTTGGGCGGTGCTGCTGCCGTCTACCGCACTGCGGACGGAGGCGGTCATTGGACGGCCGTGGCAATGCCCAAGCTCTTGTTGTCCTCCGTCTTCTTCTCCGACCCCCGTCACGGATGGGTCCTCGGCTCGACCGGAGCCCTTGATCAAATCGCATTCAGCCTCTTCTCCACCTCAGACGGCGGCGACCATTGGGCCGCGCTGCCCCAACCGCCCATGTGGTCCTTTGCCGGCAAGGGGGGGTTTGCCGACCTTGCGTTTCGCCGTCCGAGCGAAGGATGGATGGGCGGGGAGACGCCAGGGTCATCCACCGTCTATTCGACGATCGATGGAGGCCTCACTTGGCAAGCCCATCCCCTGCCGGTGACGACCGGTAAAGGCGGATTTGTTGGGGGGAACGCGCCACTGGCGGATACGAACGTGTACCTCTTGCCCGGCGCAGGTGTCCTGGCCGTCACGGTGGATGGGAGCGGCAACAGCGTGGCATTGACCTCGTTCGACGGCGGCACCGCGTGGCGCCGTCTTCCCGCCCCGCCGGGTGAGACGACTTATGCGGATTTCACATTTCAGGACAACTTCAACTGGTGGGCGATGCGCTTCGGGACGCTGTTCAAATCCTCGGACGCAGGGCAGTCGTGGAAGCAGGTTGCCCAGCAGCTGGACGAATGGGATTTCGTGCCCCAGGCCGTGGATGGGCAGCGTGCCTGGGCTCAAATGAACTCGAACCCAGCTAACGGAACCGGCCTGGCCACAACAGCCGACGGCGGACTGCATTGGAATCCGGTCAGCGTGCCCATCCCGTCTTAAGCTGACGCTGAAGGCCATGGGAGCGCAGGAACCCGAAGCTGAGTACGAGTCGCCGGTTGAGCCCGCGCGCGCCCGGCGAGGGCTCAGCCTAATGGGCATCTCCGTGCTCGCGATCGCCGTGACAGGACTCGTCTACCTTCACCCTTCGTTGGGCGCCCCACACGCACCAACCGCTACCCCGGTGCCCGCGACGTACCAGCTGACGGCTGTCGACTTCGTCAGCCCGACCACCGGTTGGTTCGCGGCGACCTTCGACTCCGGCCGCTTCGCGATCCTCCACACAAGCGACGCCGGTCGGAGCTGGACGCGACAGCTCACCGGTGAGACCAACCAGCGAGGCTTGTACATGCACTTTTTCGATTCTGCTCACGGGGTGGTAGCGCTCATCGGCGCTCTACCGATGATGCTTCGGACCACGGACGGCGGGCGCACCTGGTCATCGCACCCCGGGAGTGCCGCGGGATACGTGGTGTCGATGTCGTTCGTCGACCCCGGTCACGGCTGGTTGCTGGTCCGCTCGAGCACTTCCACCCGCGTCATGACTGAGCTTTTGCGAACGGTTGACGGCGGCACCGAGTGGACAAACCTCGGATCGCCTGTCGTGGCGGCCGACGAGGCCTATCGAGTCCAGTTCACCGACCCGCAGGTCGGTTGGCTGGACAGCGTGTCAGCCCGGCCATACGCCTACAAGACAGTCGACGGCGGAGCGAGCTGGCGACAGGTTCCTCTGCCGGCGCCGAGCGGCGGCTGGCCCGCCGGCGGCCAGTTCTTCGTCGCCGCCCAGGCGACCCAGGGATTCGGCGTGATCGCCTCGGTGGCGAACTTTGCGCTGACATCAGGCCGGTCCGGGATCGGCGGGACTGTCGTCTCGTACCCGCCGCTGACGGTGCGCACATTCGACGGAGGCGTGCCGGTGTTCTACATCTACGCGACATTGGTCGACGCCATCCCGACCGCAGACCTGACTGCTGCGGAGCTGCAGCCGAAGAACGGGTCTTCGTCACAGGTCCTGGCGCCCAACCAGGTTCAGCTCGGCTCGCTCGACGGCGGGTCAACGTGGAGCGTCATCGCACCCCCCAACGCACCTGGCGCGATCGGCTACTCCGACGCCCAGAACTGGTGGTGGATCGGCTCGGGAGCGTGGTCGACGAGCTCCGACGGCGGCACCACATGGACGCCGTACCGAAACGTCGGGGTGCTGCAGCCGCTGCCCGGATCGCTCCAGGTGCTCGATGCGCAGCACGCGTGGTTCGGCGCCATGGCCGGCACCAAAGCGGTCCTCGAGAGGACGGGGGACGGCGGGATCCGGTGGGAGATGATCATCCTGCCGCGCATTGCCGTGAATTAGTCGGTCAGGCCGCGGAAACTCGTCTGTTCAAGCTTTGATGTAGGCGATCACGGCGCGGGCTTCGGCGACGATCGGGCCACCGTCCTGCTCGACCGTCGCCTCGCAGAACGCGAGCCGGCGCGTACGGTGACGCAGGGTGGCGCGCGCGACCAGCCGGCCGGGCTTGGCGGGCCTCAAGAAATCGATCTTCAGGTCGGCGGTCACCGTTGTCTCGCCCTCCTCGGCAGCGGTGAAGGCGACCGAGGCGAGCGCCTCGTCCGCGAGCGTCGCGATCGCTCCGCCGTGGACGATCGTGCCCCGAGACGTCGGGAATCCGTGGGACTCGCCGGTCATGTTTCCCTCCAGAACCAACCTTCCGTAGGCAACCTCGACGATTCGCGTCCCGATGTTCGCCACCATTCCCGAGGATGCCCATTTCTTATACAGCTCTGGGAGCGCCTTGACGCCGTAGTGCTCCTCGGTCATCACTCGAGCTCCCGATGGAGCTCGATCAGGGGAGCGACCAGCCGGTAGCCCATCTCCTGGTTGATATGGAGGATGGGTGCATTGGCACCGTCGTTGTTGGTCCGCACCCGTTGGTAGCCGAGCTCGATCGCCTGAGCCATGGTCTCGTATTTCAACGCGCGTGCGATGCCGCGGCCTCGGACCGCTCTCGAGGTCCCGGTGAGCCAGGTCCACGGAAGGCCGCGCGTGGGCGGAAACCCGATCACCGAAAGGCCGACGACGGCGTCGCCCTCGCGAGCGATCCAGAATCGATCTTCCCTGATGCCCGGATCCTCGAACCACATGGGCTTCCATTCGTCGAATGGCATCGTCCGCCATGGCACCGTGGTCGGTATGTCCTTCTCCACCTCGATGCAGACCTCGTACAGCTTGTTGAGGCGCTTGGGATCCGTGTCCTCGCTCAACGTGAGCAGGCTCACGCCTTCGTCCCGCATTCGGCGGCGGCATCGCTCCGCACCCGCGAGCAGGCCGTCATGCGCTGCGCCGAGGTCGAGCTCCGAGCATTTCTGCCGGCGCACCTCTCGATAGCCGATGCGGTCCAGGATCTCGAGCTCGTTCTTGCGGTCTTCGCGGACTCGGACCACCGCGGTGGCCGCGCTTTCAGAGCGCAGCCAGGCTTCTGCTGTGCTGACCAGGTCGGAGTAGCCGGCGTCCGACCAGAGGTCTCGATGGATGACCGGGCGGATCCAGCCGAACCGCTTCGGCGTGTCCTCCCAGCGTTCGTGCCCCGCGCCTACGAAGGCGACTGCTTCGCCTTGGCGGACCGAAACAAGCCGCATGTACACCTCGTTCGCCGATCCTCTGGTCCACCAGAAACGCAGCATCTCGGGGTCGCGCGGATCCTCTGGATCCCGAGTTGCTTCCAGGTCCGCGACAATCCCCACGTCGTCGAGGGTCGCAGGCCTCAGATCAAGTTCGAGCCTGTCGGATGTGGGCATTGAGGAGAAGGTTAATCTCTGCTCGTTGATTGCTCGACGAGTCAGAACCTTCCCTGGCATGAGGTCAGCTCCCCCAACCCATCGCCTGGCCCTGTCGCCCGTGTGCTGGGGCATCAGCAACGTTTCCGGTTGGGGCCACCAGCTCGACCCCGAGCGGGTGCTATCCGAGGCCGCGGCCGTGGGCGAGGGGGCGATCAGTGCGGGACCGCCGGGCTTTCTTCCCGACCGCAGCGACCAGGCCAAGCCGCTCCTCAAACGTCATCGCCTGCGCGTCATCGCCGGACAGGTCGACGCCATTCTTCACCACCACGACATCCGTGGTTCCGAGCTCGCCCATATCGACGGCCACGCGCAGTGGCTGTCCGCCCTCGGCGCCGAGACGCTGGTCCTCTCCGCGATCCCGCAGCGCGCCGGGGGCGCGGAGCACGGCATCGTACTGTCCAACGCCGAATGGGCGCACCTGCTCCACTCCATCGGCTCCGTGCAGCACGTATGTGCGCGCCACAAGCTGCGGCTGGCCGTCCAGCCGAGGTTTGGGAGCACCATCCAGGGGCCGGAGGACATCGAGCGCCTTCTGGTCGGCTCCGAGGCGGGGATCTGTCTCGACCTCGGACATCTGATCCTTGCGGGTGCTGATCCGATCGAGGTGCTGGAGCTTGCCGCTGGCAGGATCCAACACGTGCAGCTCAACGACATCGACGCCCGTGTCGCCGACCAGGTGCGAGAGCACGGTGAGGATTACGCGGAGGCGATCAGCCTGGGGCTGTTCAAGCCTCTCGGGGAGGGCAGCGGGCGCGTGGACCGGGTCGTCGAAGCACTGCGAAGCTCGAAGTACCGAGGTTGGTACACGCTCAGGCAGGAGACCAGGCTCGCCTCCGTCGACGACCGACCCCTGGGCCGGGTGAGCCGCTCCCTGGAGTACCTGATGCCCTTGCTGGCTTAGCCGCCCGGCACGACGTACGCGTGCCAGACCGACGACCCCACGCTCGGGCGCGGCACGTCAAGGTCGCCGATCTCTGCTTTCGCCCATTCCCTGGTGGAGGCCGCGGCTCGCCTGCGGGCCGGCTCGTCCAGGCTCCAGCAACCCGACCAGCGGCCGGCCTCGAGATTGTCGACCAGATCGCTGATGCTCGACGAGCCTTCGGACGACAGTTCGGGCAGCGCGTGCACTGCAGCGCCGCGGGATTGCATGTGCTCGTCCAGCTCTTCGATCCGGTCGACACCCGGCGGCCACGGTGGGTCGCCGGCCTCGACGAAGAAATGGCGATTGACCATGCGTTGCCAGCCTGTGGTCTGCCTGCCGCCCCGGGACGCGACAAGGACTCCCCCAGGAAGCAGCACCCTGAGCAGCTCGTCCACCGCGATGGTCCAGCTCGGGATCAGGTGGAGCACGTGGGCGGCAATGGCCGAGGTGAAGGTGCGATCGCGAAAAGGCAGCCGGGTCGCGTCGGCGACGGCGATCGGCGGCGGAGACCCGCCCGCGTTGATCACGAGCCGGCGCAGCATCTCGCGCGAGATGTCGACTCCCACGATCGACAGGCCTGCGCGGACGAGTGGAAGCGCGAACCGGCCAGTCCCGATCCCGATCTCAAGGCAGCGCCCCTCATGCGGGATCTCGGCCGCCAGCATCTCTACGATTCGCGCCATGACCGAGTCCGGGATTGCCCGCGTGCGGTCGTAGTAATCGGCGGCGCGGTCGAAGGAGACGGATTCAGTCAGATTCGGCGCCCTGCTGCGGCCCAGTAGCGCTCTCGGATGCGTCGCTTGAGCAGCTTGCCCGCTTCGTCGCGCGGCAGCTCCTCGACGAACTCGACCGTGCGCGGCTTCTTGTAGCTCGCGAGGCGCTCGGCGCAGAACGCGATCAGCTCATCCTGGGTGGCAGTCGCGCCCGGTCGCAGCTGCACCACCGCCTTCACGGATTCGCCCCACTGCTCATCCGGCACGCCGATCACCGCCGCGTCGATCACTGACGCATGCGCATAGAGCACCGCCTCGACCTCGGCGGGATAGATGTTGACGCCGCCCGAGATGATCATGTCGATCTGCCGGTCGCAGATGTAGTAATAGCCCTCGGCGTCCCTGTAGGCGACGTCACCAACGGAGAAGAAGCCGTCGTGAAGGCTCTTGCCGGTCGCGTCCGGGTGGTTGTAGTAGTCGGCCAGCCAGCTGTTGCGAACCATGAACTCGCCAGGTTCGCCGTCCGGTACCTCTGCGCCGGCGGCGCCCACCAGGCGGATCTCCTGGCCCGGCATGGCGGTGCCACAGGACCCTGGCTTGCGCAGCTGATCCTCGGGCCTGAGCACCGTGTTGACGCCCGTCTCGGTGGCACCGTAGAACTCCCAGAGCACCTTCCCGAAGACCGCCTCGGCGCGAACCTTCAATGGATACGGACACGGGGCGGCGCCCAGGATCAGCGCCCGCAGTGACGAGACGTTGCGAGGCTTGCGCTGCTGGGCGTCGACGAGACGCTGGAGAAGCGTCGGCGCGACGAAGGTGGTCGTCACGCCATGACGTTCGATGAGGTCGAGCGCCTCTTCCGCCTCGAACCTTGGCTGGACGACCACAGTCGCACCCAGAACCTGGTGAAGCGCGGACAAGAAGGAGACGCCGCTGTGGTATCCAGGTCCGCACAGCAGGTGCACGTCGGACTGGCTCAACTCGAAGATCGCGATCACTTGCAGCACGTTTGCGGCGTTGACTCCGTTTGGACGCCACGCCCCCTTGGGGTGACCGGTCGTGCCGGAGGTGTAGATCATCGAAGCCGCGAGGCCATCACCGATCGCTTCAGAAGGCTGCGTGTCGGCAGCGGTATCCATCAATGCTCGGTAGGAGAGCCAGCCATCGGGCACGTGCTCGCCGATCGCGACGAGCCTTGGATCGCTCTTCACCTCAGGAAGGGCTGACCTCATCACGTCCACGTGATCAGGTCCTGCGGCAACAACCTTGGCCCCTGAATCATTGAGGACGTAGGCGATCTCTGGGCCGCGCAGCCGGTAGTTCACCGGAACGACGACCATGCCCACCCGGCGGAGTCCGTTTCCGATCTCGAACCCCTCAATCGCGTTGAACCCCATGATCGCGATCCGGTCACCCGCCTCGCAGCCCAGGCTCCCAAAGAGGTTGGCGGCTCGATTCGACCTTCGATTCAGCGTTGCGAAGTCGAGTGCCCTCTCGCCGAGGATCACGGCGGGCTTGGTCGGAAGGGACTCCGCGTGGCTCGCCAGGAAGTCGAAATCGGCCACGAGCCAATCCTAGGGAGTGGCGACTAAGGTGACGACGTCGCCTTCGGACTCGGACTGGGACTCGGACTCGGGCTGGGTGCGCTGCACAGGGCGTTCGTCCCGAGACCGAAAGTTGATGCCGTCGGCGGCACGCTGCCGGTGACGACCACGCGATAGCGGAAGCACCCGCCCAGCAGCTGCCAGTTGATCGAAGCAGCCCAGTGATGAAAGACGACAGCGGCGGGCAGCGCCGGATATTGCGAAAGCACCGCCGGAGTCGCGTCCATGATCGATTCAATCGGTGACGCCCTCGTCGAATCGAACTGCCAGAGGTAGATCTTCGTCAGTGGGCGCGCAGCAGGAGTGTCGGCCGCGGTGGGCAGCATCGTTGCGGCGAGAAGCGCGTCGACCGTCGCCTGCGGGCCAGGCCCGGACTTCAGCATCGCCGCGGCCTTATCCGGTATTGGCGCGGACCAGTCCACGCCGACGACGTTGCCCCCGGTCAAGTATTTCTTGGTCGGTGCTGTGCCATCTGAACCAGAGGCGGCGTACAGCTCGAGCTCGCCGGCTACCGCGAGCGCGATCGTCTTTGCGTCGGGGCTCCATGCGAGACCATCAACGTGGGGCAGCTTCGAGTTGATGTGCCGGGGGCCGCTCCCCGCACCCGATGGTGCGGGTGTGCTGGGAGGCGAAGCGGACGCTGCAGGGCTTGCATTTGCGCTTGGCGTCGCCAGCGGAAGTGCGGAGTTGATGGGCTCGATCACCGCGCCGTGGTCGGGGAGCGAAACGGCGGCCAACGTGCCGTCCTCCGAAATGGCGACCGGCCCGTCGTCGGGCCCCAGCGCCAGCGGGAATGGGTTGAGGACTCCGGCGTCTGCGTTGAGCCAGTACCAGGCTCCGGTGCCGAAGGCGCGTACCGCGAACAGACCGGATTGGCCGGGCGCCGCACCTTCGGTGAAGAAGGCCGCCTGGTCGGGTGGTTTGGAAAGCACCTTCAGCGCGCCGAGCGGCTTGGTCAGGTCGAGCGAGTCGACCTCGTAGGTCGCGCAGCACCCGACCGTGAGGGCGAGGTAGTGCGAGTTGGCGACGAGCCCGATGGGACCCTCGCTCTGCGAATCCTGGGCTGCCGCGATGGGATCGATCGCGCCGGTGAACGGATCGACGCGAAACAGCCAGTCGTATGGGACGACGCCTGACGTGGTGCGTTGTTCCGCCGGCCGATCGTCGTGGATCGTGAAGTACAGCACCGGGTACGCGACGCCAGGAGCCGGTCCCCAAACGGGGCCGGCGACTCGGAAGGCCCCACCCGCGGGAAGCGGTGCCAGGATCGTCGCTTTACCAGTCGCCGGGTCGAGCACTCCTACCCCCTGGTCTGCCACGTAAGCGATCAATCCTTGAGCCAGGCCTCCGGTGAGCGGTGACGGCGATGTCACCGCAACCGTTCCGCCGCCACAGGATGCGATCGCCAGGGCGAGGACTAACCCCAGGATCAGGTTCCGAATGTCAGGCTTGAGCACGTAAGCTGCCGATGTTATCGACACAGGCTGTGATTGCGCTTGGTGAACTCAACTCGTTACGCGCGCCGGGGCCGGTTCGTTACGTAGATGAGATGAGAATCCTGCTGGTCGCGATCGGCGCGGCGATGGTCATTTCCGGATGCGGCAGCGTCGCAACGGGTTCAAGCCCTAGCCCAAGCCCCTCGCCGAGCACAAGCCCCAACCCAAGCCCCAACCTGAATTTCGACGTTACGGTGAGCGAAAAGGACAGGACCGCCACGATGCGCGTGGGCCAGAAGCTCGAGGTTGTCCTCCACGCCAACACTGGGATGACCAACTGGGCACAACCGAAATCAAGTGACGAGTCAATCCTCGTGCCGATCGTGGACCCGGCGGCGACCGCTGTGCGCGGCGTCACCTTGGCGGCGTTTCAGGCCAAATCGACCGGTCAGGCCGATATCGCAGCGTATGCGGGCCCTGTGTGCTCGCCTGGCCTGGCCTGCCCGATGTACGTAACGGTGTTCTCGGTGAGGGTCACCGTCACGGCCTAGGTCAGCCGGCGGCGCGGACCGCTGCGGCAATGGTTTCCAGTGCGGCCCGGCTGGGCGGCTGAGCGTATCGCTCAGGGAAGGTCAATCCGAATCCATCGTTCGGATATCGCGGGATGACGTGGACGTGGAAGTGAGGGACGTCCTGGAACGCGGTCTCGCCATCGGCTACAAACAGGTTGACGCCGGTCGCACCAAGCGTGCCACGAACGAGCGACGACAGCTTGCGCGCGACGCGAAAGGTTCGCATGGCCACGGTTTCGTTGACCTCTGCCATCAGAACGGCGTGCTCGCGTGGCACCACCAGCATGTGGCCGTGGGTGATGGGCTGCACGTCCATAAAAGCGACCACCGTGTCGTCCTCGTACGTGAAGCTGGCGGGCGAGTTCCCGTCCAGGATCTCGCAAAAGATGCATTGATCGCTCAAGTTCGCCACGGCGAAGCTTAAAGGAGGTGCGGCGGTTTCCGGCCGTGCCTCCTAAAGGGGAGGATCAAGCCGGGAAGGGCTAATCCGCAGCGGGAGAGGACTCAATCGGCGCGGCTGCCGGGATCGTCGAGCCGTTTGCCGCCTGTGGCGATTCTGACAGCTGGGTCTCAGGGAGCGGTTCGGAACCGTTGGCCGTCGCGGCGGCATCACCGTTGACGGCCGCCTCGCCGGGACGCTGGCCTCGTCGCCTTCGACGAGTTCGACGCTCACCTCGGTGGGGTCGCGACAGGCGCTGGACCTGCGAACGGATGCCCACACGCTGGCACGCCGTGACGACCGCCCCGACGCCTGCCACGAGGCCCTCGTCCTTGCAGTGCTCGAAAAGCGGCCCGAACAGCTCAGGTGCGCCACCGATCACGGTTTTGGAGTCCCCGACGATGACGAGCAGCTTCTTGGCCCGAGAGATGGCAACGTTGACCCGGTTAGGGTCGTTGAGGAAGCCGATCATGGCACGGTCGTTCGACCGCACGAGGGACAGGATCACGGCGTCCGACTCGCGGCCTTCGAAGGCGTCCACCGACTCGATGTCCTCAGGGGGCACGATGCCTTTGAGCGCCGAGGAAAGCCGGTTGACCTGCGAGGCGTACATGGCGATCACGGCGAGCTTTGCCTTGCGGACACGGCGCCGGATGATCGACGTGATGTCCTTGCACAGCGCGACCTCGAACTCATTCGCGACGGATCGCTGCGCGTCGCGATACTCGTCCTGCGCGCCCGTGTCGACCCAGACCAGCTCGCGGTCGAACGGCCACGGCAGTGGCATTCGCGGACTCGGCGACTCGTGGATCAGCTTTCCCTCGTAGAACAGGTCCGAGACGACGCGACCGATCGGTTCGCGCATCCGGTACTGGCGGGGCAACATGATCTTGGAGCTGGCGGGGACCCTGTCCCAGATCCAGCCGTAGAAGCTGTCGTCGCGGACGAGCTCATCGAGCTCGGTCTCGATCTTGAAGGTCGAGGCGGCCTCCTCCATGACCGGCGGTAGCTGTTTGAGGTCTCCGATCATGACCCAGCGCTTGGCGATCGGCATCAGAGCGAGCGCTTCGTTGGCGCGCACCTTGTTCGCCTCGTCGAGGATCAGCCAGTCGAAGACCTTGAACCGCAAGCGAGAGTCGATGGCGAGCCTGTTGCACGTGCCGGCCACCAGGTTGTACGGCTCCAGATCGTCGCCTTCGACCAGCGTCGGCCGCAGGCGCCGCGGCACCTTGCCCGGCTCTGCGATGCGAGCCTGCCGGACGTGTGAGAAGCCGAGCAGGCGCTCCTGGCCGGTGTCCACCGCGTCGTTGGAGTGGGAGGAGAGCAGAATCGACGCGCTGGGGTTGCGCCCCAGGATGCGCCGGATCGACTCGACGATGGCGGTCGTCTTGCCGGTCCCGGGCGGGCCCTGGATGAGATAAAGCTGGCCTGGCCGCATGCCCATCACGCGGGCGACGGCCTCCGCCTGCTCCTCGTTCGGGTCGGGCAGATGGTGGGCGCGCTTGCCGTCAAGCGCCACCCGCGGCGGGCTGCCGAGCCACCCGGTGTCGGCCAGCTCCGCGGCGAGAGCGCCGGTGCGCGGGCTGCCGATCTGCAGCTGGCGGATGACCGAGCGCTGCGCCTCGAACATCTCCACGCTGGCGGTCGGCAGCACGATCCCTTCGTCCGGCAGCGGGTCGTACCGCCGGAAGCTCACCCACAGGTTCGAGCCCTGGATGCGGTCGAGCGACATGCCGCGGTACTCGGGAAAGCCGGCCGAACGGACGGTCAGCGAGTCGATGCCGCGGTAGATGCGCCCATCCGCGTCATCGACCAGGTGGAGGACCGCACGCACGTACTCGCCGCCCCGCATATCCTCGCCGCACTCGGGGCAGTGGATGCTGCTAGCAGTCGGGACCTCGGCCTCGCACTTCGGGCACTCCATCCACTGCTCGGTCGCCTCGTAGCGGCGGACGGCCGCCTCGGCGAGCTTCTCGCGGTAGTCCCGAAGGTGCTCGATGAAGCGCATGGTCGAGTTGAGGATGGGCAACGTCTTGGCCTGTTCGCGCAGGCCGATGGCGGTAAATCCCTCGAGGTCGCCGTCCCACTCCTTGACTACGTGCAGCTCCTGGTAGCGGAGCCGGAGGCGGTTCTTCTCCATCTCGTATTCGCCGTCCAGGTCCTGCCAGTCGGTGATCTCGAGCGCCAGGCCCATGGGCGTCCGGCCGAGCTTGCCGGTCAGGAGAGTCGTGCTCACCTGCCCGGTGAACTCCAGCGGCTTTTCGGGTTTGACGATGGTGTAGATGCCGTCGATGATCCGCTGGTCTTCGAGCACCTGGCGCAACAGCTCGGCGCCGCCGGCGGCTTCCATGGCCAGCACCTTGGCGGCGGCCGGGGTGCCTGGGCGCACGCGAATGCCGAGCCGGCCGGCCTGGATCTCCTCGCCGGGAATCTCAGGATTCCAGAGCGGGAGGACGTCCCCGGGATTGGGCGTGCTCATTTCATTGCAGCCTTGAGAGTGGCCAGATACGGGTGGGACGTGAAAAGGGAGATCAAGTGACTTGAAATGGGTCCCCAAGCGGGACCGAGCACCCCAACGGGCAGGGACTACGTTATCACAGGCTGCGGTGTTGCAAGATTGCTTTTCGTATGTGGAAGAACCGCCTCCGGCCGTATGACCTCCTGAGCGGGGACGAGGTCGAGGCGATCCACGAGCAGGCGATGACCATCCTGGAAGAGATCGGCGTCGACTTCCTGCACGATCGGGCGCGCGAGATCTTTCGTAAAGCAGGGATGCGGGTTGAGGACAACAGGGTCCGGTTCGACCGGGCCTTCGTCATGGAGCAGGTCGCCAAGGCGCCGGAGACCTTCCCTCTGCAGGCACGCAACCCGGCGCGCTCGGTCGTGCTCGGGGGCGACAATGTCGTCACTGCGCCGGTCTATGGCCCGCCGTTCATTACGGACCTGGAGCGCGGTCGCCGAGGCGCGACGATCGAGGACTTCAACAATTTCGACAAGATGGCCCAGGCCATCGACCAGATCCACTGCGCGGGCGGCACCACAGTCGAGCCTGAGGACCTCCCTCTCGGGACTCGCCACCTGGACATGGTCTATTCCCACATGCGGTGGACCGACAAACCGTTCATGGGGAGCGTCATCTCGTCCGAGAACGCGCGCGACACGATTGCCATGGCGTCGATCGTGTTCGGAGGGCGGGAGAAGATCGAGAAGACCCCCGCCATCATCAGCCTGATCAACGTGAACAGCCCGCTGCGTTACGACGACCGCATGCTGGGTGCGCTGCTCGAGTACTCGGACGCCGGGCAGCCGGTGATCGTCACGCCGTTCCTGATGGCGGGCGCGATGTCGCCGATGGCCCTGGCGGCTTCGGTCGCCCAGCAGACCGCCGAGGCGCTGGCAGGTATCGCGCTCGTCCAGCTCATCCGCCCCGGGACGCCGAGCGTCTATGGCTCATTTCTCACCAACACGGACATGCAGTCGGGCAGCCCTGCGTTCGGCACGCCCGAGTCGGCGATGGGCATCCTCGCCAGCGCGCAGATGGCGCGCCACTACAAGCTGCCTTTCCGCGGCGGCGGCGCGATGACGTCGTCCAAGGCGCCGGACGCCCAGGCCGCCTACGAATCGATGATGTGCATGTGGCCGACAATCCTCGGCCGCGTCAACTTCGTGCTGCACGCGGCTGGCTGGCTGGAGAGCGCGCTCCTCGCGTCTTACGAGAAATTCATCATCGACGTTGAGGCGTTGCGGATGTTCGAGTGGATTTTGACCCGCGGCATGCCGGTCGATGAGGAGAACATGGCGATGGACGCGATGCGAGAGGTCGGACCGGGCGGGCATTTCCTCGGCGCCGAACACACGCTGCGCAACTACCGCACCGGCTTTTACCGACCCTGGATCTCGTCGACCGAGAACTTCGACCGCTGGAACCGTTTCGGCGCGCGCACGGCGGACGTCGTCGCCGCAGAGAAGTGGAAGCAGGTGCTCGCCGAGTATCCCGACCCGGGCATCGAACCCGGGGTGGACGAAGAGCTGAAGGAGTTCATGGAGAAGCGCAGGCGGGAGATCGGCGACGACTGAGCAGGCGCAGGCTCGTTTGAGTCACCTGCTCGACGGGATCGCGTCTGCAGCGCCGGCTCCGGCGAGCGGGTCCGCCGCCGCGGCGGTCGTTGCGATGGCGGCGGCCCTCGTCGAGAAGTCGGCGACGCTATCGGCCGCTCACTGGCCGGGCGCCGAAGCGTCGCTCGAGCGAGCGCATGCGCTGCGACTGCACAGCGAAGAGCTCATCGAGCACGACGTGCATGCCTACCTCGGTTACGTGGAGGCCATGCGTTCGGCGAAGGGACTTCACGGCTCGGCGCGGGAGGAGGTCGTCGGGCCCGCGCGGGCTCGCACTGTGGACGTGCCGCTCGATATCGTCAGGTCGGCTGGGGAGGTGGCTGAGCTCGCCGCAAAGCTTGCCGATCGGGGCAACCCCAACCTCCGTGCGGATGCGGTCGTGGCGACGATCCTGGCCGCCGCCGCCGCCGAGTCGGCGCTCACCCTCATCGCCGTCAACCTCGGCGGCTCGATGGACGATAAGCGGCTGGAGGAAGCTCGGCGGCTCGTCCGGCAGGCGAGCGAGTCAGCCCGCTCCGTCAGGGATCTATGAGCCGGGACCGCGGATTGGCCGCGGTCAGCTCTTCGACCACAGCGCTCAGCACCTCCTCGGGCGTGCCGGCACGTTCCTCGACCGGGCCCCGGCGCCATCCGTCGAGGTAGGCATCCATGTCGGTCGACCCGTCCTTCATCGCGTAGGCGTCAATGGCGGCCTGGAAGTAGTCGGGCAGCATGCGCTTTACCTCGGTGCTGCCCTCCCACGCCTTCACCTGGGACGGGATGTGCTTCCAGAACATGACCTGGTAGCTGGCCACCGGATATCTACCTCCCCACTTGCTGGGGAGGTGGCGCGAAGCGCCGGTGGGGGGCTGGAGTTGGCTCAGCCTCCACCAACTCCGCCAGTCGGTCCTCGAGCTCGCCCAGCCCGACGTCAGCAATCTCGAGGGGCAGGCCGAGGTAGGTAGCGATCTTCGCCGCCTTTTCCGCGAGTCGCGGGCTGGGAACCTGCCTGAGGTACATCACAGCCTCGTAGTTGCCGAAGACCATCGACTTCAGCTCCGGGTCGCGGTCGAGCCCGAGGCCCCGGACCACGGCCCGGTCGAAGTTGCGCACCAGCCAGTCGGTCAGGAAGAACGTGCCAGGCTTGTCGTCGGACACCCGCCGAAATCGCTCCTCGCCCGCGAACATCTCATAGCAATGCGGGCCACGCAGCCGAGCCGCGCCGAACTCGTCGAGCAGCGGTTCGAGGCGGCCGTTCATACCGCAGTCGCCGTACACGACGACCAACCGCTCATAACGCGGTCGCAAAGCATGCAGCCTCTCGCGCAACTCATCGACGATGAGCGATGGGTAGAGGTGGAGCAGCGCGGAGACCCCGTAGATGTCCACGTCCCAGCCGCGTCGGTCCACGATGTCTTTGACCTCTTTGCCGAGTGCTCCGCAGATCACCAAAGCGGTTCTTCCCTCCCCCTGCAGGGGGCAATCAGTAAGTCCCATCCTCATCGCCGCTCTGCGCGCAGGGCTTGGGTGGGGGTCGGCCGAGTTGGCATCACCCGACCAGCTCCAAATGCGGAAAGCCGAGCACCGAGACAAAGGCGTCGTTGAAGTCAGTGCGTCCTGAGAGCTCGATGTACTCGATGCGGGTGGGCAGTTCGAAAGCGACCTGCCGCTCGCGATACGAGAGCAGCGCGATCTTCGCGCCCTCGCCCGCGGAGTTGCCGACGGCGATGATCCGGTCGACGTCCACAGGCGGAACCAATCCGATGATCTTGGCGCTCTCCGGATTCAGATAGGAACCGAACGAGCCGCCGAGCAGCACCTCGTCCAGGTCTTTGGTCTCGACCCCGAGGATGTCCATCAGCACCTTGATGCCGGTGGCGATCGATCCCTTCGCGAACTGCAGCTCGCGGATGTCCTTCTGCGTGAGATACACGCCGTCCGCGAGCAGGAAGGCGCGCACGCCGTCGACGTCGATGAGCCGGTCGCGCAGCGGATGACCGGGTACGTCCTCGGCGGCTTTCATGCGGCCTGAGTGGTCGAGCAGGCCAACCAGGAGAAGCTGGGCCACGGCGTCGACCAATCCCGAGCCGCAGATGCCCTGCGCCGGTACGTCGCCGCCGATCACCTGCAGCTCGATCGTGTCACTGAGCTGGACACCTTCGATCGCCCCGTCGGTCGCGCGCATGCCGCATCGGATCTGACTCCCTTCGAATGCCGGTCCAGCCGGCGCCGCCGTCGCCAGCGCGCGTTGGCCGTTGCCCAATACGATCTCGCCGTTCGTGCCGACGTCGACGAAAACTCGAAGCTTGTCCTCGCGCACAATGCTGGTCGCAAGCACTCCGGCAACGATGTCGGCGCCGACATAAGCCCCCAGCGCCGGCAGAGTCTGGATGTAACCGCGCGGGTGGATGTCGAGGCCGACCTCGCTCGCGACAACGCTGAGCGGTTCCATGAAGGCGGGCGTGAATGGCATCACCGCAAGTGGGCTGGGGTCGATGCCGAAAAGCAGGTGCAGCATCGTGGCGTTGCCGACGACGACCGCCTCGTAGGTTCTGTCGGGCGACACGCCCGTGTCGCTGTAAAGCGCAGACATGATTCCGTTCATCGTCGAGACGACGGCCATCTGCAGCTCGCGGATGGAATCCGGACCGTTCATTCCGTGGCTGATGCGTGAGATGACGTCCGCACCGAACGGCGCCTGTCCGTTGAGTGTCGACAGGACCGAGGCCGCCATCCCGGTCCTCAGGTTCATCAGGGTGCCGACGACCGTGGTCGTGCCCACGTCGAACGCCACGCCGTAGCAGTCGCCGGTGGTGTCGCCCGCCTCGACCGCGACCAGGTGGTCGCCCGCAAGGACAGCGGTGAGTCGAAAGCCGGCTTCGCGAAACACCTGCGGCAGCGTGCGCAGCACCGCGACGCCGGCCACCATGTCAAGGCCTTCTTCGTTTAGCGCCTCCTTCAACCTCAGTACGTCGCTGCGCTGGTCCTCCAGCGTCGGTTCGGACAGCTCGAGGAAGACCTTCCGCACGTTGGGGTCCAGGATGACGAGCCTGCCCAACCCCATCGTGGCGGCTTTGGGCACTCGCAACAGCTGCGGCACCTCGCATGTCATGTCCTCGTAGATGCGCGCCTGGCAGGAAAGCCGCCAACCGTCTGAGATCTCTGCCGGGCGCAGCAATCGGTGGTCGGCGGTTTCGGCATCAGGCCGGCCCTCGAGGACGCGAACCTTGCACTTGCCGCAGGTGCCGCGGCCGCCGCAGGTCGAATCGATGGGCAGCCCGATCCAGTGGGCGGCGCTGAACAACGTCGTGCCGGGCGGGACGCGCGTGGTGCGGTCGAACGGAAGATATTTGACCTCGAGCTTTCGCTGGATCATGCGGGGCCTATTCGATGGGACTCCGGGGTGCTTTGTGCCGCCTTCTGGTCCGCGCGATAGTTCGCGATCCAACGCATCGCGTACTCGTCGTGGCCGAGCAGGAGATCACCGGCCAGCACGGCGCGGCGCACCTCCGGAACCAAAGGGTTGGTGATCGCGCACGTGAGTCCGGCGTTCATCGCCAGCGGTAGGAACGCGGCGTTCACCGTGGCGCGGTCGGGCAGGCCGAAGGAAACGTTCGATGCTCCGCAGGTCATGTTGTTGCCGAGCCGGTCGCGGATCAGGCGCATCGTCTCGAGCGTGATCACGCCGCAGGTCGGATCTGCAGCGACCGTCATCGCGATCGGGTCGATGATCACATCCTCCTGCGGGATGCCGTAGTCCGCGGCCCGCTCGATGATCCGGCGGGCCAGGGCGAGGCGCTCCTCGGGAACCATCGAGATGCCGGTCTCGTCATTGGCCATGCCGATTACGGCCGCGCCG
This sequence comes from Candidatus Dormiibacterota bacterium, assembly GCA_036513135.1. Classification (GTDB taxonomy): domain Bacteria; phylum Chloroflexota; class Dormibacteria; order Dormibacterales; family Dormibacteraceae; genus Palsa-870. The sequence continues at coordinate 31,219 of DATBZP010000146.1, read as the reverse complement.
TGCTTCTTGACCAGCGGGAGGATGCGCTCCATGCGCTCCTCTTCCGCCGTGACCGAGTTGACCAGCGCCTTGCCCTCGTAAGCGGACAGGCCCGCCTCGAGGGCTTCGATGATCGAGGAGTCGATGCAGATGGGGAGGTCGCAGACCTCTATCACCGCCTTGATCGTGGCCACGAGGAGCGCCGGCTCGTCGATCGCCGGGATGCCGGCGTTGATGTCCAGCATGTGCGCGCCCGCAGCGGCCTGCGCGATGGCGTCCGCGCGGACGCGGTCCATCTTCCCGGCCTTCATCTCCGCCGCGAGGACCTTGCGACCGGTGGGGTTGATGCGTTCGCCGATGATCACGAAGGGCCGGTCGCCGGAGACCACGACCTCGCGACCGCGCGAGCTGAGACGGGTCTCCATCCGGCTAACCCTTCTTCAGGGTCTCGTCGATCAGCTTTACGGCTTGCTCCAGCGCGTGCGCGCCTCGCGACGGGTCGCTTCGATCGCCGACCAGCTGCTTCGCTATCCGCGTGGCCATCGAGGCGTCGGGCGCGTAGCTGTCCGCGCCAACGTGCTTGGCGTATTCCTCGGTCACCGGCGCGCCGCCAACCGCGATGTGCACCTTGTCCCGGAGTCCCGCCTTGGTGAGGGCCTCGATGTTGACCTTGAACATCGGCATCGTGGTCGTGAGGAAGGCGGAGAAACCCACGACATCGGGCTTGTGCTGCGCGACGGCCTCGACGAACTTCTCGGGCGGCGTGTTCACGCCAAGGTCGAACACTTCGAAGCCTGCGCCCTCGAGCATGATCACGCAAAGGTTCTTGCCGATGTCGTGGATGTCCCCCTTCACGGTGCCGATCACGTACCGGCCGACCGGTTGGGCGCCCGTCTCAGCGATCAGCGGCCGCAGGATTACCAGCGCGCCCTGCATCGCGCGAGCGGCGATGAGCATCTCCGGGACGAAGAAGTCGCCCTTTTCGAAGCGGCGGCCCACCTCTTCGAGGGAGGGGATGAGGGCTTTGAAGAGGATGTCCATCGGGTCCATCCCAAGCTTCAGACCCTCTTCGGTGAGAGCCTTGACCTCAGGCGCGTGCCCGTTGAGCGTGTGGTCGAACAGTCCGGCCCGGATCTCTTCTTCTCGGCTCATGCCGCTCCTCCTGGTTGCTGGCATGGCTCAAGCAAGGCGGCGTGAAGGCCGCGATTGTTGCGCATAGCTCAACAGATGCTCAGAGTCCAACAGTTTACCCGCCTCCAGGCGACCTCGCAAGCGTAATGTTGCGCTGTGAGCAACGAGGGGCCGCGGGAATCCGGCGTCCGCTCCGTCGAGCGAGCCGTGACGATCCTCGACCTGCTGGCTCGAGACGGCTGGCGCACCGGTGCCGAGATCGCGCGGGAGCTCCAGGTGCACCGGTCGACCGCGCTGCGCCTGCTCGGCACGCTGGAACGCCACGCCCTCGTCGAGCGCGACCCCAGGAGCGCCAAATACCGCCTGGGCCAGCGTTTGCCTCAGCTGGCGAGCGTCGTGACCGGGGAGTCCGACCTCCGGTCCCTGGCACGGCCCATTTGCGAGGGTCTGGCAGGCTCGCTGGGTGAGACCGTCACGCTTGACGTGCTGGTCGGGAACGAGATCGTGCCGATCGAGCAGGCGACCGATTCGACGTCGATGGTGAGCGTCAACTGGCTGGGCCGGCGCACGCCGGTCCACTGCACCGCCAGTGGGAAGGTCATCCTCGCCTTCGGACCGCCCGCGCTGCGTGAGCGATTGCTGGGTCGTCCCCTGGAGCGGGCCACTTCCCACACGATCACGGGCCGGATCGAGCTCGAAGCGCAGCTGGGCGGCGCCCTGAAGGATGGCTTCGCACGGACCTACGAAGAGCTCGAGGTCGGGCTGGACGCCATCGCCGCCCCGGTGTATGCCGCGAACGGCGAGGTCGTGGCCGCACTGGACGTCTCGGGGCCCTCGCATCGCCTGCGAGCGGAAGATCGCCCGGACCTGGCCCAGGTCACAGTGGACGCCGCAGCCGACCTATCCCGACGGCTGGGGTACCGAGGCCGCAGAGCGCCTTAACGGCCGGCTAACCTAAATCAACCGCGGCATCGTTCTCCATCCTTGCAACGTCGGCTGGGTGGGGAGCAATATTCCCCTTGCATATCGGTGCCTGCCGGGCGCCCGGGTCGTGTCTACAAGGGGAAGGAAGCATGAAGTGGAGTAGTCCTGTACGCCAACTCGGCCTTGCCGTGATGGCGCTTGTACTGGTGGCTGCCTGTGGCGGCTCGTCCAGCGGCGGATCAGCCTCCTGCAGCGAATCGACGGCCAAGACTGCGGACTCTGCTTCAGCCTGTGGCGGCATGGACGCGCTGGTTGCGGCAGCCAAAGCCGAAGGCGCGCTCAACGTGATTGCGCTGCCGCCCGACTGGGCCAACTACGGCGCGGTGATCAGCGGCTTCACCGCCAAGTACGGGATCGCCCCGAACTCGATCAACCCCAACGGCAGCAGCCAGGATGAGGTCAACGCCTTCGACGGCACCAGCAACGCGCCGGATGTCGTTGATGTGGGCCAGGCGGTCGCACTCGCGAACACCGCGAAGTTCACTCCTTACAAGGTGGCGACCTGGAACGACATCCCGGCCGGCGCGAAGGAGCCCACCGGCCTGTGGTTCAACGACTACGGCGGCTACATGGGCATCGGATACGACTCGACCAAGGTGCCCGGGGGCGTCATCACCTCGGTCTCGGACCTCCTGGGATCTGGATTCAAGAGCAAGGTCGCGCTCGCCGGAGACCCCACCAAGTCCAACCAGGGACTCAACGGCGTGATCATGGCGGGCGTAGCCAACGGCGGCACGCTCGACGATGTCAGCACCGGAGTCGGTTTCTTTAAGAAGTTGAAGCAGGCGGGCAACTACGTGCCGGTGGTCGGAACCGCCGCCACCGTCAAGTTGGGCCAAACCCCGGTGCTCTTCGAGTGGGACTACCTGTCCACCTCGCACGGAAAGGACGTCTCGAGCTGGAAGATCTTCGTTCCGTCGAACGCGATCATCGGCGGGTACTACAGCCAGGCGATCAACAAGGCGGCGCCGCACCCGGCAGCCGCGCGGCTCTGGGAGGAATACCTCTACTCGGACGCCGGCCAGAACCTGTGGCTCAAGGGCGGCGCGAGGCCGGTCCGGATGGCCGCAATGACCACGGCCGGAACCATCGACACAGCGGCCGCCGCTGCGCTCCCCGCCGTAAACGGAACTCCGCAAGTCCCGTCTGGCGACCAGACGAGCAAGGCAAGCGCCTACGTCGTCGCCAACTGGTCGGCGGCCGTTTCTTGACGGCAGCCGGCAACCCGGCTCTTAACACCGCCGCTCGCCCCACCAGGGGCGGGCGGCGTCTGTCTCTTTCGTGGCTCGGGGTGATGCCATTCTTCGTGTACGTCGGCCTGTTCCTACTTCTGCCAACCGCGATCGTCGTGATCGGTTCGCTCACCGCCCCCACCGGTGGTGTGTCGCTCACAAACTTCGTCGGGATCGACAAGCCGTACATGGTGAAAGCGTTCACCCTCAGCCTGTCCGTCTCCGCGGTGAGCGCGGTGGCCGGCGCCTTCTTCGGCGCGGTCCTCGCGTATGCCGTGGTCACTGGGAATCCCAGGGGGCTGCTGCGCCGCTCCATCATGTCGGCGTCCGGGGTCTTGGCCCAGTTCGGGGGCGTCGCGCTGGCCTTCGCCTTCATCGCCACTTTCAGCACGGTCGGTTTCGTAACAGTCTTCCTCAAGGACCACGGGATCGACATCTACGCCAACGGGGTGTGGCTTTACGACCCTCCCGGCATAACGCTGATCTATGTGTACTTCCAGATTCCGCTGATGGTGCTTGTCTTCCTGCCCGCGCTCGACGGCATCCGGCCGCAGTGGCGTGAAGCGACCGAGAGCCTCGGGGGCAGCACCTGGCACTACTGGCGATACGTGGCGGGCCCTCTGCTCGCACCGGCGTTCCTGGGCTGCACGCTTCTCTTGTTCGCGAACGCGTTTTCCGCTTACGCGACGATTGCCGCGCTGCTCACCAACGGCGGCGTCTATGTGCCGCTCCAGATCCAGGCCCTGCTCACCAGCGAGACCGAACAGTCGCAGCCCGGCCTGGCCCAGGCGCTTGCCGTCGCCATGATCCTCATAGTCGTCATCGTGATGACGCTGTACACGTTGCTTCAGCGGCGCACGACTCGATGGCTGCGTTAGCGTGAACCGCTCGCGACGGCTCAAGCTGCGGATCTTTCGAACGGTCGTCCTGCTGCTGATGGGCGCGTTCTTCCTCTTGCCGATAGGCGCGATGGTCGAGTTCTCGACGCGTGGGAACTCGGTCATCTCTCCACGCACGCTCGACGCCTGGGTTCTGATCGCCCAAACGCCGGGCCTGGTGAAGGGGATCGTGACCTCGCTTCAGCTCGCTGTGATCACCTCGCTCGGGATGCTGGTCTTGCTGCTCCCGACGATGGTGTGGGTGCGGCTGCGCCTCCCGCAGATCAGCCGCATCGTCGAGTTCATCTGCCTCCTGCCTCTGACGGTCCCCGCCATCGCGCTGGTGGTCGGCCTCAAGCCCCTCTACATCTGGATCAACATCAATGTGACCCCTTCGGTCCTCGCCCTCGCGTTCGCTTATCTGATCCTCGTCCTGCCCTACAGCTACCGCTCCCTCGACGCCGGCCTCGCGGCGATCGACCTCAAGACCCTGTCTGAGGCGGCGCGAAGCCTGGGCGCCGGATGGATCACAGTCATGTGGCGCATCGTCATCCCCAACATGCCGAGCGCCATCCTCAATGCGGGTCTACTGTCCGTGGCGCTCGTCCTCGGCGAATACACGGTCGCCAGCCTGCTCAACTTCCAGAACCTGCAGGTGGAGGTCGCGTACGTCGGCCTCACCAACGCACCCACGTCGACCGCCGTCGCGGTGGGGGCGCTGGTCCTCGCCTTCGTCCTGCTGATGGTGCTGACGCTCGTCGGCGGCCGCCTCCAGCAGCACAACTACATCCCGGGGCAGAGGGCCTGACATGGCCGTCGAAACCACGCGAGGCCACGCCGGAGTCGAGGTGCGGCTGGAGGAGCTGAGCCGCCGCTACGGTCCGGTGGTCGCGCTCAACGAGCTGAACCTGACCCTGGCTCCAGGCGAGCTCGTCGCCTTGCTCGGTCCTTCGGGCTGTGGCAAGACCACAGCCCTGCGCCTGGTGGCCGGCCTCGAGGAGTCCAATGGCGGCCGAGTTGTGTTCGGCGGCAAGGACGTGACCGGCCTGCCGGCCAGCAAGCGAGATGTTGGGATGGTGTTCCAGGCCTACTCCCTGTTCCCGCACATGACTGCGATGGAGAACGTAGGCTTCGGCCTTACGCTTCGCCGCAAGACCGCCGACGAACGTCGCCGCCGGGCGGGAGAGATGCTCGAGCTCGTTGGGCTCTCCGGCTTCGCGGACCGCTATGCGAGTCAGCTCTCGGGCGGTCAGCAGCAGCGCGTCGCGCTGGCGCGAGCGCTGGCCATCGAGCCCACGGTGCTCCTGCTGGACGAGCCCCTGTCGGCGCTCGATGCCAAGGTGCGCTCCCGTCTGCGCGACGAGATTCGACGCGTCCAGCTCGAGATTGGCATCACGACGCTGTTCGTTACCCACGACCAGGAAGAGGCGCTCGCGATCGCGGATCGCGTGGGCGTGATGCAGTCGGGTCATCTGGAGCAGCTCGGCCCGCCGACTGAGATCTATGCGCGGCCTGCCACGCCTTTCGTGGCGGAGTTTGTCGGGCTGACGAACCGCCTTCCGGGCGAGGTCAAGAACGGTGTGGTCGAGGTCAGGGGGACGCGGTTGCCGCTCGTCCAGCCAGATGCTCCGCATGGGCCTGCGATTGCGCTCGTACGTCCGGAGGCGGTGTCGCTTTCGACTGACGGCGCGATGTCCGACGGGCCCCTCGTCGGCACGGTGATCGCCGTGGCCTTCCTGGGCGCCACCAGCCGGGTCACGGTGGACCTCGGAGACGTCAGGGTGATCGCCCAGATGCCCACGTCCACCGCCGCCAGCACTCCCGCAGGCACGCGTGTACGGCTTGATTTGCGCAACGACCCGGTCCTCATCGCGAGGGAAGAGAAAGCCTCGGTCGACGCATGAATCCAGCCGGCGGGGTTGTGCTCACGACACAGCGCCGGCTCGGGGCGGGCTCCGTCCTTCGCGAGGGAACGCGTGCCCCATATCGCGAGGTCGCGGAGCTCGAAGGCGAGCCGCACATGGTCAGGCGCGAGCTGGTCGGTGACTCCAATCAGGGTTCGGTTAAGCCGAAGCGGGCGATCACGGCGATCGGGCATATCACCGACCTTCACGTCACAGACGTCCAATCGCCCGCCCGCTTTGAGTTCGTCAACCGGGAGTGGGAGGACCCTCGCTTTCGAGAGCTGCTGACCATGCAGCGGCCGCACGAAACGCTCAACGTCCATGCGATCGACGCGATGGTCCGGACGCTGAACGGGATCGACGCCGCCCCGGTTACCGGCAGCCCGATCGCGCTTGTGGCGATGACCGGCGACTCGATCGACAACACGCAGCGCAACGAGCTGGACAACTTCCTGGCCTTGTTCGACGGGGGCACCGTCGAGACCGATTCAGGTGCGCCCGGATATGAAGGCGTGCAAGCGATCGGATGGCCGGACGACGTGTGCTGGAAGCCCGACGGTGCGGACGGCGGAGACGTGTTCCGTCGCGAACTGGGCTTCCCACAGGTACCGGGTTTGCTCGAGATGGCGATCCAATCGTTCCAGGCCACGGGGTTGCGACGCCCGTGGATCGGCTGCTATGGAAACCACGAAGAGGTCTGCCAGGGAGTGGGCATAGTCACGCCGGCTCTGGCGAGGGCGATGGCCGGCTCGCGCAAGCCGCTGGCGCTGCCACACGGTGTCGATCGCGACAAGGCGCTCGAGGTGTTCGTGCAACGACCGGAATTCTTCATGACAGGTCCGTTCCTGGACGTGACCGCTGACCCGGCCCGACGCCCGATCACGCGGACGGGGTTCGTCGAAGCGCACCACCAGTCCGGAAGGCACGGCTTTACCGACGAGAACCGCAGCAATGGCACCGCCTACTACGTGCGCGACACGCGCAACGTTCGGTTCATCACGCTCGACACAGTCTGTGCTGCTGGAGGCGCTGACGGGGGCATCGACCCGCCGCAGCTGCACTGGCTCGAGCGAAGGCTTGAGGAGGTGCACTCATCGTTCAGATCGCGCGACGGATCCATCGAGGGGACTCGGCACGACGACCGCCTCGTCGTGGTGCTTTCGCATCATGGCTTCGATACGCTCGCCAACCCGAGGGTCGAGCGTAGGTGTGACGAGCTGCTGGAGCTGCTGCTCCGCTTCCAGAACGTGGTGCTCTGGCTCAACGGCCACATTCACGCCAACCGGATCACTCCGCGTGCCGACCGGCCAGGGGCTCACGGTTTCTGGGAGGTGACGACCAGCTCGATCGTGGACTGGCCTTGCCAGGCTCGGTTGGTCGAGCTCTTCGACGCGGGCGACGGCTTGCTGGCGATCGCGTGCACGATGGTCGACCACGAAGGAACCATTCGACGGGGCGCAGCCGACCTGCCGGATCTCGCCGGGCTGCATCGGGAGCTGGCCGGCAACGTTCCGTTCAACGGCTTCGGCTCGTGGCGCCCCGGGACTCCGCTGGACCGCAACGCGATCTTGCTTCTGCGAGCCCCGTTCTGAACTCCCACGCCCCCCACCCTGACCCTCCCCCTCGCGGGGGGAGGGGAAAAGTGTTGCGTATGGCGCGACAGTCGCGTATAGTGCTACGCGGCAGGTGGTCGCGTACTGAGGCCGCTGGTGCGGAGAAAGAGTGTGGGTCGGGCGGCGCTGCTCGGATACCTTCGGGCTCCGCGCTACGAGGTGCTGCCAACTGAGGACGTCGAAGGACTCGTGGTCACGCACGTCCCGCACGAAGTGACGATTACCATCACGGCCTCGCCCCGGCGCGGCATGGAGGCGACGATCAACCTCGCCGAGAGGCTTTCCCGCCAGGGCTACACCGTCGTCCCACACCTCTCCGCGCGGCTGATCCGCGACGCAATGCATCTGGACGAGATACTCGCGTCGCTCAAAGAGATTAGGGTCGATGACGTGTTCGTCATCGCCGGCGACGCTCGCGAGCCGGCGGGCCAATTTCCCGATTCGGTGTCGCTGCTCGAGGCGATGATGCGCGCCGGCCACGGCCTGCGGGACATCGGCGTCTCTGGCTATCCCGAAAGTCACAGCTTCATCGACGACGACATGACAATCCAGGCGATGTGGGACAAGCGGCGGATCGCGACCTATATCGTGAGCAACCTGTGCTTCGACCCGCGTGTCATCAAGAAGTGGGTAGGACGCGTGCGCCGCCGCAAGGTCGAGCTGCCGATCCACGTTGGCATGGCGGGGGTTGCCGATCCGGCCAAGCTGCTGCGTGTCTCGACGCGGATCGGCATCGTCGATTCAGCACGCTTCCTGCGCGGGCACTCGAACTGGTTCCTGCGCACGCTGCAGCCGGGCGGCTACAACCCGGAGCGCTTCGTAAGTGCGCTTCTGCCCGACATTGCAGCTCCGGAACGCAAGGTCGCCGGCCTGCACGTGTTCACGTTCAACGAGATCGAGCCGACGGAGCGGTGGCGCCAGCAAATGCTGGCCCGCGCGGCTTAGCGGCACTCACCTATTAGGAGGAAGCATGGCCGTCACCTTTCCATCCGATCTTGAGATCGCGCGCAAGGCGCGACTGCTGCCGATGCCCGAGGTCGCGGCCCGAATGGGCATCGGCCCCCACCTCCTCGTGCCGTACGGGTATGACGTCGCAAAGATCAAGCTCGAGGCGATCGACGAGCTGAAGGACCGGCCGAAAGCGAAGTACGTCGTCGTGTCGGCGATCACGCCGACACCGCTCGGCGAGGGCAAGACGACCACCACGGTAGGTCTGGGAGACGCCCTTGGCCGCATTGGCAAGCGGGCGACGATCGCGATCCGCCAGCCGTCCATGGGACCCACCTTCGGGATCAAGGGCGGAGCCGCGGGCGGCGGCTACAGCCAGGTCGTGCCCATGGAAAAGCTGAATCTACATCTGACCGGGGACTTCCACGCGGTCACATCCGCCCACAACCTTCTGGCGGCGATGATCGACAACTACATCCACCACAGCCTGCGTGACTTTCCCATCGATCTTCACAGCATCACCTGGCGCCGCGTGCTGGACGTCAGTGACAGGGTGTTGCGCAGCGTTGTCGTGGGCCTCGGGGCGCCTGAGGATGGCGTGACGCGACAGACCGGCTTCGACATCACTGCTGCCTCTGAGGTCATGGCGGTGCTGGCGCTCTCGACCTCGCTGCAGGACATGAGGCGGCGTCTCGGCCGGATGGTGATCGGCCTTGCTCGAGATGGAAAACCGATCACAGCAGACTTCCTGCACGCCGGGGGCGCCATGACGGTGATCATGCGCGATGCCATCAACCCCAACCTACTTCAGACACTGGAGAAGACGCCGGTCCTCGTCCACGCCGGGCCCTTCGGGAACATCGCCAACGGCGCCTCGTCGGTCCTCGCCGACCTCATCGGAATCCGCAGCGGCGACTTCCTCGTCACTGAAGCGGGCTTCGGAGCCGACATGGGCGCGGAGCGGTTCTTCAACATCAAATGCCGGACGTCAGGCCTGGCCCCGGACGCGGCGGTGGTCGTGGCCACGGTGCGGGCGCTGAAGGTTCACTCCGGTAAGTACAGGGTCGTCGCCGGAAAGCCGCTGCCGCCCGAGCTGCTGAAGGAGAACCCGGACGATGTGCTCGCCGGCGCCGCCAACCTCCGCAAGCAGGTTGAGAACATCCAGATCCATGGCGTGACCCCCGTCGTAGCCATCAACGCGTTTCCGGGCGACCACCCCTCCGAGCACCGGGCGGTTCGAGAGCTGGCGGAGCACCTGGGTGTGCGGTCGGCCGTCTGTACAAACTTTGTCGATGGCGGAGAGGGCGCTACCGAGCTGGCCGAGATGGTGGCTGCCGCCGCCGACGAGCCGAGCACATTCAAGCTGCTGTATCCGGACGCGGCGACCCTGCGCGAAAAGATTGAAGCCGTCGCGATGCGCATCTATGGGGCCCGCGGGGTCGAGTACGACTTGGCCGCCTCAAAGCAGCTGGACGCCTACGAGGCGAGTGGATTCGGCCGTCTTCCGGTCTGCATCGCCAAGACACACTTGTCGATCTCGTCCGATCCGAAGCTCAAGGGAGCGCCAACCGGCTGGGTCTTGCCTGTGCGCGAGGTGCGCGCCTCGGTGGGAGCGGGCTTCATCTACCCGATCTGCGGCGACATGCGGACGATGCCGGGTTTGCCGACGACTCCCATTGCTGCAAGCATCGACATCGACGAGAACGGCGAGATCGTCGGCCTGAGCTAGCTCTTAGCCTTTCGGCGCTCCACCGCTTCCGCGAGCAGGGTCGCCAGGTCGACCACCTGAAGCTTGGCGCCGGTCTCACGCACGCCGTCGTCGAGCATCACCGTGCAGAAGGGGCACGCCACGGCGAGCGTCTCCGCCCCGGTCGCGGCCGCCTCGCGTACGCGCTCATGGTTGATCGGGCGGCCGCGCTTTTCCTCCATCCACATCCGCGCGCCGCCCGCGCCGCAACAGAAGGTGCGCTCCCCGTGGCGCGGCATCTCCACCGCCTTGCCGACAGCCGCCACCAGCTCGCGTGGCTGCGCGCGAACGTCGTTGTGCCTTGCCAGGTAGCACGAGTCGTGGTACGTGATGGTTCGCTCACCGGCCAGCGGGTTCAGCTTGCCGTCGCGCACCAGCTCGGCCAGGAACTCCGTGTGATGCACGACCTCGTACCGGCCGCCGAAGTCGGGGTACTCGTTGCCGATGGTGTTGAAGCAATGCGGGCAGGTGGTCACGATCCGCTTGATCCCCGACTCGTTCAGCGTGGCGACGTTCTGGCCGGCCAGGCGCTGGTAGGTGTACTCGTCGCCCATGCGGCGAGCCGGGTCTCCGGTGCACGCCTCGCGCGGGCCCAGGATCGCGAAGTCGACGCCTGCAGCCAGCATCAGCTTCGCCGTGGAGATGGCGCCCTGGCGCGCGCGTTCGTCGAACGCGGGAGCACACCCGACCCAGAACAGGACATTCGGCGGCGGGTCGCCCGGCTGCAGCACGGGGACGCCAAGACCTTCCGCCCAATGCGTGCGGTCCGCCTGCGGTTTGCCCCAGGGGTTGGAGGAACGGTCCACGTCGCGCAGCATCGTCCCGGCCTCCTCCGGAAACCGTGACTCGACCATGACGAGGTTTCGCCGCAGGTCGATCACATGGTCGATGTGCTCGATGCCGACCGGGCACTCGCGCACGCATGCGCCGCAGGTCACGCAGTCCCACACGATATCGTCGGTCACCGCGTTCGGGACTATGGGTGGCGGCGTGTACGAGCCGTCTGCGGCCAGCGCCTTCGGGCCTTCCGCCATCAACTGGTCGCGCACGGCCATGATCAACAGCTTTGGTGACAGTGCCTTTCCGGTGGCGTAGGCCGGACATACGTCCTGGCAGCGCCCGCACTCCGTGCACGACATCGTGTCGAGCATCTGCTTCCACGTCATGTCGGTCACCCGCGCCGACCCGAAGCGCACCTCTTCCTCGGCTTTGCCGAACTCGATGGGTTCGAGGCGGCCGCGGGCCCGCGTGCGGCCGAAGTACACGTTGAACGCCGCCACCATGATGTGCAGGTGCTTGGAGTAAGGCAGGTAGACGAGGAAGCTGAGGATGATCAGCACGTGTGCCCAGACCGCGGTGCGCTCCAGGTAGGGGATCAGCGGGCCGTGGAGGAGGTGAGCGAGGAAACCTGACAGCGGCGCCCAGCTCGCGGGATAGTCGTTCAGCCCGAGTGAGATCTGCGACGCGTGCCAGAGCCAGAGCGTGCAGACAATGCCGGCGATCAGGACAAGGATCAGGTCCGCCTCGCCGATGTGGCTTCCCTTGAACCGCGGCGGCCGCTGCACCTTGCGGATGACGACCGCCGTCACGACACCCGCGAGCACAAACAGCGCGAAAACGTCGACCAGCAGTGCGTACCATCCCTGCGCGCCGAGCCACGGCAACGTCGCGTGCGGATCGACGGCGCCGATCATCGCTATCACGATCGTCGGGAACAGGACCAGAAAGCCCCAGAAGATCGCGGCGTGCATCAGCCCCGGCAACATGCGCTGCAGCAGCTTGCTCTGGCCCAAAACGACGATCGCCTCCTGCCGTGCCCTGGCGGGGACGCTTCCAAAGCGTGCCGCCGGCTTGCCCATGCGGACCAGGCGGTAGAGCAGCAGCGCCCGGCGAGCGAACAGCACTCCCGACACGACGAGCGCCGCTGCGAGTGCTATGGCCGCGATTGCAATCACCGCAGTTTTCGGATCTCGGCCGAGATCGCGGGCACGATCTCTTTGAGGTCGCCGACAACCGCGTAGTCGGCGCTCAGCATGATCGGAGCCTGCGCATCGGAATTGATCGCAAGGATGCGCTTGGCTCCCTTGCACCCCGCCATATGCTGAGTGGCTCCGCTGATGCCGCAGGCGATGTAAACATCGGGCGCGATCTTCGTCCCGGTCTGCCCGACCTGGTCGGTGTGCGGTCGCCAGCCGGCGCTGGTCACCGCGCGCGAGCATCCGACCGCCGCGCCCAACAGGCCGGCGAGCTCTTCGATCATGGCGAAGCCTTCCTTCGAGCCCACCCCGCGACCTCCGCTCACCACGACCTTCGCCTCGGTCAGCGACACGCCACCACCCGGAGAGGCGACGTGCTCGACGACGCGGACAAGCAGATCCCCTTCGCTCAGGTCTGGAGTGAATCGCTCGATGTCGGCCGGCATCGACGCGGGCTCGATTGGAACCGCGTGTGGCGCCACGGTGATGAGAGGGCGCGGACTGTTCAGGCGCGCCTCCTCGATCAGGCTGCCGCCCCAGCGAAGTCGCGTCAGGGTCACGGGGGGACCGGGCGTAACAGCGACGCAGTTCGCGGCCAGGGGAAGTCCGGTGCGGGCGGCAACGCGGGCCATCACGTCATTGCCTCTTTCGGTGCCCGAGGCGAGAACCGCACTCGCATTCAGGTGTACCGCCAGCTGGACGAGGATTGCGGCCCACGCATCGGGGGCGAAGGAACCTAGAGCTACGTGCTCCGCGACATGCGCGACCGCCACGCCGTGCTGGGTGAGATCGGCGGCGGACCCAACCAGGAGCGCGTGAACCGGCTGCCCAAAGGATCTCGCCAGGGTCAGCGCCTGGAGCGACGGGTCGGTGGCCTTGCCCTCGGCGTGCTCGACCAGGACCAGGACCACGCCTAAATGACTCCTGCCGTCCGCAGCATCTCGACCACGGCCGGCGCCGCCGCCGCGCCGCTGCCCAAAACCTCTGCGCGGCGGCCCTGGCCGGCGGGCACAACCAGGCGCACGAGCTCGAGTCGCGGATCAGGCCGTGACGGCGTGCTGACAGCGACGGGCTTGCGGCCCGCCCGCATTCGCCCGGGGACCGACGGGTAGCGCGGCAGATTTAGACCTTCTTTTACCGTCAGCACCGCGGGCAGCGCCACGAGGTAGACATCACGGCCTCCCTCGACCTCCTGCTCGCACCGCACCGAGCTTCCTTCGATCACCACGCGCTTCAGGCCGGTCACGCATGGGCGGCCCAACGCGTGCGCGACGCGTGCGCCGACCTGGAACCCTCCAGAGTCAGCCGACTCGTTGCCGAAAAAGATGAGGTCGAAGCCTCCCGACGCAGCCTCGTCGGACTGAATCGCCTCAGTCAGTGCAGAGGCGGTCGCCTCCGCATCCCATTCTTGACCATCCACCTGGAGATGAATCGCACGGTCGATGCCGAGCGACATCGCATCGCGGAGCTGCTCGACGGCCTCCGGAGGTCCGAGTGTCAGAACGACCGAATCGCCGCCTCCGGCTTCGATGATCCGGACCGCCTCCTCCACGCCGCACTCTTCGTGCGGGCTCATCGTGAAGCCGAGGTGGCGCGTCTCGATCGCGCGCGAGTCTTCCGTCAGCACGATCCGGCCTCCGGTGATCGGCACCCGCTTGATGCACACCGCGACTCGCATTAGACGGGACTTTTCACGAACGGATGCGCAGGTTCTCGGGGTCGAAGATGGGCGTCGCCCCGGCCACTGCGACGGTCACGGGGTAGCGCTCGCCCATGTACCCGACCGCGAGGCCGGCACCCACTACCGCATGCTCGGGCGGCAGGTAGGCCATGAGGATGTGCTTGCCGATCGACGGACCGGCGCCGGCGCTCGTGACATACGACCCGCGGCCATGGCGATCGACGATCCGCTTGCCGTCGCGCGTAAGGATCGGCTCCCGGCCCAGCATGTAACGCTTCTCGCCCGACTTCGAGCGGTGGTCGTCCACCGTCAATGTGGACATGATGGCCGCGGGCTCTTCGTCACGGTGTCGCAGGTGGGCCACCTTGCCCACAAAGTCCTCTTCCTTGACGCGAGGCGCGGCCATCCCGGCCTCGACGACGTTGTACTCGGCCTCGAGCTCGTTGCCGTGCGCGCGGTAGCACTTCTCCAGCCGCCCCGTCGTGCCGTACACCCCGATGCCGCACGGGGCCAGGCCATGAGGCTTCCCGGCCTCCCACAGCACGTCCCACAGCTTCAGCCCCTGCTCCATTGGAATGTAGAGCTCCCAGCCCAGGTCACCGACGTACGAGATCCGTGACGCGAGAACTCGCAGGGTGTCCACCTCGATCGTCCGGCACGTGCCGAACTTGAACCCTTCGTTGGAAACGTCGTCCGACGTCACGCTGGAGAGGATTTCGCGTGCCCGCGGGCCCCACAGTCCGATGGTCGTCAGGGAAGATGTCAGGTCGGCAAGCTGCGCGGTGCCGTCGGCGGGCAGGTTGTCGCGGAACCATTTGCGGTCCGACATGCCGGCGGCGCCCCCGGTTACGACCCTGAACCTGTCCTCGTCCAGCCGCATGATCGTGAGGTCCGACTTGAAGCCTCCGTTCGGGCTTAAGACCGGCGTGTAAACGACGCGCCCCACAGGCGCATCCATCTGCCGCAAGGCAACGCACTGCACCGACTGCAGAGCGCCCGGCCCGACGATGTCGAAGATCGTGAAGGCGGAGAGGTCGAAGAGGCCCGCGCGCTCTCGCATCGCAAGGTGCTCGGCATTGATGAGCGGAGACCACCAGCGGCATTCCCACTCTGCCGTGCGGCGCGTGACACGGTCGCCGAACTCCTCCAGCAGCGGCGCGTTGGACTCGTACCACTGCGGGCGCTCCCAACCGGCGGCCTCGAAGAACGTCGCGCCGAGCTCACGCTCACGTTCGTGGAACGGCGCGAGCCGGACGTTGCGGTTGGAGGCCCACTGCTCGCTCGGGTGGACGATGCCGTACGTCTTGTTGAAGCCCTCGGCGGCCCGCGCGCGCACGTGCGCGCGTGTCTTTTGGTGTTCGTGAAAGCGAGCGATGTCGGAGGAGTGAAGGTCGATCTCCGACTCCCCGTGCACCATCCACTCGGCGAGCGCCTTGCCCGTGCCCGGGCCCTCTTTGACCCAAACCGCTGCAGCTGCCCACAGGCCCTTGACGTCGGGCGACTCGCCCAAGACGGGCATGCCGTCAGGGGTGAGCGACAGGATGCCGTTGATGGCGTACTTCACGCCCACCGATTCGTCGCCGACGATCTCGGGAATGAGCTCGAGCGCGTGCTGCATCTGCAGCTCGAAGTCCGCTTGCGTGAATGGAAACTCGGTCGGCGACAGCGAGGCCTGCTCGAGTGAAGGGATGTCCTCCGGGTCGTAGAGGATCGGGCGATGCGCATAGGAGCCGATCTCCAGGTCCCCGCCCGCCTGTCGCTCATACATGTTCGTGTCCATGTCGCGGACGATCGGGTGCTCGATGTCGCTCTTCGCGCCCGCAAAGCGCGGAACCGGCCCAACGTCGATCATCTGGTGCACTGCGGGCGTGAGGGGGATATGCGCGCCGGCCATCCGAGCGATGCGCGGGCTCCAGACTCCGCATGTGATGACGACGGTCTCGGCCTCGATGTCTCCCTGGGTCGTGCGCACGCGACGAACGCGTCCATGCTCGACGTCGATGCCCACCACCTCGGTCTTCGGGGCGACGTGCAGCGCGCCTGAGGTCTGCCCCTGCTCGCGCATCAGCGTGCCCGCCCGCAACGAGTCGACGACGCCGACCCCCGGTGTATAGAACCCACCCAGGATCATCGACTCCTCTATGTAAGGCACGAGTCGCTTCACCTCGGCGGGTGTGACGAGCGAGACGGGCTCGATTCCCCACGCCTCTGCCGAGGCCATGCGGCGCGTGAGCTCCTGCATGCGCTCCGTCGTGCGCGCGACCTCTACACCTCCTGACTGGATGAAGACGCCCATCTCCTTGTACTGGCGGACGCTCTCCACCGTGAGGGCGGTCATCTCCTTGGAGTGGTCGACCAGGTAGATGAAGTTCGAGGCATGGCCGGTCGACCCGCCCGGATTGGGAAGGGGTCCTTTGTCGAGGAGGACGATGTCGCGCCAGCCCACACGGCCGAGGTGATAGGCGACGCTGTTGCCGACGATGCCGCATCCGATGACGACACACCGCGCGTGGGTCGGAAGGCTGGCCATGACTACTCCGGCTGGTAAGGCGACCGGACCTCTTCCGGCAGCTCGTACCACTGGAGGCGGTCGCCCACCTGCGCTCGAAGCTTCCACTTGAGCGGTTTCGGCTGCGTCTCGACCGCGCTCCAAAGCTCGTTCAGGCGCAAGAGGACCAGGTCCCGGTCCACGTCGAGCTCGCCGACCATAGCTCGGAGCTTGTCGCTGTTGACCTGCAGCGTGCGGTAGAGACCCCAGTCGTCCGCGGACAGCCTTGCGATGTATGCGGCGTCGATGACGTCGTCCCCCGCCGCGGCGGCACCACGAAGATCGGCTTCGACTTCATGGTCCAGCAGGAGCGCGACGAGATCCACCAGGTCCTTCCGGTTCATCTCATAAATCTGCAGCTTGCTCAAGAGCAGGTCGGACGGGCTTGCGCAAGGCCCCTCATGTTCAAGGCGACCACGGAGGTCGATGACGTGCGACATCCTGAATACGTCGATGAACACGTCGACCTGGCGGCCGTTGCTCGAGTCGTAGAAATAAAGCCGCCGGTCGCCCTGCATCAGGTTGAAGCGCTCGTTCGCTTCGTAGCCGAGCCCTGGAAAGAAGTCGAGAGCGGCTTTTCGGTCGCGTCTAGACATTGCGTAGTCGAGGTCGCCGTACTTTCGCTTCAGCGGCGCCTTGCGCGCGCTCGGCGAGTGCAGGTTGATGCCTGCGCCGCCCAGGAGCTTGAGGCCCAACTTCTTGATCTTGGCTGCTTCCGCGAGGCGCTGCGCCTCGGCGATGGGATCTTCGAGAGGACCGGACTCCAGGGTCACAAGCCCTCGATCTCGATCACGATCGTCTTGAGGTCGGTCATCTGCTCCAGCGCGAAGCGCCCGCCCACGCGTCCGATGCCGCTGTTCTTTCCGGCTCGGCCGCCGAACGGCAGATGGGCCTCCCAGTAGTTGGTCGACTCGTTGATGTTGACCCACCCGGTCTCCAGGCCGTCCGCGAAACGAAGCGCGCGCGAGAGGTCCTTGGTGTACACGGCTCCGAGCAGTCCGTATGGCGAGTCGTTGGCGAGCGCCAGCGCCTGCTTCTCGTCGCGAAACTTGATGATCGGTGCGATCGGGCCGAAGGTTTCTTCCTGGCTCACGCGCATCGACGGCTCGACCCCGTCGAGGATGGTCGCGTGGTAGTAAAGGCGCGTCGGAAAGCCCGCGGCGCGCTCGCCGCCTAGCATCACCTTGGCGCCCCGCGCCACGGCGTCCGCGACGTGCTCGTCCATCTTGGTCGCGACGCCCTCGTTGTTGAGGGGTCCCAGGGTCGTATCAGGTGCGAAGGGGTCGCCGAGACGCAGGGCGCGGGCGGCGTCGACGAGCCGAGCCACGAACTCGTCACGCACGGATTCCTCGACCAGGATCCGCTCGCCGGCGGTGCAGCTCTGGCCCGCGCAGAGGTAGCAGCCCACCATGGCGCCTTCCACGGCGCGGCCGATGTCCGCGTCGGCAAAGACGACCATGGGTCCATTGCCTCCAAGCTCCAGCATTACGTGCTTGCCCGCCGCGCGGCGTGCCACCGAACCGCCTGTCTCTGTCGATCCGACGAAGGCGACGCCGTCCACCAGCGCGTGTCCCGCGACCTCGTCGCCCACCTCGGCGCCCGGACCGGTCACGAGGTTCATGGCGCCCGGGGGAAGATCGGCCTCGGCCAGACATTCCATCAACGCGACCGAGATCACGCTCGTCGAGGTTGCCGGCGTCCAGACCACGGTGTTGCCCGCCGCGAGAGCCGGAGCGATGAGCTCCGCCGCCATGGTGAGCGGCCAGTTCCACGGAGTTATCACGCCATAGACGCCGCGAGGGTAGTGGCGTGCCAGCACGAGCTTGCTTGGGCTCGCGGACGGCAGGACGCGGCCCTCGAGCCGCTTCAGATCTTCCGCTGCGATCCTGAAGTACTCGGCCGCTTCGTCGACCTCGCCCAGCGCTTCGGCGACCAGCGGCTTGCCCTGGTCTAGCGTCAGCAGGTGGCCGAGCTCGTCGCGGCGCTTCTCGATCGCGTCCGCGATGCGGTGCAGCCGCGTCGATCGCTCGAAGCCTTTCAAGCCGGCCATCGCTGACCGTGCTTTGTGCGCGGCCTCGACCGCTCGCTTCGCATCGGCGCGCGTGCCCTTCGGCACCTGCGCGATCACCTCGCCAGTCGCAGGGCTGGTGGCCTCGAAGAGCTGCCCGCTCTCTGACTCCGTCCACTTTCCATCGACGAACATCTTCTTGACGGACCTGGCGACGTCGATGGTCATTTCTTGACTCCATTGGGTTGGGCCGCGCCTCTGCGGCCGAGATCGAACGCCTGCTGGTAGATGCGGCGGTATGCGGCAGCGTTGACATCGCGTGGGTTGCCGATGGTCTGCGGGTCGGCGAACGCCTTGTCCGCGAGCATGGGAATCTCATCCTCGCTGAAGCCCAGCTGTTCCATGCCCGGGATGTCCACGTCGACGGTCAGCTGGTGGACGTATTCGACCGCCATCTCGGCAGCGCGCCACGTCGACACGCCGCGCGTGTCCAGCCCAAAGGCCGTCGCCATGCGCGCGAACCGCTCCGGCTCGCCGGCGTGGTTGTACTCCATCACCGGTCCAAGCAAACGAGCAGTCAGCGCTCCGTGCGGCGCGTCGTGCACGCCACCGGCGGTCTGGCTCATCGCGTGCGCGGCACCGGCTGAATCGGTCCCGTAGGCGAGACCGGCCAGCATCGCCGCCGCGCTCATGTGGTAGCGCGCCTCGAGGTTTTGCGCCTGGGAGAACGCCACACGCAAATGTCGAGCGACGTACTCCATCGCCAGCAGGGCCACCGCGTCGGTGAAAGGCTGGTGGTACACCATCGTGAAGCACTCGACGGCGTGGGCCAGCGCGTCCATCCCGGTCCCGGCCGTAACCGCCGCCGGGAGCTTGACCGTCAGCTCGGGGTCGATCAGCGCGACCCATGACGCGATGTCGGGGGTGCCGCCGACGTTGAACTTGATCTTGCGCTTCGGGTCGGTGATGACCGCCCACAGGGTGACCTCGCTGCCGGTGCCCGCCGTCGTCGGCACGGCGATCATGGGCGGGATTCGCGAGCGGATCGGGCTGTGGCCCCATTCGTAGTCGACGATGCTCCCGTCGTGCACGGCGACTACGCCGATGCCCTTCGCCGTGTCCATGGAGCTTCCACCACCGATGGCCACCAGACCGTCGCATCCCTGCGCGCGGTATTCGGCAGCACCGGCGTCGACCAGGTCGACGCCAGGGTTCGCCTTGACTTTGTCGAACACGACTGGCTCGACGTCTGAGCCGCGAAGCGCCTCCAAAGCGGTGTCCAGAAGGCCAGCCGCCTTGACGCCGGCGTCAGTGACCAGCAGCGGCCGCCGGATGCCAAGGAGGCTCGCCTCGGTGCCGAGCTCTTTGATCGCGCCAAGGCGCTGCACGAGACGCGTCGGGCTCTGGTAGGTGCGGAGGGTGTATTCCAGCATGGTTAATAAAGGCGGCCGCCGAGCCGAAGCCCGGCGGCCATCGAACTGCTATTCAACCGGAATCTCGTGGTGGATGCGGCGAAGGTCGATGCCCTGCCGGCTCCGGACCACGCGCGCGACGACGTAGATGACTATCGCCACGGCGTACGTTCCGAGGAAGTAGTACACCGAGTTTGGCGTCGACTGGAACGATGTCCCGTATAGGTCACTGGAGTTGAAGGACCACTCGTAAAGCATGAAGAGGAGGAACAATCCCGTGATCACACCGACCACTGTGATCAGCGGCACCCCGGCCACCTTGTAGCGCGCGATGGGCGAGGCGTCGTAGAGATCCTTGCGCCGCCAGGGCAGGATGACGGCCGCGACGACCGTGGCGAAGAACGTCAAGGCAAGGACTGCGGTGGCGTCCAGAAAGACACTCGTGAATGTGGGCCTGTATGCGTAGATCGCGCTGATCACCAGCGAGGGCACGATCATCAGCACCAGCGAGCCATATGGAACGCGCCGCTTCCCGGAGATGCTGGCCGCCCATGCTGGCAGCACCCGGTCGAAGGCGGCGGCGAAGATGACGCGGGTCGAGGAAAGGAACAGTGTTCCGGCCCAGCCGAAGAACCACAGCCCCATCACGATGATGAGCACAGCCTGGAACAGGTGGCTGTCCACCAACCATCCGGCGAACATCACGGGATAAGGCCACACTGGAATCGGTGGCGCCGGAGAGCCGGCGACGAAGATGCTGTTCCAGTAAGCAGCGTTGGCGGACTGATAGAAGTTCCAGCCCATGGTCTTGACGATGAGAATCACGACCAACGCCACCAGACCAACGGTCACCCACAGTCCCCAGAACATGCTCCAGAAGGGCTTGCGGATGTCCTTGGCCCCGCGCACCTCCCCGTAGAGGGTCGCCCCCCAGTTGGGCCACAGCAGGTAGAAGGCGAGCCAGGGCAGCAACAATAAGACGGGGCCGATGGCGAAGTAACCGAAGTCCTTGGCCGCAAAGCCGCCCTTGCTTGCGGCATCGATCGTTGCCTGGTAAGCGTTCGCGGGAGCGCCGAACATGCTCGTCGCCTCGCGATTGAAAGCGCTCTGGAAATCACTCTGGCTCGTGAAGAGGAGCAGCCCGCAAACCACGACTAGACCCGCGAGGCCGATCCAGAAGCAGACCTTCTGGATTCTCGCGTAAGTCTCCATTCCCATCGTCACAACCACGCTGACGAAGGCGAGGACGATCAAACACGAGGCGAAAATGCCGTTCTGGCTGGTGAAGAACGTCGCGATGTTTGTCCAGCCGAGCGTGTAGGCCAGCGGCGAGAAGAACTGGACCACAAGGATGTTGGCGTAGATGGGCGTCCAGAGAAACAGCGTGAACCACCACCCGGTGATCGAAAGCACAAAGCCCAGGCCACCACCGAGGACACGGCTTTGCCATGCATAGTCGCCGCCCGTGCGCGGCATCACGCTCACCAACATGGAGTAGGTGATGACGAGGAAGGTGGTGAGCACCCCGAACAGAAGAATGGCGACGAGCAATTGCCCATCGGGAACCGTGTACACGAACGACATGCCATACAGGCCGAGCGTGATGAGGTTTACGGACCAGAACGAATAGATAAACGCATCGAATGTCGACCAGGCTTTGACGAGACCCGTGGCGTTCCTGAGGAACAGCCCCGGCCTTACTGGTGCCTGGCCTCCAGCGGTCGTGTCAGCCATCTCTTTGCCTCCTCCTAATCCGCTTCATCCGTTGACCAGCTGGTAGCTCTTGATGCCCTTCTTGGCATCAAGTTGCACGATGGCCCCCATAAGTAGTCCCTCCTCGTACGAGCTTCCCGGATTGATCGAGAGCGTCTTGCCCAATTTCACGGCCCCCTTGCTCTCGTGAATGTGGCCGTGCAGTGAGATCAATGGCTGGTGGCGTTCGATGGCCTCGCGTACCGCGGTCGAACCGACCGGCCGCAGGGCGCGACCGCCATGCAGGAGCTTGAGGTCGGCGTCGATGGCCGGCGCTTCGTCGAGGCCGGACTTGAACGGCGGGCAGTGGAGGTTGTAGATGGCCTTCGACTGATCCGGCACCTGGCACGCCATAGCCTCAATGCGCTCCGCGAGCTTCTCCTCCGTCTCCTCCCGATGCGTGTTCCAAGGTGTGTGGTTGGACCAGCCCGTTGAGATCATCGTGAAATCACCGATCTCGACGATCCGGCCCTCACCCAGCTCGACGAGATCGGAGCGCCGGATGACCTCGTCCACCTCCATCTCGTCGTCGTTGCCGGGACAGACGAAGCACCGGATTCCGGTGCCGCGCAGCTTCTCGGCGGCGAGGCCCATCCAGCGCTCGACGCCTTCCAGCATCACCTGCTGGAAGCACTCGGCTCGCTTCCGCGGGTTCTGGTCGAGCTCCTGCAGCCTTTCCAAGTTCATCCGCAGCGGGTAGTAGCCCTTACGGCGGATCTGGGCCTCGACGTCTCCCACCTGCTCGGCGGCAACCACCTGCTGCTCACCGGCGAGGGTGAAGGTGAAGCTGCCGTTCTCCTGGACGATCGGGACGATCGCCTTGCCGGTCATGTCGCCGCCGCAGATCAATATGTCCGCGTCATAAAAGCGGCCGGCGTTCAAGAACTTCCGCCAACAAGTCTCAGAACCGTGGAGGTCGGTCGCGAAGAAGATCTTCGGCATTAGTCGCCGGACCCAGAAGTTCCTGGCATGCTCATCTCTCCACGAGCACCTTGCGGATCTCACGCTCGAAGCCGGTCACGTGGCGGCGCATGGACTCTTCGGCGCGGTCCTGGTCGCCGGCCAGGATCGCCTGCAGGAGCTCGATGTGCTCTTTGATCGCCTCGCGCAAACCGACCTCGCGGTCGAGCACCAGGTACCAAAGGCGCAGGCTCAGGTTGAAATAGCGTTCGAGCGTCGATGCCAGAAATGGGTTGCGCGCTGCCGTGTAGATCTGCCGGTGGATCAGCTGGTCGAGCCGCATGAGCTCGCGCTGGTCCAGGCTCGGCCCATCCTCGAGGATCTCGAGCAGCGTCGTGAGCGATTCCCGATCGCCGGCGGACAGCCGGTCGGCGGCAAGCCTTGCCGCGTGGGACTCGAGGACGACCCTCACCTCGGTGATTCGGGCGAGGTCGGTGATGTTGACCTCGGTGACGAAAGTCCCGCGATGCGGAATCGACCGGACCAGGTTCTCGCGCGCAAGGCGCTGCAGCGCTTCGCGTATCGGCGTACGGCCGATCTTCAGCTCCTCGCGGAGGCGTCCCTCGCTGACGACGGAGCCGGGCCGCATGTCGAGGCAGACGATGCGCTCGCGGATGCGCAGGTAGGCTTCCTCGCTCTGAGAGCGAGACGTGTCGGCGCCTTCGTCGAGCACTACGGCGGGCATTGCGGAAGCCATCCCCTGAACCAACCCCTCTCTAAAGACGCGCCCTGGCTGGTCGCCCAACCGATATGCGAGCGATATACCGCCGCGAACCGTAGCACCGGCCGGTGTAACCGTCAAAGAGCCTTTTGCCGGGCCGCCTTCTCGAGCCACTCTGGGAAACGCTTGGAGTGAAGGACCTCGAGCGCCCGCTCCCAGCGCCCCATGTAGTACCCACGGAAGTCGAACTCCACGGCCGAGATCTTGGCCTGGATGGCGCCCCAGAGCGTCCAGCCCACGTCCGACATCAACGCGAACAGGTTCATCCGGGCCAGCTGCCGCGCGTCCTCTCGGCCGAAGTAAGCAGTGCACAACGCGGCGCGCAGCTCTTGGTCGAACTCTGCCTCCTGCGCGGTGTTGCCGAGGTCGAAGCATGGGTCGTTGTTGCCGCTGAGCTCGTAGTCGACGATACGCAAGGCCTCGCCGTCGTCGATGAAGTTTTCGCACAGGAGGTCGTTGTGGCACGGCGCCGGCGGTAGCGTGCCAAGTCCGACGGCATGCTCGACTCTCGCGACGGTGGGGAGCCAGTCCTGATAGCCGTCAGGGATGGTGACGCGGTGCTCATCGACGATCCCGAGGTAGTACTCGATCAGTCGAAACATGTTGAAGTCCTTGAGGAAACGCGGCGAGTCATGGAGGCGGCGGAACGACGAGGCCATGCGCGTCGCCATCTCCATCGACTGCAGCGTCTTCGCCGACATCGTGGGCCCGGGTATGAACTCGAGTACCAGGACTTCGAGTCCTGGAACGTGCTCGAGCACGCGTGGACCGATGCCGGTGCTCGCGGCCGCCTTCGTGTTGAACACCTCGTTGGCGCGATCGATGGACAGCAGCTCGGTCGACCGTCCGGGTATGCGCATCACGTAGCGCCGGCCCCCGACTTCGACCAGGTAGTTCTCGTTCGTCAGCCCTCCCGAGAGCTGCGAGATCTTCGGATCGTGGCCCTTCCACAGCGAAACCCCGGCGACGGCGTCGTCGAGTCGGGCGCTGTTGGTCATCGATTCGCGCCGTGCCTGGACAGGACCGAGTCGGTGGTGATCGTCGCCGGGACGAGCTGGCCGAAGACCTCGACCCGCACCTGGCCACCGGGCACCATCCCGATGGGAAGGTAGGAGTACGCGAGATTCTTCCTGGCCGTAAAACCGTACGCGCAGCTGCGCACGCGACCGACCACTCCGCTTTCACCGTGCACAGCCTCGCCGCCGTAGATCGGGAGATACTCGTCGCCGCCAACGGCCAGGGTGCGAAGCCGCCTCGTGATCCCAGATTCTCGCGCGGCCATCAATTCCTGCCGGCCGTTGAAGTCGCCCTTGTCGAGCTGGACACAGAAACCGAGCCCTGCTTCGAACGGGTTGTCGAGCAGGGTCAGATCGGTGCCGTAGTAGCGGTAGCCCTTTTCCATGCGGAGCGAATCGAGCACGCGATAGCCGCCGGCTTGAATGCCGAAGGCGCTGCCTTCTGAAATCAAGCGGTCCCACGCCTGCACCGCCCAGCCAGGCTCGAGATACAGCTCCCAACCGAGTTCCCCGACATAGGTGACCCGCTGCGCCAAGGCGGTCGCTTCGCCGATGCGAATGTGCCGCGCCTGCATGAACGGAAAGCCGGCTTCCGACACGTCAGCATCCGCCACACGCTCAAGCACGTCGCGTGCGCTCGGGCCCCACATCCCGATCACCGAAAGCTCATCGGTGGTCTCACGCAGCTCGACCCGCGCATCGCCGTCGCGCAGCTGCAAGCGGAGCCAGCCGAGGTCGCTGTTGACGTAGCCGGCTCCGGTCACCACCCTGAAGTGCTCCTCGGCCAGCCGCGTCACGGTGACATCTGCGGCCATCCCGCCATTCTTCTCGAGAAGCTGTGTGTAGATGACGGTGCCCGCCGGCCGGTCGATTCGGTTTCCAGCCACCCGCTCCAGCAACGCGAGAGCACCCGGGCCGCGGACATCGATCTTTCCAAAGGACGTCATGTCGATGATGCCGACTCGCTCCCGGAACGCACGATGCTCCTCGGCCAGCAGGTCGAAATACGGGGGCTCGATCCAGCCGAACCGGCGCTGGTCCGCGCCGGCGCGCCGCCAAGGGCGGCCCGGCTCGAAGTACTCCGCGCGCTCCCACCCGTGCTTGGCGCCGAAGACCGCGCCCTGGTCCTGGAGGCGCTCATGCAGCGCGCTCGTGCGGCGGGGCCGGCCCCATTCGTCCGAGTCGTAGGGATAGCGGAGGTAGTAGTAGTAGCGATAAGCCTCGCGGGACAGCTCGGCGACGTAGCGGTGGTCGCGGTGCACCGGACCGAATCGCCAGGGTCGGTACGGGTAGAGGTCGAGCTCGGCCTCGCCCGAGATGATCAGCTGGGCAAGCGAGCGGCCAATGCCGCCCGCGCCTCCGAATCCATTCAGTGAAAGACCGGCCGCAAGGTAAAGTCCGCGCACGCCGGGAACGGGACCGACGAGAGGATTGGCATCCGGCGTCATGGCGTCGGGGTGACAGACGAGCTTGACGATGCCCGCCTCGCCCATGAACGGGAAGCGACGCGCAGCTCCCGCCAAGAGCGGTTCGAATCGTGCCTGGTCGGGCGGGAGGGACGTGCCCGCGTGGTCCCACGGCACGCCGTCGATCCAGCGCGCGACGGGGTCGGCCTCGTACCCCCCGAGCACGACGCCTCCCGCCTCCGACTTTCCATAGATGAGGTTGTCCGGATCGCGGAAGCAGGGCATGTCGTGCGGAAGCTCGTGCCCCGGCACCGCGAGCAGCGCGGCGTGCTGGTGGTCGACGGGTGTCGAGACGATGAACGCGCCGGCCATCGCGGCGATCTGGGGCGCCCAGATACCGCCGGCGATCACCAGCACGTCGGTCTCGATCCTCCCGGCGTCCGTCTCGATCGCCTTCACCTCGCCGCGACCACCAAGCTCGATGCCCGTGACGCGATGCTGCGTCAGGATGCTCGCGCCCAGACGACGAGCCGCTGACGCCAGCGCGTGGGTGGCGGTGTGCGGGTCGAGGTGGCCGTCGCTCGGAACCCAGACTGCCCCGTGAAGAGAACGCTTGGTGATCGCCGGCATCAAGCGCGCCGACTCGTCTGCGGAGACGAGCTCGACGTCGAGCCCGATTCCGCGCGCGCGGCTGACGCCGCGCTGCAGCTCCTTCAGCTGCTCTTCGCTCGAGGCAAACCGCAGACCGCCGACTCTTTCGAACACGCCAAGCTCTTCGTACAGCTCGATGCTGTAGCGGCGGAACCGCATCATCGTTGGCGAAGGGTTGAACTGCGTCACGAGGCCTGCCGCGTGACAGGTCGATCCACTGGTCAGCTCGTCCTTCTCGAGCAGGACCGTGTCGCGCCAACCCGCCTTCGCAAGGTGGTAGGCCACGCTCGCCCCGGTGATGCCGCCACCGACCACTACTGCCCTCGCGCGGTCCACTGGAGTTGTAACTCTAGTCAGGAAGGGGGGCTTGCTTGGTCTCAGGCAAAAGGAGAAGCAGCCCGGCGCCCGCGAGTCCGACGACACTGGCGAGTCCGAGGGCCCTCCCGAGTCCGATGCTCTGCGACAGTGCCGCGACCGCCTGAAGGCCGGCGATGCCCCCGATGGCGCCGGCAACACTGGCGGCAGACTCCGCCGTGGCTCGCGCTCTCGTCGGATACAGCTCGCCCGACCAAGCGCCCAGCACAGGCGTTGCGGCGCTCGCGAAGGCGCTCCACAGGAGGTTGCCCGCGATGAAACCGACCATGCCGGTGACGAACTCGAGACCGGCGGAGATGGTGTATGCGGCGGTGAGCGCGAAGGCGGGCAGCCGGCGGCCAAAACGGTCGGAGAGGTAGCCACCGGCCAGGTAGGACGCCAGGGCCACCGCACCCGCCGCAAAGATCAGCAGGCTGATCGTACTGGGGCTCATGCGCAACACGGAGCTTGCAAAAAACGTGTACAGGAGGCCGGCGGGCTCCAGAACCAGGGAGACCAGCATGGTGGCGCCGGCCAGGATCGCCACCCTGCGCCGCCACGGCGCCGAAAGCAGAAGCTTCACCGTCGATCCGCCCACGCGGACACGCTGCCATGCCCTTCCCTCCGGCAGGTGGCGCCAGATCAGCGGCGCCGCCACCACACCGAGGCCACTGAGCGCGAAAAGCCATCGCCAGTGCGGCGCCAGGATCGGGTAGGCGACTACTGCGATCAGCACGCCTGAGCCGCTCAAGACCGCGAGCAGGCTTACGGCTGAGCCTCGATGACTGGGTGGAGCTTCCTCCACGATGAGGGCGGTGGTGACGCTCGCGACGAGAGCTTCAAAGCAAACAGCGACGATCCGCAGCATCGCCAGCGCAACGAGGGATGGGGCAAAAGCCGAGGCGAGGTTGGCGATCGAAAAGCCCGCGACACCGATCGCGATGAGGCGGCGGCGACCGAAGTGGTCCGCCAGAGTTGCGAGCGGAAGCGCGCCGAGCGCCCCAAGCGCAAGGACCGAGCCGAGGTTCGCCAGAGCCGGGACGTTGGCGTGGAATTCGGTCGCGACTGCCGGAAGCGCCAGGATCAGGATCGAGCCGCCGAAAGAGAACAGCACGACGGCGAGACCCGCCCATGTCAGGGTTCGTCGCTGCTGAAGGTCCAGTTCGACCACGACCTGTAGTATCCCCACGAAAAATCCCCACGAACTCTGAGGCAGCGCCGCGAGTTCGTGGGGACCCCAAAACTCCGAGGCTGCGCCATGAGTTCGCGGGGGCCCCTAGTAATATTCGGCCGATGGCTGTGGTGGTGAGCGTTGAAGGATTGCGCAAGCGCTACAGGAGCAGCGACCCCTGGGCGGTGGAC
This sequence comes from Candidatus Dormiibacterota bacterium, assembly GCA_036513135.1. Lineage (GTDB taxonomy): Bacteria > Chloroflexota > Dormibacteria > Dormibacterales > Dormibacteraceae > Palsa-870. The sequence goes on along the minus strand of DATBZP010000146.1, from coordinate 2,956 downwards.
GGAGTCAGCTTCGCTCTCGAGCCCGGCCAGGCCTTCGGCTTGCTCGGGCCGAACGGCGCGGGGAAGTCCACCGTGGTCAAGATCATCGCCGGCCTGCTGCGGCCGGACGAAGGCAAGGTCCAGCTGTTCGGTTCCGACCCGGGCAATCCAACCTCGCGCAAGGACATGGGCTTCGCACCGGAGGACCCCGACTTCCCAAAGTTCCTCCGCGCGGGCGAGGTGCTCGACTACTTCGCGAGCCTTCTCGGCCTCGACGAAGGGGAACGCAAACGAAGAATCCCCGAAACGCTCCAGTTCGCCGGGCTGGAAAATGAGCGCCGGCAGGTCCGGCAGTTCTCGAAGGGAATGAAGCAGCGTCTGGGCATCGCGCAGGCGATCCTGGGCCGGCCTAAGCTCCTGATCCTGGACGAGCCGACAGCCGACCTCGACCCCCTCGGCAGGCGAGATGTGCGTGCCCTGATCGACCAGCTGAAGGACAGCGGCGTCGCCGTCCTGCTGAACAGCCACCTGCTGAGCGAGGTCGAGCTCGTCTGCGACACGGTCGCCATCCTCGCGAAGGGACGCGTCCTGAAAGAAGGCACGATGGCGGAGGTCGTGCCGGAGGGACGGAGCCTCGAGGACGTGTTCGTCGAGCTGGTGCAGGCGACTGCGCCCCAGCGCGACCAGCTGCCCTCGTTCATCACCGACAAGGACAAGGCATGAACGGCACCCTGGCGGTGGCGCGCTACACCCTGGCCGAACTTTCGAGGCGCCGCATCCTTCTCGTCTTCTTCATCATCGGGGCGATCGGCATCGTCGGATTAGGCGTGGGCCTGAAGATTCTCTACACGGTTGCGTCGTCGAGCGGCAATATCGCCCCCAACAACGTCGATCCGGCTGTGTTCAACCGGTTCCTCGAGCTGTCCTTCGTAAGCTACGTCTTTTCGGCCCTCGCGACCTTCGGCCTTCTCATCGCGTTCGCGATCGGCATGACCGCCATCTATCACGACCTCGACTCGGGCGCCGCGGTCAGCATCTTCTCCAAGCCGGTCTCGCGCTTTGCGTTTGCCACGGGCAAAGTTGCAGCCGCGGTCGCGGCGCTGGTCGTGATTGTCGGCGCCCTGGCGCTCGAGGCCCGGTTCGTGATGTTCCTTTTCGGCGGTGGACTCGAAAACGCGCTGACCGGCGAGGCGCTCGCCGTGGTGGGCAACAGCGTGGTCGTGATGCTGATCGTGCTCTCCCTCAGCACGTGGATGAACAACATCGTGGCGGCGGTCGTCGCGTTCGTCTATTACGACGTCATCACCGGCGTGATCTCGTTCGTGCACAACCTGGCCGACAACGGCGTGATCACCAGCAACGTGGTCAAGACGATCTTCGACATCATCTATTGGCTGGTCCCTCACGAGCTGGTCAGCAGCGCGATGGGCGAGGTGACGAAAGCCTCAATCGCAATCTCGGGACCGCAGGCCAACAATCAGGCTTTGGCGGGCATACAGCCGGCGTCAGGCGCGGGCGACATCGTCTGGTGGGCGTTCGTCGTGTGCTTCTTCGCTGGATTGGTCTACTACGCCGTCCGCCGCCGCCAGGTGTGACAGCGCGGAGGAGGACGGCCGTCGCGCGCAAGCGCGTTAAGGATGGGCCTTACTGATTGCTCCCCCGCGGAACCCCCTCCTCCCCAACGGGGGATGGGAGGCGCTTGGAAGGGGACGCATGGGTGACGGCCGGAGTGAATCCGGCCTGCAGCTGCACTTAGGTTTCAGAGCAGGTTCAGCTTCTTCAAGAGGTATGGACCTGGGCCCAGGAACCCGCATGTCGCCGCCACGTGCGCGATCGAGATGGCCAGCAGCGAAGGGGGACCCGGGAGCAGCCAGAAAGCGAGCCCGAGCGGCACACCGACGAGCGTGGTTGCGAATGTGTCGGACCAAGTCCACCTTCCCAAGCGGTGATAGAGGACGTAGATCGTGGTGCCGATCGCAAAACCGACCGGCGGTCCCCACAAAGCGCCCAGCCCGCCTTGCACCAGACCTCGGAAGAAGGCTTCCTCGACCGGTCCGTTGAGCGCGAAGAAGCCCGCCTGGAACCAGGCGTCACGCGCGCTCGCTGGGACGCTCAACGCGCCACGCCGGCGCGTCAGCCACAGCTGCACCCACATTGCCGCGACGAACATCAAGGGCGCCGCCACCGCGGCGAAGACCACCTGGAGGGCAGGCTGTCCGACACTCAACCCAAGCGCGGCGCGTCGGGACTCGAGGTGATACACGAGGCCGTAGGCCGCGACGAAGGGCACGATGCGCACCAGCAGGTCGGAACGCATCCAGGCCCAGCTGTCGGGAATATTGGTACGGGCCAGACGCGTTGAACTCGTGAGCGTGGTCGATTCAGAAGTCATCCAGTTCGACGTCTTCTATGACTATCTCTGCCCGTTCGTCTATCGCGCATCCGTGCTGCTCCACAACGTGGGCTTGTCCGAGCCTTCGAGGCTGAAGGTCACCTGGCGCTATTTCTCATTGACTCAGGTGAACTCCAAGGATGACGGGTGGACCGTGTGGGACGCGCCTGCATCCCAGTTGGTGAAAGGGCGGTTGGCGTTCAAGGCGGCTGAAGCGGCTCGCCGCCAGGGCCGCTTTGACGACTTCCACATGCCGTTGCTCGAGGCGCGGCATCGCGACCGGCTCGATCTCGACCAGCCCGAGGTTGTTGAGCGCATCGCTGTCGACTCCGGACTCGACCTGGATCGGTTTCGCAAGGACGTCGCGGATCCCCGCATCCTGGACTCACTTGCCCATGACCACCACTTGGCGGTGCAAGAGCACGGCGTCTTCGGCACGCCGACGTTTGTATTTTCTGACGGCGCCTCGGCTTACGTGCGGCTGGCCGACGCGCCGGATGCCGCCAATTCCGGGCGGCTGTTCGACCGGGTGCTTTCAATCGCTGCCGGGGAACCTTCGATCCTGGAGATCAAGCGCCCCAGGAA
>DATBZP010000145.1:0-20122 GCA_036513135.1 Candidatus Dormiibacterota bacterium | reverse complement strand
TCGGCACGTCCGCCACCATCGACCCGGTTTGGTTCAAGCAGGTCGTGGACGCCATCGGACTTCCCGACTTCCTCGCCAACTACTCGGCGGTGGATCTTCGCTTGTCGTTGCAAGGGCCCGCCTACGATGAGTTCGTGACCCAGCTGACGGCCGCTCAGTCGACGGACCCGGGCGCGCTCAGCTACAAGGGAAAGAGCCCCACAGTCCACCTGTACGACGGGATAATCCTGACCGCCCTGGCCATGGTCGCGGCCAACAGCAGCGATCCCACCGTCTACAACCCGAAGATCTTCGACATCGCCAACGGGGTCACCGGCGCCACGGTGGTCGCCACCTTCAAGGAAGGAGCGGACGCGCTCAAGAGCGGCAAGTCGATCCGGTACGTGGGTGCAGCCGGCGAGAACAACTTCAACCAGTGGAACAACTCGCAGCAGGGCTACAACCTGGTGACGATGGACAAGGACAGCAACGAGGTCGTCATCGGCCAGCTCACCCAGGCCCAGACCCAGCAGGTCATCGACGCGGGCGGCAACGCGTAGTCCTACAACCTAGCAACAGGAGCCAAGCGCCGTGGAACTTTATGTAGCGGCGCTTGGCTTCGGCCTGGTCAGCGTCTCTGTGATCGCGATCGCTGCAGTCGGATTCACAATGCAGTTCGGAATCACCAACATGATCAACCTCGCCTACGGCGAGGTCATGATCGTCTGCGCCTACGCCGCGTTCTACGTGAACCAGGCCGGCGTCAACGTCTGGGTCGCCATGATCGCCGGCGCGCTTGCCGGCGCTGTGCTCTCCTTCCTGCTCAACCGATTCTTGTACGCCCCGTTCCAGCGCAAGGGCACGAACCTCATCGGGATGGTGATCGTGTCCCTTGCGGCCTCGCTGATGATCGCCAACGTGCTGCTGCCGATCGTCGGGTACTACACGTCCTCGTACGTTATGGACCAGGGCCCGCTCCTGCGCTCGAACGGGCTCGTGCTGACGACCGCCCAGATCGCGATCATCGTGGTCGCCGTGATCCTGATGCTCGCCATTCACGGCGTGCTCACATACACGCGATTGGGGAAAGCCATGCGCGCCACCGCGGCCAACCCCACCCTGGCTCGCAACTGCGGCATTCCGACCCAGCGCGTGATCGATGTGGTCTGGCTGGTCACAGGAGCGCTGTGCGGCGTGGCCGGCGTAGTCGCCGGCATGAACTCGGAGAACTTCGCAGTCAGCAGCGGCGCCGGCTACCTCATCACGATCATCGCAGCCGCGGTCCTCGGCGGGGCGGGCCAGCCGTACGGCGCAATGATCGGGGCTTTAATCATCGGCATGGTGACTGAGCTCAGCGCTGCGGCCATATCCCCCGAGTACAAGGAGGTCGTGGCCTTCGGGATCCTGGTCCTCGTTATGGTGCTGCGCCCGCAGGGCCTGCTGGCGAAGCGCGGCGCCCTGGCGGCGGCCGGATGAACACCTACTACGCGGCCACGCTCCTGGTCTACGCGGGCGTCGACATCATCGCCTGTCTCGCGCTCAACCTTCAGTTCGGGGTCTCGGGCATCGTCAACTTCAGCTTCATCGTCTTCCAGGCGGTCGGCGCATACACCGCCGCGGTCCTGTCGATGCCTCCCGACACCGCAAACGGTGGGTACCAGGTCTATGTCGGCGGGTTCCAGCTTCCGTTCCCGATCCCCTGGATCGGCGGCGCGCTGGCGGGCGGGCTTCTGGCGATCCCGGTCGGCCTGGTCGTGCTCAGGAAGCTGAGAACCGACTACCAGGCCATCTCCCTGCTCGTCCTCTCGGTGATCGTGAATTCCGTGATCACCAATGCTCGACCGTTTCTGAACGGTGCGGCTGGAATCGCGCAAGTGCCTGGGCCGTTTTCCGACCAGGTCGACCCGCTCACCCAGACCTACCAGCTCCTTTACGTCGGGTTGACCGTGCCTTGCGTGCTGCTTGTTTGGCTGGTTGCTTCGAGGATCGTCAACTCGCCCTTCGGCCGAAGCCTGCGGGCGATGCGCGAGCACGAGCTCGCGGCCAGCGCTCTCGGCAAGAACCCGGTCCAGCTCAAGATGACCATCTTCATCGTCGGCGGCGTCATCGGCGGGCTGTCGGGCGCGATCCTGGTGGGCTACATCGCGGTGTGGGCACCGTCAGAGTGGCTTTACCCCGAGACGATCATCCTTTTCGCCGCGGTCATCGTCGGCGGGCGCGGCAACAACCTGGGCGCGATCCTCGGGGCACTGCTCGTGCCCGTGGGTTTCTTCGAGGCGACGCGCTTGATACCCCCGACCATTGGCGGCTGGGTGCCTCCGCCGAACCTGATCCCGGCCATGCAGTGGGTCGCGATCGGCCTGCTCATCATCGGGTTCCTCTGGTTCAGGCCCGAAGGCGTGCGGCCCGAGCCGCGGCGCGTGTTCGAAGGCGGTCCGGACACCGAGGTGATGGAACATGGCCGCACGACCTGACGAGCCGATGCTGATAGCGGGCGACATCCACCGGCATTTCGAAGGGATGCGCGCTGTCGACGGCGTGTCGATCGAAGTGCCGCGGGGGCAGATCACAGGGCTGATCGGACCCAACGGCGCTGGCAAGTCCACGTTCCTCGCCGTCCTGGCCGGCACGCTGCCGGCGACGAGTGGTTCGATCATGTTCGAGGGCGCGGACATCACCAAGGTCCCTCCCTACTCGCGTGCCAGGCGCGGGCTGGTGCGCACTTTCCAGCTGCCGTCGGAGTTCGCGCGCCTTACGGTGCTCGAGAACCTGCTGGTGGCCGCACCCCACAACCGCGGCGATTCGCTGTTTGGAGCGCTCATGGGTAGGCGCTACTGGATCGGCGACGAACGGAAGCTGGTCGAGCAGGCTCGTGGGCTCCTCAAACGGTTTGGCATGACAGACAAGGAGTCCGACTACGCGGGGACCATGAGCGGCGGCCAGAAGCGCCTGATCGAGATCATGCGGGCCCTCATGCTGCATCCGCGCTGCCTGCTCCTTGATGAGCCCATGTCCGGTGTCCATCCCAGGGTGATCGACGAGATCACGCACTACCTGCAGTCGCTTCGCGCGGAGGGCATGACGATACTGATGGTCGAGCACGAGCTGCATCTCGTCGAGCGACTGTGCGACTCGGTCGTCGTGATGGCCCAGGGCAAAGTCATCGGCAGCGGGACCATGGCGACATTGAGGCGGCAGCAAGAGATTGTCGACGCTTACCTCGTTGGATGACCGTGAGCCGGCGACAGGCCGGCCCGCGCCCATTCTGCGGGCGCAAGGCATCACCGCCGGCTATGGGGGCGTGCCGGTCATCCGCGATGTGTCGATCGACGTCGGGCGTGGCGAGATCGTGGCGATCATCGGCCCCAACGGCGCCGGCAAGAGCACGCTGCTCAAGAGCCTCGTGGGCATCCTCCACCTCAGCGGGGGAAAGATCCTGCTCGGCGACCAGGACGTCACGAACCATCCGCCCGAAGACCTCGCGAAGCGCGGCGTCGGATACGTGCCGCAGGTCAACGACATCTTCGAGCCGCTCACCGTGTTCGAGAACCTCGAGATGGGTGGCTACCTGCTTCAGCCGAGCCGAGTGCGCTCACGCGTCGAAGAGGTCGGTCAGGTCTTCCCGGCCCTGCTGCCAATGCTCAAGCGCCGGGCGGACAAGCTGAGCGGCGGCGAGCGCAAGATGCTGGCGATCGCGCGCGTCCTGATGCTGGACCCCAAGGTCCTCATCCTCGACGAGCCGACCGCCAACCTCTCGCCCAAACTCGCGGACAGCCTGATGCGCGAGCACGTGCACAGGCTCGCGGGCGGAGGAAAAGCGGTCCTCTTGGTGGAGCAGCGCGCGCGCGCCGCAATGCAGATCGCCAGCTGGGCTGCTGTTCTGGTGTCCGGAGCCACGAGGCTGGAAGGACGCCCGGACGAACTTCTCAAGCGTCAGGACTTTGAGGAGCTGTTTTTGGGAGCCGGAACCACTATGCCGGTCATGGATGAGGAGGACAACGACAACAGATGAAGCTGGTGATGTTCAAAGCTGACGGCGGTCGCAGATTGGGCGCCTTGCGGCCTGGAAGCGAGGACGATGTCGTTGAGCTCTCCGAGCCTGTTGACATGCGCGCGCTGATCGATGCTGGTGACGAAGGCCTCGCCCATGTGCGCGCGGCACTGTCCTCGGCCCGCCCGAAATCTCGCCGGCTCGCAGACCTCGAGCTGCTTGCGCCGATCGATCCACCCCGAGGCAATGTGATCGCGATGGGTCGCAACTACCAGAAGCACGCGGAAGAGACCGCCCAGGGCGGACAGGTGAGCCCCCCGACCATCTTCACCAAGGCCATCACCTCGCTGACCGAGCCCTTCGCCGACATCGCGATCGACCCTGCCATCAGCGACAAGATCGACTGGGAGGTGGAGCTGGCCGTCCTCATCGGCAAGCGCGGAGCGAACATCAAGCGCGGACACGCGATGGATCATGTCTTCGGCTACACCGTCCTGAATGACGTCACGGCGCGCGACATCCAGAGCGGCTGGGGCGGTCAGTATTTCAAGGGCAAGAGCCTCGACCGCTCATGCCCGACGGGCCCGTGGGTGGTCACCAGAGACGAGGTCGAAGATCCACAGGCCCTCAAGCTCTTTCTTCGAGTCAACGGAATCGTGAAGCAGGAGGGCGACACCCGCGACATGATCTATCCGGTCGACGCGATCATCGAGTGGGTCTCCAAAGGCATGACTCTTCTGCCCGGAGCGATGATCGCGACCGGCACGCCGGACGGTGTGGGCTTCGCCCGCACGCCGCCCGAGTTCCTCAAGCCTGGTGACGTCATGGAGAGCGAGGTGCGGGGGATCGGCCTGCTGCGCAACCGGTTCGTGTCAGCGGTCGGATAAGACTCGCTCACGCCAGCGGTCAAGGTCGAGTCATGGAACGCCGCGGTCTCGGTGGAACTTCGATTGACGTGCCGGTCATCGGCATGGGCACCTGGCGCACCTTCGACACGGACGAGGACCGCCGGCCGCTGGCGGACGTCGCGATCGAGTCTGGCATCGACCTGTTCGACTCGTCGCCCATGTACGGACGAGCCGAGACCACGCTCGCCCGGACGCTGCAGGGCATTCGCGAGCGCGTCATCGTGGCGACCAAGATCTGGACTGCCAGCGCCGAGGAGGGCCAGGCGCAGGCAGATCACGCCCTGCGCATGTTCGGACACGTCGACGTCTACCAGGTCCACAACCTCGTCAACGTGCCGGCGCAGCTCTCGGTGCTCGAGCGCTTCAAAGGCGAGGGCAAGGTGCGGGCGGTGGGCGCCACCCACTACCAGGAGTCGGCATTTCGAGACCTTGCAGCCTTGATGAGAACCAACCGGCTGGACATGGTCCAGATCCCGTACAACCCGCTGCGCCGGACAGCGGAGCGCGAGCTGCTGCCGCTGGCGGAATCGCTCGGCCTGGGGGTCCTTGTCATGAGCCCGCTCCAGCAAGGCATCCTCGATCGCAAGCCGTCCCCGGAGCAGCTCAAGGAGCTTGGTGTGGCGACGTGGGCGCAGGCCATCCTGAAGTGGGTTGCCAGCGACCCGCGCGTGAGCACGGTCCTGACCGCAACGCACCAGACGGACCATGTCCGCGAGAACGCTCGTGCCGGAGCTCCGCCCTTCTTCACCCCCGAGCAGCGCGCCCTCGTCGTCCGCATCGCGGACCGCAGCTGACGCGCATGAGTAGCCTTAGGTTGTGTTCAAGCTCGACGAACTGACCGGCGTGCTGCCGGCGTTGATCTCGCCTCTGCGCAGCGATGGCAGAGTGGATGAGGCCGCTGTACCGCGGCTCGTCGAGCACGTGATCCAGGGCGGCGTTCATGGGCTTCTGGCGCTGGGATCGACGGGAGAGACGGCTTCACTCGATGAAACGGCGCGAAGGACGATCCTGTCGAGCGTGGTCGCGGCGGCGGCAGGTCGCGTGCCGGTGATATGTGGTGTGGCTCAGAGCCACCTCTCGGCGGCACGCGTCGAGGTCGAGGCCGCCGCGCGCATGGGTGCGCAGGCGGTGCTGGTCGCTCCTCCCTTCTACTATCTGATCGACCAGGCGACTCTTCTCGCTTTTTACCGGCTGCTCGCCAACGACAGTCCGGTGCCAGTCCTGCTCTACAACATCCCGCAGTACACGAAGGTGGTGGCGGAGCCGGCGACCGTGGCGACGCTGGCGCGCGAGGGAACCATCGCCGGCATGAAGGATTCGAGTCGCGATTTCGAGTACTTCGAAGCGGTCTGCATCGCCACTCGCGAATTGCCGCGGTTCCGCCTCTTCACCGGCAGCGACACGATGCTCCTGCCATCGCTCGCGATGGGCGGCGCAGGCACGATCTGCGGCGCCGCGAACGTGGCGCCGGGTTGGGTCGTGCGCATCTTCGAGGAATTCAAGAGAGCCGACCTTGCCGCGGCGCGAGCGGGCCAGGATGCCCTCTACCAACTCGTGATGGCGTTGCGTGGAGGAGTCTTCCCCGCCGCGATCAAGGCCGCCTGTCACCTGCAGGGCATCTGTGAGCCGTGGTGCGCCGCGCCAATTCAGCCGCTCGACGACGTATTGCAAGCCAAGCTCCGGGTTCGGTTGGAGGACTGGGGCCTCGTACGCTGATTTGCTCAATAATCTCCATCAGGTGGCGTCAGATCCAGAGGTGGATCTGGCGGGGACCAAACGCGAGTTCCAGATCCTGCCCGCGCTGATGAGCCGCCCCGACCTCTACTTCCCGGCAGAGCAGTTGTTCGGGGAGGCCCAGCACGACGACAGCCGGCCCGAGGAATCGCTCCGCACCTATATCAGCCGCGTCCGCAATTGATTCTCTCGATCGGTGACTTGCTGCTGGACATCACGATCATCACTGACGGTCCGCTGCGACCGGACGACGATCGGCCGGCTCGAATCGACCTCGGTGGTGGAGGCCAGGCGGCCAACTTCTGCGCCTGGACCGCGGCACTTGGCGAACCCGCGCGGCTGGTCACGAGGGTGGGCGACGATGACCGCGGCAGACGGCTGGTGGCTGACCTCCAGGCCCGTGGGGTCGAGGTCTACCCGATCTGGGCCGCCGAGCCCACCGGCGCGATCGCGGTTCTGGTCGCTCCAGACGGCCAGCTCGCGATGGCCACCGAGCGCGGAGCCAGCGTCGGGTTGCGCGCAGAAGACCTGCTTGAGGAATGGTTCGGTGATGTGCAGCTGATCCACATCCCGGCCTATTCGCTGTTCGTAGATCCGCTGGGCAAAGCCGCGCGCGCTGCCATCGGTCTCATCCGCGCCGCCGGCGGCATGCTTTCGATCGACCTGTCGTCGGTGGCAGGCTTGCAGGAGTACGGTCCCACAAAGATGGCGTACGACCTCGCCCGCCTTAAGCCCGAGCTGCTTTTTGGAACGGCAGCCGAGGTCGCCACGATCGGCGTCGCGGTGGAGCACCTGGCTCAGGTGCCCGTGATCAAGCTCGGCCCGGCCGGCTGCACCGTGTTCGGGCGCCGGATACCCGCACCGGCGGTCCAGCATGTCGATGGCACAGGCGCCGGCGACGCGTTCGCCGCAGCTTTCTGCGCGGCATGGCTCCACGGCGCCACGCCTTTTGAAGCAGCGGAGCGAGCTGTGATCGTGGCCTCGGAGGCCGTCACGCGATCCGGCGGGCGACCGAAATGAGTGCGCTCCTCCAGGTGTCGCCGGAGGTCGCCGATGCGATCGCGAGTGGTCGACCCGTGGTGGCGTTGGAGACATCGATCGTCGGACAGGGGCTTCCGGCGCCGCACAACTTGCTGGCGGCACACGCAAGCGAGGCGGCCATAAGAAAGGAAGGAGCCGTGCCGGCAACCATTGCGGTGCTCGACGGCAAGATCCGAGTGGGACTGAGCGCCGGCGACCTTGAGCGCGTGGCCGCCGGCGCGATAAAGATCAGCTCGCGAGACATCGGCCGTGCCGTCGCCCAGCGCGAAGTTGGAGCAACGACGGTGGCCGCGACCATGCGAGTGGCAGCGATGGCCGGGATCAGCTTCCTCGCCACCGGCGGCATCGGGGGCGTCCACCGCGGACACCCGGAGGACCAATCGGCCGACCTGGTGGAGCTGTGCCGTACACGGGTCGCGGTGTTCTGTGCCGGGGCCAAGATCATCCTGGACCTGCGCCTGACGCTCGAACGGCTGGAAAGCCTTTCCGTGCCGGTGCTCGGATATGGCTGCGATGAGTTTCCTGCCTTCTACACGCGGCATAGCGGCTTGCGGGTCAGCCCAAGGGTCGACGGCCCGCAAGAAGCCGTACGCGTGCTGCGCGCCGCATGGGATACGGGAGCACGTGGAATCGTGGTGGCCGTGCCACCGCCGGCGGAGCTGGAGGGTGCGGAGGAAATAGCCGAGCGCGCGGTTCGCGAGCTCGCCGGCGCGGCGGGGTCGGAGCTGACGCCTCGCCTGCTCGCGCGCATGGCGGAGCTGTCAGGGGGTCGTTCGCTCGATTTGAACGTGGACCTGGTGGTCAACAACGCGCGGATCGCGGCGCAGGTGGCGTCGGCCCTGGTCTAGCTGTTTGATCGGACTCTTTGAACTTGGGTCCGAAGGACCGGCGAGCAGCGCTCGCCGGTCCGGACGCCTTCTTCTTTAGCGCGGCTCCATCTTCATCACACCGAAAGCCGCTCCCTGGGGATCCGAGAGGATGGCAAAGCGCCCGCCCGGAAAATCCGTCGGCACGAGCATCTCCCGTCCGCCGTGCTCGATCGCCTTCTGAAATGCCTTGTCGACGTCATCGACGCCGAAGTACACCATCCAATAGGACGGGACTTCTTTGGGCACCATAGGGTTCATCTCCATCGCGCCTGCGACGCTGTCGTCACCCTGGTTGAACATGGTGTACGAACCGCCATCACCCATAGGGCTGTCGGTTTCGGCCCAGCCGAAAACCTTCGTGTAGAACGGCTTTGCCTTCTCGATTCCACGCGCGTTGAGCTCTGCCCACGCGAAAGAGTTCGGCTCGTTCATCAGCTGTGCGCCTTGCATCTCGCGAGGCTGCCAGACCGAGATGAATGCTCCGACCGGATCCTGAAACACCGCCATGCGGCCTGACTTGAGGACATCGAAGGGCGGCGCGATCACCTTGCCGCCCGCTGCCTCGACCTGCTTTGCGGTCTCGTCTGCATCCATGGTGCCGATGTAGACCATCCACGCCGACGGTCCTTCCGGAGTCTGCGCCGGCCCGATTCCGGCCACGTCCTTGCCGTCGACCTTGGCGAGCGCATAACCACCCGCGTCCGGGTCAGGTTCGAGCTCGACCTTCCAGCCGAACAGCTTCGTGTAGTAATCCCTGGCCTTGGCGGCGTCTGTGCTGGAAAGGTCGACCCAAACCGGTGAGTTGGCGACGAAGGTTTTCGTATCTGCCATAGTCATTTGCCTCCTGAAACCCCGAGCTAGCTGCGCAGGGTGCGTCCTCGCGCCAATTTATTGTGACACTGCCTGGTTAAGTGATTGGAGACTCCAAGTTATGGCTGAGGCAATCGATCCGGTCGAGCTGATCGTCTTCTCCGACTACGTTTGACCCTGGTGCTACATCGACTCGGTCCGAGTCGACAAGCTCGAGCAGCAGGGCCTCGTCCACGTGACGTGGCTGCCTTTCGAGCTGCACCCTGAAGCGCCTCTCGAGGGCATTCCGCGAGACGCGTATTTCGGGCGTGGCCGCTTCGAACAGATGAGGCAACACCTCGAAGCGATCGCTGCCGAAGTCGGGCTTTCGATGCAGCAGCGCGACACGATCATCAACTCACGCCGCGCCCTGGGCGCCGCCGAGTTCGCGCGTGAGAGCGGGAAGTTTGAGGCGATGCACCGCGCGCTGTTCAAGGCCCACTGGGAAGGAACGGGGCGGTTGGAAGACACGGACGACCTCGTGCGGATCGGGGTCGGAGCTGGTCTGGATGCGGCGGACCTCCGGAAGGCGATCGACGAGGATCGCTACGCGGGCGTGATCGATGACAACCGCGGCCAGGCCGAATCGGTGGGGATCAATGCCATCCCTGCCCACATCTTCGGCCGCCGATACCTGGTTATGGGAGCCCAGCCGTACGAAGCTTTCCAACAGGTGATCGACCGATTGCGGCAGAGCGGCCCCTCCGAATGAGAATCGTCTCCTGACCGGTGAGTCCTTGAGAGTCAGGGACAAAGCGCGGCCTCGGCGGTGGAGCAGCCAAATCGGACAAGGACTTGGGAAGGGCTCCGCCTGAACGTCGCCGTGCTATAGGTGACGGATGAATCAATTCTTCGAAGAGCTGGGCGGGCTTTGGGTGTCGGCGGCAGAAGAGCGCGGCGCGCAGATTGCACCGCCGACAATGGATCCGCACGTTGCGCTCGAACTGCTGGAGCTGGCGCGGGTCGCCGCACATACGCGAGAGCGGCGATTCGCCCCCCTCTCGTGCTTCCTGGCGGGGGTGGCGGCGGAGCGCATTCGCATCGCGAACCCGGCTTTGAACGACGGCGTGATCGCCGATTACATCGGGGCGGTCAGGAAGGAACTTGAGCGTGATGTGGCAGAGGAGCCAGGCCGATGAGCGATGAGGCCACCACGCGATGCCGCTTTGCGCACCCCGCCAGGGTCATTCAACCCCCGATGGTGCTCCAGCCCAAGAGGACCAGAGGAAGCTTCCAGCTCTAAAAGGATCTGGCGAGCACGAGCTGCTCCCGCAACTCATGTTGAAGTTTGGCGGAGTCGAGGGAGGCCGACAGATGTCCGGCAAGCAAGCGCTTGAGCGTGGGCGGCATCAGCCGCTCGAGCTCCGCGCGCGCCTCTTGAGGACCAGCGACGAAGAGTCGCTTGTACCCGCCCAGCTCCAGCTCGCGCGCGATGGTGTCAAGGAACCGCTCGAGGTTGGACTTTGCGCGGTTGTCCGCCTTCCGCTGGTTGCTCGGCGCCGAGGTGCCGCCAGCCCTGTTTCGCCTGACCTCGACACCCTTGACCTGCTCGATCGGATAGATGTCGTCGAGGATGGCGGCAAACAACTTCGCATGCTCCTTGTCGACGACCGCGATCAGCGCGGGTGGAAATCGCTCGAGCTCGCGCTCGATCGGCGCTAGCAGCAGCGGGCCGACCTCCAACCTCGATTCTGTCTCGGATGGGAGTTTGACCAGCTCGAGCAGCCCGACCGACTCGTCCGCGAACCCGGCGATCGACGGACATCCGGCCGGCCTCACGACCTCCAGGTGCTCGCGCAGTCGCTTCAGCTCGCGCTCCATTACCTGTCCCTCATCGCCGTCGAGGCGGTCTCTGTACCGCCGCCTCAGGTGACCGAGTTCGATCTCGTAATGCCGCAGGTCGAATCCCTCGGCACGCGCGGGCATGTATACGCTCAAAGCTCGGTCCGAAGCGCGGCGCAGGTTGGGCACGAAGGCAAACAGTGGCCTCAGGACGCTGTGATCTAGCAGGTCTTTCATGTCAACCCCCCTTCAATCCTCCTTTTACGCCGCCTGGTGAAGCGAGTAAAGCGGTGCGTGCCTCTACGCCGGCCGCTCGGCCCGCAGGCGACGCATGGTCTCGGCCGAAAGTCTTCGGAGAGCTTCGGTCGATCGCACCGGCGGAGATTTCGGCGAGCGCAGCTCGCGCGCACTCGCGGGCAGCAAGGCAAGGTCGGCCTGGAAGATCGCTCGGGACTGGGACAACGGTGGGCGGCTCGACTTTCGTTTTCCATTTGTCATCAGCGGTTCGAGCAGCCGAACCCGACCAGCCGGCAGAGGCTCCCGGTGGAGCCCCAGCACATCTCCGAACGGCCTGAACCTCCTGAACACCTGCTTACGACCGGGCGCGGTCACCTTGTCATGGGACAGCTTCATCACCGGCCGGTTCTTATAGAGAACAAGCTTGTAAGCGCTGTCGAGATACGGGTAGTCCGCCGACACACCCATCTTCGTCCCGACGCCAAAGGCATCGATTGCGGCACCCCCGCGCACCAGGTCGTCGATCGCGAGCTCGTCGAGGCTTCCGCTCGCGAAGATGCGCACGTGGCGGAGGCCGGCACGGTCCAGCAACCGCCGCGCCTTTTTCGACAGCGCGGCGAGGTCGCCACTGTCGAGCCTGATCCCGAGCCGCCCCTCCAGCCCAAGCTGATGGATCACCGCGATGGCGGCTTTGACTCCGGCGATTGTGTCGTACGTGTCGACCAGGAAGGTCGCTCGCCCCGGAAAGTCCTCGGCGAATGCGCGGAAGGCGCCAGCCTCGCTGCGAAAAGCCTCCACGTAGGAGTGAGCCATCGTGCCGGCGGCGACGAGGCCGAAACGCCTTGCCGCCTCGACGTTGCTCGTCGCGGCAAAGCCCACCATCGCGGACAGACGCGCCACGTCGATGCCAGCCTCGATCCCATGCGTACGCCGGAATGAGAAGTCGACGGTGTCTCGCCCGGCGGCCGCGATCACGCAGCGCGCCGCCTTGCTCGCGATCGTCGACTCGTAGGTCACGCGGTTGAGCAGGAACGTTTCGATCAGCTGTGCCTCTGGCAAGGGCGCCGTAACCTCGACTAGCGGCTCGCCAGGGCACGCGATCCGCCCTTCGGGCATCGCCCACACGTCCCCTGTGAAGCGAAAGCGCCGGAAGGCTTCCAGGTCTGCGGCGGAGAAGCCGAGACCATCCCCCAGATAGCGAAGGTCCTTCTCCTCGAATCGCAGCTGCTCGAGAAAGTCCAGGCACGACTCGACGCCCGCTGCGACGATGAATCCTCGCATCGGCGGCAGGCGGCGCACGAAGAGGCTGAAGGTGGCCGTGCCGTTCATGCCGCGGCGCAGGTAGCTGGCCACCATGTTCAGCTCGTACAGGTCAGTGAGCAATGCGTTCATGCCGGCGCCGGGAATGTTGCGCCTTCGATCAAGCGGCCGCTCCCTCCTCCCTTCTATCGTTGCACTCATGTTCGAAGACGAGACAGTGGTTGCGTGGCGGGCAATGCCGTACCGGGCGCCCGTGGTGGCGGCAGACGGCTCAGAGATTGGACGCGCCGAGTCCCTGCTGGGCGACGAGGCAGAAGACATCTTCCACGGCATCGTCGTGAAGCGCAAGCAAGGCGGAAAGCCATTGGAGATCCCGGCGGCGCGAATCAAGCAGATCACCGAGAAGCACGTGGTGACCGACCTGGCGGACACGGATCTCGCCGCGCTTCAGCCTTACCGCGAGGAGCATTGGTTCCACATCGGGTGGGGCGGCCTCTTCCGCAAGCACCCTGAGTGGGACGAGACCTCTAAGACTTAGCAGCGCTCAGGTCGGTGCCGCCCCGTCAAGGGTTCGACGCGGATGCAGCCAGGTTGGGGGCGCCCGCCCACGAAGATCAGCACCGGCTCGTCCGCATTGTGGCGGATCGATAGCTTTCGATAGTTTTCGCCATAATTGGACCTGGGGTGGGAGTTCTCAGGGCACAGATTCGCTCGCCGTGGCTGAGCCTGGGTGAGGCAAGCCGGCTGCTCGGCATCACACCGGGTACATTGCGCCGCTGGGCAGACCACGGGGATGTCGCCGCCTTCGTCACGCCCGGCGGTCACCGTCGATTCCCGCGCAGCGCCATCGAATCGCTTCTGCCCCGGCCCCGCAGCCGCCGTCCGATGCTGACCGGTCTGAGTGCGAGCGCCTCGCGCGTGACGCGCGTCTATCTCCGGACCCAGCCCCCTGGCCGCCCGGCAAACGACCCCGGAATCGCGGCATTGAGCGACTTGGAACGCGCCGATTTGAAGGACCGCGGCCGCCGGCTCCTGGGTCTGCTGCTCGATCATCTGAACGAAGAGGGGCGAGGGTCGTCGGTCAGGCTCGTGGAGGCGGAAGCCCAGGCCACGCAGTACGGCCGGCGCGCGGCCGCATTGGGCGCATCTCTGTCCGCAACGCTCGAGGCCTTCGTCCGATTTCGCGGAGCATTCATCGGCGAACTCGCCGCAATCGCGCGGCGGCGAAGACTCGACACGCGTGAGGCCACGGCGCTGTTGGTCGAAGGCGAAAGCGCTGTCGACCGGCTGCTGGTGGCGCTGACGAACGCCTATACGGCGGAGCGGGCATGAACATCCGGCTGGGTACTCGTGGGTCAAGGCTCGCTCTCATACAAAGCGAGCGAGTCGCAGAGCTGCTGCTCGACGCCGGCCACGACGTGGAGCTCGTGACGATCGTGACCGAGGGCGACCTCCGGCCCGTCGACATGTCACCAGGGGAGGGCGTCTTCGTCACTGCAATCGCTCGAGCCTTGCTCGCAAGGGACGTCGACATCGCCGTGCACAGCGCCAAGGACGTCCCGCTCGAGGAGGAGACCGACCTTGTGATCGCCGCCTACCCCGAACGCGCGGATCCACGCGACGCGCTGATCACCAGGCACGGAGGTCAGTCCCTCGAATCGCTGGCTCGCGGAGCAATCGTCGGTACCGACAGTCCACGGCGAACCGGTTTTCTCCTTGCCGCTCGCCCGGATCTGACGATCGCTCCTATGTACGGCAACGTGGAGAGCCGTCTCCGACGCCTCGACGAAGGTGAGGTGGACGCGCTCGTGCTGGCGGCCGCCGGAATCGACCGGCTACGAACGCATGCGCGGATCGACCAGCGATTGGAGCCTGACGTGGTCGCGCCAGCGCCGGGACAGGGCGCACTTGCCGTGCAGCTTCGCCGGGCCGATGGGCGACTGATGGAGCTCCTTTCGAGCTTCGACGACGTTGACGTTCGGTTTGTCGTCGAGGCTGAACGGGAGGTGCTGAGAGCGACCGGCGGAACGTGCCGAGCACCCGTTGGCGCGCTCGCCTCGGTCAGCGGAGAGCGGTTCACGTTGCTCGCCGCGGGGGTCAACAGTGACGGCACCGGCAAACTCGTAGAGCACGTCGACGGCAATCGATCCGAGGCTGCGCACCTGGCGGCCAGATTGGGCAGGCGATTGCTTGCGGAGGTGGCGCTGCGATGATCGCCATCCTGGTCACCCGCCCGGGAGGAGAATCGGACCCTCTCGTGCACGCATTGCGCCGGCGCGGCTACCGGGTGCACGCGGTGGCGACGGTGCAGACAGAACCGATGGACTTCAACGCCGGGTCGCTGGCGAGCTGCGACTGGATCGTGCTCACGAGCGTGCGGGGCGTGAAGGCGCTCGCCGAGCTGCCGCCCGGGCCGAGATTCGCGGCGGTCGGCTCCGAGACGGCGCGAGCGCTCCGAGCGCGCGGCATCACACCGTCGCACCTGCCGGGCCGTGCCGACGGTGCGGACCTGGGGGACACCCTGCCCGACGTCAAGGGCAAGCGCATCGCCCTGGTCCGAGCCTCGGCGGCAAGCACCGATCTGCCGGACCGCCTGCGCCGCCGAGGCGCGACCGTCGAAGAGGTCACTGCTTACCGCACTGTGGAGGGACCCCGCGCGTCGGCGGAGAAGCTGCGGGATGCGCTGACCGATCCAGAGCTCGCTGCCGTGCTCTTCGCCTCTGGATCGGCCGTGCGAGGATTCCTTGACCTGGGCGGTAGCTCGCGGCTGCCCGCCATCACGATCGGGCCGCGCACGACGAACAGCGCGCGCGAGCTCGGCTTCGTGGTCATAGCGGAGGCCGACGCCCAAAGCGTGTCCGGCCTTGCAGACGCCGTCGTCCGAGCTTTACCGATGGAGGACAAGAACCGTGCGTGAGCTGACTCGGACGCGGTCCGTGCCGATACCCTCCGCCGACCGGCCTCGGCGCCTGCGCGCCAACCCTGCGCTGAGGCAGTTGGTCCGAGAGACCCGGCTGCATCCGGCTCAGCTCGTGGCACCGATCTTCGTGGTCTCCGGCCGGGGGCGGCGCGAAGAGATCTCGTCACTCAAGGGTCATGCGCGAATGAGTCCGGATGTTGCGCTGGCCGAGGCCGCGCGGCTGGCCGGCCTCGGTGTGGGCGGCGTACTGCTTTTCGGCATACCGGATTCAAAGGACGCGCGTGGCGACGCGGCGGCGGATGAGAGAGGGCCGGTACCCGAGACCCTGCGCCTGCTCAAGGCCGAGAAGCTGCCGCTCGCGCTTGCCGCCGACGTGTGCCTGTGTGAGTACACGACGCATGGGCACTGCGGTGTCGTCGACGGTGATCACATCGACAACGACGCGACGCTGCCACTGCTGGCGGACGCGGCAATCTGCTACGCGGAAGCCGGGGCCGACGTCGTGGCCCCCAGCGCCATGATGGACGGCCAGGTGGCGGCCCTGCGGTCCGGCCTCGACGCTGCTGGATTTACCGGAATGGCGATCATCGCCTACGCATCGAAGCACGCGTCGGTCCTGTATGGACCATTCAGGGAAGCGGCGGGGTCAGCGCCAGGGTTCGGCGATCGCAGGTCCTACCAGATGGACCCCGCCAACGGCAGGGAAGCGATGCGAGAGCTGGAACTCGATGCTCACGAGGGCGCCGACATCCTGATGGTCAAGCCCGCGATCACATCGCTTGACCTGCTCGCGCGAGCGCGAGATCGTTTCAATGTGCCGCTGGCCGCATACCAGGTGAGCGGCGAGGCGGCGATGATTGAAGCGGCCGCTGAGCGCGGTTGGATCGACCGCCGCGGGGCCGTCCTCGAGTCGCTGACCTCGATCGCTCGCGCCGGGGCAAACGTCATCGTCACGTACTTCGCAGCTGAGGCCGCCGGGTGGCTGAAGTGAGCGAGGCCAGATTCGTTCATGCGCTCGCTCTCGGCCTCGATCCGGCGTGGCGGCGCCTTCCACCGGCGGAGCGCTGCGAGACGGCCGAGGAGCTCGCGGCGGCGGTCAGCACGGAATCGGAGGTGATCACGCATTGCTACTCGATGGTTGGGCTCCAGCCGGGTGCGGATCTTCTGCTGTGGAGCCTTGCACCGACCCTGGACTCGCTCGAGGAGAGATCGGCGACGGTAATGCGTTCAGGCATGGGGACCTGGATGGACGTGAAGGAGAGTTTCCTCGGCGTCATCCAACCCTCGCAGTACGTCAAGAAGCCTACGCCGCAGGAACAGTCGCTCTTTAGCGGCGAGCGGTCGCGGTATCTCATCGTGTACCCATTCACCAAGAGCACCGAGTGGTACCTGCTCGGCAAAGAGGCGCGACAGGGGATCATGAACGAACACATGCGCGTCGGCCACGAACACCCTGAAGTGCGCCAGCTGCTGGCGAACAGCTTTGGCCTCGACGACATGGATTTCCTCGTGGCCTACGAGACGGATGACCTTCCGAAGTTCGGTGAGCTCGTCCGCGCGCTGCGCGGTACGGACAGCCGCCGGTCGACCGTTCGCGACACGCCGATTCTCACGGGGATCCACCGGCCGATGGCGGAGATCACCGCCATGCTCGGCGCCACGAACCGGTCGAAGTGAGCCGCTTCCTCGACGCGGCGAGGAAGAAGGCCGTCGACGTCACACCCGTCTGGCTCATGCGCCAGGCCGGTCGCTCGCTGCCCGAGTACCGCAAGCTTCGAGAACGGTGGACTCTCGTCGACATCGTGGCGCAGCCCGAGCTCTGCGCCGAGGTGACGCTGCAGCCGGTCCGCCGCCTGGGGGTCGACGCGGCGGTGATGTTCGCCGACATCATGTTGCCGCTACGCGGCATGGGCGTCGAGTTTGAGCTGGTGGAGAACGTCGGGCCGGTCATCGCCAGGCCGATCGCATCGGCAACCGATATCGAGCGGCTCGTCGTGCCGTCGGGCGAGGCAGCGGCGCCGCAGGTCATCACCGCGGTCCGTCACGTCGTCGCCGAGTCTTCAGTGCCGGTGATCGCGTTTTCCGGCGCTCCCTTCACGTTGGCGAGCTACCTGATCGAAGGACGGCCGAGCCGCGACTTCAGCCGTGTGAAGGCGTTCATGTACTCGGAGCCGGAGGCTTTCGACAAATTGCTGGGGAAGCTTTCCGCGACGATGGCCGGCTACCTCTTGGCGCAAGTCGCGGCCGGCGCGAGCGCGGTCCAGCTCTTCGACTCGTGGGTCGGCGCATTGGCCGTCGAGGACTACGAGGCGCGGGTCCTCCCCCACACCCGCTCCATCTTCGACGCGCTCAAATCATCCGGCGTGCCACGCATCCACTTCGGCACGGACACCGCCGGCCTGCTCGAGTCGATAGCCACGACTGGACCAGACGTCGTGTCGCTCGACTGGCGCGTGCCTCTGGACGTTGGCTGGCAGAGGGTAGGTCACGATCGTGGCATCCAGGGCAACCTGGATCCGGCGGTGTTGCTTGGCCCAGCGGATCTCGTGCGTGAGCGCGCCCGCCAGGTCCTGCGTCGCGCAGGTGGCCGGCCGGGCCACATCTTCAACCTCGGGCACGGAGTTCTCCCGTCGACTCCGCTCGAGAATCTGCAGCTCCTCGTCGAGACTGTGCACGAGTGGCAGGTGGCGCGTGTCGCGTGAGACAACGGGTGTCTTGTGCATGGCTTACGGCAGCCCCGCCAGCGAGGCGAGCATCGAGGACTACTACACGCACATCCGCGGCGGGCGCAAACCTTCGCCGGAAGCTCTTGATGAGCTGAGATCTCGCTATCGAGCCATCGGTGGCTCGCCACTCACGTCGATCACTCAAGCTCAGGCCTCCGCGATTGGGGATCGGCTTGGGCTTCCGGTCTTCGTCGGCATGAAGCACGCACCGCCGTTCGTCGCCGACGGCGCTGCCGACGCGGCGAGAGCCGGCGTGCACCGGCTGATCGGCCTTCCGCTTGCGCCCCATTTCGCTGACATGAGTCTCGGGGCTTACCAGCGCTCCCTGGAAAAGGCCTGGCCCGGCGAGCTGGTCTTCGTGCGAGGGTTCCATGACCATCCCGCCTTCATCCGGGCGGTCCAGCAATTGATTTCGGAGAGCCTCGAGGAAGCCTGGCCGGATCGTCTTTTCTTCACCGCCCACAGCCTCCCGGCGCGCATCGTGGCTGAAGGCGACGGGTACCAGGACCGGCTGCTCGAGAGCTGCCGGCTCGTCGAGGCCGGCTTGAAGCTGCCGGTGTGGGAGTTTGCCTTCCAGTCCGCGAGCACCACCGGTGAGCCATGGCTCGGCCCAGACCTGCTCTCCGCGATCGAACAGTCCGGCGCGCGCGACGTGCTCGTCTGCCCGATCGGGTTTGTCGCCGACCACCTCGAGATCCTCTACGACCTCGACGTGGAGGCGCAGGCCTTCGCTCGCTCGCACAACATCAAGATCCGGCGCACCGCCTCGTTCAACACCAGGCCGGAATTCATCGCGGCGATGGCGGATATCGTCTCGGACGCCGTCGACAGCAATGCCTGAGCGGGCGCCCCGCTGCACCTACCGGGTACAGCTGTCCAAAGACTTCACTTTCGAGGCTGCCGCCTCCCGCGCCGAATACCTGGCGTCACTCGGAGTCAGTCACATTTACTGTTCGCCGTTTCTTCAGGCAGCGCGCGGGAGCAGCCACGGATACGACGTGGTCGATCCGCACCGGATCAATGGCGAGCTGGGTGGCGAGCCTGGGTTTCGCCGCTTCGCCGCCGCTGCCTCGGAGCACGGTCTGAAGCTGCTCATGGACGTCGTGCCCAACCACATGGCGACCGCGGGCCGATCCAACCCCTGGTGGTGGGACCTTCTGCAGAACGGCAAGTCCAGCCGGTATGCCGGCTACTTCGACATCGACTGGGAGCCGGCGATGTCACACCTGAAAGGCAAGGTGCTGCTGGGAGTCCTCGGTGACCGCTACGGACGCGAACTCGACGCAGGGCGGCTGACACTGGAGGACAAGGGCCCTGAGGTTGTCGTCCGCTACCACGAAGATGAGTTCCCGATCTCGCAGGAGAGCCTGGATGGGCTGCAGGTCGAGTCAATCCGCCAGGATCTGGATGCCCTGGATTCGCTGCTGCAGCAACAGCACTACCGGCTGGCGTACTGGCGCACAGCCCAGGAGGAGCTCAACTACCGGCGTTTCTTCACGGTCGACAGCCTGATCGGCCTGCGCGTCGAGCTGGAGCAGGTCCTGAAAGAGAGCCACCGCCTGGTTTTCGACCTGATCGCCGATGGCAGCGTGGTCGGTCTTCGCATCGACCACCTGGACGGGCTGCTGGATCCACAAACCTATCTCGCAGGCCTGCGAGCAGTTGCTCCAAACGCGTACCTGGTCGTCGAGAAGGTGCTCGAGTACGACGAACACCTGCCGAGCGAATTTCCAGTCCAGGGCACCACGGGCTATGACTTCATCGCGCACGTGGATGGCTTGTTCATCGACTCTCAGAACGAGGAGCCGATGACAGCCCTGTATCAC
>DATBZP010000144.1:0-8202 GCA_036513135.1 Candidatus Dormiibacterota bacterium | reverse complement strand
TTTGCCAGTGGCACCCGGCCGAGGGTGGGGAGGATGTGAAGACGAACGAGGTGTTCGTAACCGCGCCAGGTCATCGGCCGCGTGCGCTGTTTTGCAACCTCGTACAGCCAGCGGTTGAGGTACTCAGCCATCGTGAGTCGCTCGTTCATCACGGGCCGGCCCTCAGCTACGTCGCTCCGGATCTTCCTCAAGCGGTCGGAGACGTCACGGCGCGTCTTGCCGTAGATCCACTTCCGTAGATATCCGTCGAAGATGATTGCTGCCGCCCAGCGTCCGTCAGCTCGCTTCACGATCGTGCCCTCGCCGTTGCCTCGGCGCCCGGCGCTCATCGCCGACCCTCGATCTTCGATGGGTAGCCACAACCGGTACCTGAAGAAACCGCTGCAAACGCAATGGAAGGCACGGTGATACGCGTTCCGTGCCAGGCCGCTGCCGGCCGAGCCGACACTCGGCTTTCGCCGGCGTCGGCCGCAACTTCCTGGACTTCGCGCAAACCCTGCACCATGCGTTGCACCGTATCCCCAGGTTTGGACGTTGGCAACCCATCGAAACGACGGCGCGATGTGATGCGTGACACGGCCTGAGACGCTCTGACACGCCAGGACACGTCCTGACACGCTGTGACACACCAAGTAAATTCTTGTGAGATTTTGTCGCCGGCATCCGTGCCAGCACTGGCAAATCTCAGCGCATCGGTTTTGACAACAGTTTTGACAACAGCGCCGTGACACTCCCTGACTCTCTGTGACCCAGAAACGACTCGTCGCTGGTGCTCGTTGAGTACGCCTGACACTCCCTGACACTCTCTGAGACGGTCAGGGGCGGGCCTCATAATCGGCTGGTCGTTGGTTCGATCCCAACCGGGCCCACCAATTCTCGAGTGCATCACCCGACGGGCTTTGCCAAGAGCCTGGCGACGGCGGTGGGCGATGGCGGTCGCAGCCTGTCCCGGGTGTGTGGGCGCACTGCAGTGGCCGCAGGCGGCGAACCCCATACGCCCGATGTCGCCGTCCACCGATAATCCCTTTCGATGAGGCTTGATTGGGCGCTGCTCGCCAGCGCCGCCGAGGGGCCGCCCAACGGGCTCGTGTACATCCT
This sequence comes from Candidatus Dormiibacterota bacterium, assembly GCA_036513135.1. Lineage (GTDB taxonomy): Bacteria > Chloroflexota > Dormibacteria > Dormibacterales > Dormibacteraceae > Palsa-870. The sequence goes on along the minus strand of DATBZP010000144.1, from coordinate 7,104 downwards.
CGGCGCCGGGATCGACACGCTCCGGCGTGACCAATACCCCGCGGCGTTCGGCGGCTCGATGGTGATAAGGCTGCTGACAACCCGCCTGGAGTCCGAGCGTCCGCACACGGTCGAGGTGCATTGCAGCGACGAGGACGGCGGTGCGGTGCTGTCGCAGCCCATCGTCCTGACGATTCCAGCCCGACAGGTTCCGCCCGAGCATCCTCATGGCTGGGACCTGGCGGCCCACATCGTGATCAACCTGAGTGGCGTCGGCATTCCCCACCCAGGCTTCTACAACTTCGAGATCCTCGTCGACGACCAACAGGTCCGCACGCTGCCCTTTCGCGCGGAAGAGACTCCAAGGAGCGCTTGATGACGCAGTGGTTGATCAGCCTGGTGGCGTCGTGGGGCTACATCGCAATCTTCGTCACGATGGCGGGCGAAAGCGCCGGCCTGCCGATCTCGAGCGAGATCGTGGTGCCGCTTGGAGGGGCACTCGCCTCCCAGGGCAAGCTCAACTTCGTCCTGGTCGTATTGGTTGCGAGCGTCGCGAACCTCACCGGTTCGCTGATCGCCTTCTACCTGACCCGCCGTTATGGCGAACGGGTGGTGCTCAGCCGCGCCGGTCGGTGGGCGGGTTTGAGCAGGGGCCATCTCCGCCTGGCGAATCGGTTCTTCGATCGCTTCGGGCTCTGGGCAGTTCTTGTGGGGCGCCTGCTGCCGATCGTCCGCACGTACATCTCGTTTCCAGCAGGGCTCTCGAAGATCGGCTATCTCAGGTTTACGCTCGCCACTCTGGCGGGGGCCGTCCCATGGAATCTGGCCCTTGCGTATGCCGGGCTCAAGCTGGGTCAGCACTACCAGACGGTAGCGACCACGCTCGGCCCTTTTGCCATACCCTTCGCCATCGGCGTGGTGATCCTTCTGGGACTGGCCTGGTGGTTCGGTCGCAAGTTAGGCGAAGACGAGGAATCCGTGGTCAATACTCCGTCTGCGAAGCGCTAGACGGGCCGCTGCGAAATTAAAGGGGTCCCCGCGAACTCACGGCGTTAGCCTCTGAGTTCGTGGGGTAAAAAATCGCGCGACCGAGAAGCGCGAGATGTCTCTGGACGTCCGGCCGTCGCACACCAGGTCCGCCGCGATGTCGCCGATCACGGGTGCGAACTTGAACCCGTGCCCGGAGCAAGCGCTGATCACCACCACGCGCTCGTCTTCGGGATGGCGATCGACCACGAAATGATCGTCGGGAGTGTTGGTGTACATGCAGACCACCGTCCTGGTGACCCGCTCGGTCACGCCGCGCAGGTAGGTCGCCGCGAAGGTTCGCAACGGGTCGAGCTCGTGGTCGGTGACCTCCCGCCTGACGTTGTTCGGGTCGGTTGCGTCTCCATCGTGGTGGCGCGCAATCTTCACCGAGGCGCCGTCAAGCGTCGGGAGGCCATAGATGTCGCCGAGGTCTTCGGTCTGGCGGATGAAGACCGGAAACCGGTCGGGCGCGAGCCAGTCAGCGCCTCTTTCGATTTCGAACCACGCGAGCACCTGGCGCTCCACGGTCAGGGGAAGCCAGCCTGCGAGCTCGGACATCCACGCGCCCGCCGCGATTACGACGGCGTCGAATGTTTCACGCGTCTCATCGGTCACGACCTCAACGCCCTCTGGTCGATTGTTAACGTCAGCAACCACTACACCGCGCCGGATCTCTCCGCCAAGCGCGACCAGGCGGCCGATCATCGCGGCCACCGCGGCCTCGGGTCGGACGAAGCCGGCCTGGGCATCGAGGACAGCGACGTCTTCCCCGCTGATGACATGACCTGGGTAGAGGCGACGCACCTCATCCGCGTCTAGCAGCCTCGCATTGAGTCCGTGCGTGGCGGCGGCCGAGAGCGCGCCGGTGATCGCATCGGCGGACTCAGGCCCGATCATGAGCGCACCGTTCAGCGTCAGCAGGCGCTCGCCCGCGGCTCGTTCCAGCTCACGCCAGAGTGGAAAGGTCTCCTGCAGCAGCGGCACGTACCAGGGTCCCTCGAAATATGCCGTGCGCGTGATCCTCGACTCGCCGTGCGACGAGCCGAACGCGTGGGGAGGGGAATGGCGGTCAAAACAGACGACCTGGACGCCCCGCGCCGCGAGCCTCCAGCCGGTCGCGGCCCCCATTGCGCCGCAACCGACGACCGCCACGCGCAGGGGCGCCAAACCCTACTCGGGCGAGATCCTGGCGATCGCCTGGCCGGGCTTCACCGGGTCGCCCACGTCGAGGAGCAGCTGCTCGACCTTTCCGGTGAGGGGCGACGGGATCTCGGCGTTGACCTTGTCCGTATGCGCCTCCATCAAGGTCTCGCCCTCGGCCACGTGCTCGCCCAGCGCCTTGCTCCACGCGCCGACCGTGATCTCCTCGGCGCCCTGGAGCTCCGGCATGAGGACGTCCCGCGATTCGGCCTTCACCAGCCTATTGTCCTTGAGGCGACCGTCCGCAGTAAGTGCAAGAGGGCGCCCCCCCACCCGGCGCTCCGCGCCGACCTCCCCAGCGAGTGGGGAGGTGACCATCCCTAATCCCCGGCGAGTGGGGAGGTGACCATCTCGAATCCCCGGCGAGTGGGGAGGTGACCATCCCTAATCCCCGGCGAGTGGGGAGGTGACCATCTCGAATCCCCGGCGAGTGGGGAGGTGACCATCTCGAATCCCCAGGAAGTGGGGAGGCGACCACCCTTAATCCGGCGCTGCGCGCCTACTTCCCCGGCAAGCGGGGAAGTGACCATTCTCAGGCAAGCGATACGACGTCGAGCAGGTCCTCTTCCCAGTAGTCGACCCGGCCTTCGGGCATGAACAGCACCCGCTGCGGCTTGAGCGCCTCCACGAACTCCGGGTCATGGCTCACGATCACCATGGTTCCAGGCCACTCGGCCAATGCGCGAGCGACCCCGGTTCGCGATGGCGGGTCCAGGTTGTTCGTCGGTTCGTCGAGCAGGAGCAGGTTGTGCCGCCCGGCGACCAGCTGGGCCAGTGCCAGCTTGGTCTTTTCGCCGCCCGACAATGTCCCTGCGTCCTGGCGGGCGATGTCCCCGGTGAGGCTGAAGCTGCCGAGCAGCGCTCGGAGCACCCGTTCATCCTCATCCGACTGCTCCCGCATATGAGCCAGCACCGGCACACCGGCCCGGATCCCCTCGTGCTCCTGAGCGTAGTAGCCGAGCGAGACACCGTGCCCTAAACGGAAGCTGCCGGAGTTCGGCTCGGTCTGTCCGGCCAGGATGCGAAGAAGGCTTGTCTTGCCGGCGCCGTTGAGGCCCATGATGACGATCCGCTGCCCGCGCTCGACCTCGAACGTCACGTCGCGAAACACGAGGGGGCCGCCGTAACCCTTGCTCAGACCGCTCGCGGTGAGCACCACGCGTCCGCTGTGAGGCGGTTCGGGAAACGTGACCTTCACCTTGCGCTCACGCTTCGGTGCGGACACCTGCTCCGCCTTCATGCGGTCGACGCGTTTGAAGATCGATTTCGCGGTCCTCGCGCGCTTCGCGGTCTGTCGCCTCATGACCTCAGCCAGCACGCTCAAGCGGCTGATCTCGGACTCCTGCCTCTGCGCCAGTGACGTGAGCCGCTTCTCCTCCAGCTCCCTGGCCTTCTGGTACTGCGAGTACGTGCCGCGGTACTCGCGCATCCGACCGGCGTCCAGGTGAAGCACGCGCGTGATCGAAGCGTCCAGGAGCACGAGGTCGTGGCTGACCACGATCACCGAGCCGCGGTAGTCGCGCAGGAAGTCCATCAACCAGGTCTTTGCGTCGCTGTCGAGGTGGTTGGTCGGCTCATCCAGCAGCAGCAGGTCGGCCTCCGCGAACAGCACGCGAGCCAGCTCGACCCGGCGCCCTTCACCGCCAGACAGGACGCTGACCGGAAGGTCGACCCGGTCGGCTCGCAGCCCGAGGCCGGTGACGATTCGCCGGGCGTCCGACTCGGACGAGTAGCCGCCGTCCAGCCGATAACGCTCCTCCGCCTCGGAGAAGCGCTCGACGCTGGCGGTCGAGTGGTCGTGCTCGAGCTGGGCGTGCAGTTCCGCCAGACGCACCGCGGCGCGATCCAGGCCGCGACCCGACAGGATGTGTGCAAGAGCAGTTTTCGAGGCTTCGGCGCGTGGGCGCGGGTTCTGAGGCACGTAGCCGAGCGTGCCCCGCTTCAGGACGAGCCCGGCGGCCGGGTCGTCCTCGCCGGCCAACACCTTGAGAAGGCTCGTCTTGCCGACGCCGTTGCGTCCGACCAATCCGACCTTGTCCCCCGCCGCCACGGTGAAGCTCGCGTCCGAGAGCACCCGGCGTGCGGCGACGTCGATGGCGAGGTTTCTGACCTGCAGCACGCCGGCAATTGTTACCCGCCGCCACATCCAGCGTTTGGTCAGGCAGCTCGGATACTCAAACAGGAGGCCGTCGAATGAAGAAAGTCCTCGTCATCATCGCCATCCTCGTGGCGGCGGCCGCGTGCGGCGGCGCCTCCAGCGCCTCGGGCGGGGGCTCGGCCACTTCCCTGCCCGCTGGACCGGCGCAGTCAAGCAGTTCGCTAGGTGCGCCGACAAAGATCAGCGGGCAGCCTGGCAGCGTCGGCACCACCAACCCGCCGCCCAGCGACGTGGTCCCGGCGATCCAGGGCCCGCAGGTCATCCGTCAGGCGCAGCTGACGATCAATGTCAACTCGGGATCGTTCGACTCCAAGCTGGCGGCCGTTCGGGCTCTGGTCCAGCTCGAGCAAGGGTTCATCTCCGGCACGGATGCGCAAGCGAGCCCGGCGAATCCCAACGACCAGATCCGCACCGGCGTCATCTCGTTCATGGTCCCGGCCGCGAAGTTCGATGACACCATCGACCAGCTGAGCAAGCTAGGCAAGGTCCAGAACGAGCACATCAGCGGTAATGACGTCAGTGCCCAGTACGTTGACCTGCAGGCGCGACTGGCCAACCAGGAGGCGCAGCGCAACGCGATGCTCGCGCTGCTGACCAAGGCCCAGACGATCGCGGACATCATCGCGGTTCAGACCCAACTCGGCCAGATCACCCAGCAGATCGAGCAGCTGAAAGGTCAGATCGCGTACATCGACCACAACACGACGTACAGCACCGTCTCTGTGGACATCGCCGAGGCCGGCGCACCCGCCCAGACCGCGCCAGTCGACAGCTGGGGCTTTGCCTCCGCGCTGAGCGGTGCGGCGCACAACTTCGTAACGACGATCAACTACATCGTCACCGGACTTGGCGCGATCGGTCCGATCGTCATCGTGCTCGGGTTTGGATATCTCCTCTGGCGCCGTCGAGGCTCGCCGCTCCCGCGACGCGCATAGGCACATCGCAAGTCGAGCTGGGCCGGGGTCAACCCCCGGCCCTTTGCTTTACTCCGATGCCTAATGAGCTGAACCGGGCGCTGCCTCCCGTAACCTGCACCGGTAATGCCGAGAGCGGTGCGGATCCTCGATTACCAAAAGGCTGGTCGCATCCGCTTTCAGGTGGCGTGGGTATGAGCGTCGACCACCCGTCTGGCGAACAAGCGCCAGGGTCGGATGGGCCTGGGGATGTGCTCCAGCTCCCGACGGCGCTACGCGCTACCGACATCGCGCTCGGGGAGCTCGAAATCGTCTATGCCTTCATCTACGCGCGAGTGGGCAATCGTGCCGACGCGGAGGACCTGACGCAACAGGTCGCGTTGAAGGCGATCCCCCGGCTCCGAGAGGGGGCTCCGGCGAGCGCCATCCGCGGCTATCTCTTCGCCACCGCCCGCTCGGTGCTCGGCGGCTTCTGGAGCACCCGGCTCGGGCTATCCGAGTCCGAGCTGCACGAGGACCTGGCGCTGGCGGTCCCGCAGGCGCCGCCGTCCGAGGAACGTGCCGACACCGTGCAGCGAATCCTCGCTGAGCTATCGGACAACTACCGCCGCGTGCTGGAGCTGCGTTTCCTACACGGGTATTCACTGAAGGAAGTGGCTGCGGAGATGAACTCAACCGTCGGGGCCGTCAAGGTCATGCAGCTTCGGGCCCTGCGCGCGGCGGCCAAGGTCAGCATCACGTGAACAAGCCCGAAAACCGCGTCGACAAGATCGTTTCCGACCTCCTGCACGGCCGGCGGCTGAAGCTGCGCGGCGAGGACGCCGAGGAGAAGGCGGCAATTACGGCCGCCGCCCGCCTGATCGCCGCCGGGCGGGGCCCCCAGCGAATGCATCCGGCCTTCCGCAAGCGACTCGAGCAAGCGCTCAAATCGGCCCCCGGCGAGCCGTGGCTTACGCGGCGGGCGGTGCTGGTCGCCGGCTTTGGCGCGGCCGCGGCGGCGGTCACCGGCGGTCTGATCGCCAGGACACTGGAGCCGGAGCCAGCTCCGACCGCGCAGCCTCGAGGAGGAGGCCCGATCAACCCGATCGGAGGTCGGTGGGTCGACGTCGCGGCCCTGTCTGACCTGGTCGACGGCCAGGGCAAACGTGTTGCGGCCGGCAGCGTGGGCGCCTTTGTGTTCCGCCGTGGCGACACCGTGACGGCGGTGTCCTCCATCTGTTCACACCTTCCGTGCGAACTGTGGTGGAACACCGGCGACGGGCTGCTCGACTGTCCCTGCCATCCCGCGTCGTTCACGCCCGCCGGGAAGTCGACCGATCAGTCGTATCCGCTTCCCGCTTTGAACACGGTCAACGTCAGGGTCACGGCCGCCGGCCGGGTCGAGGTGCTCGGGACGGCCTGACATGAAGCTCGCGAGCCATAGGTCCAAACAGCTTGCGCTCGACCGGTGCCTCCAGCTGCTCGAAGTGGCTCAGATGACAGGAAAGGCGCGAATCGATGGGCCGCTCGGAACATCACTGCGCCGCAACCTGGAACACGCCGGGGTGATCGCCGATCATCGCCTCGAGGGTAGGCGCATCGATCGCGTTCTCGATGACATCTTCGCGCTGCAAGCGCAACTGCTCGGTCAATCGCCCGAGGACAGCCGGCAGCGCAACGGGAATTAATGAGAGGGAACCCGGAGGCGGTCTCATGCGGTGGTTGCACCACTCGCCGCTGACGATTCTTCCATGAACTCGGTCAGTCTCTGGGCTGGTGAACGCCAACCCAGGGTCTGACGAGGGCGACCGTTGAGCTGATCGGCGACTCGGTCAAGCTCATCCT
>DATBZP010000143.1:0-2746 GCA_036513135.1 Candidatus Dormiibacterota bacterium | reverse complement strand
AACCTACGGCTTTCGCAGTCGCATGCGTCTAGCTGAGCATTGTGGTGACCCCGGCGCCTCCCCTATGTGACAGGAGGTGACGCGGCGACGCGTCGGTCAGAGCAAAGAATCATCGCGCAGGCGAGCATGGCCTCCCTTGACTGACACCTCGGTTGACACCTTCGCGCCCGGACGCAAATGGACCCGTGCGGACGGAGGTGGACGACGGCCCCAGAGCGCTGAACTCACCCGAACGTCAGCAGCCAAGCGCGAACGGCGGCCGCTCCAGCTTGAAAACCGCAGTGGTGTTAGAACCACCGGGGGTTCGAATCCCTCTCCCTCCGCCACAACCCCTTAGCGAATAAGGGGTTGTGGTCCGCGAGGCTTCAGGCGCCTGGCCGAGTGCGGTGTGGATCGAGTCTGACACCTCATCCTGGGGCTGACCAGGACCGAAGTCGCCCACAAGCTCGGAGCGCTCGACCAGGCATCGAGTGCTGCAGCGGGAACCCGGCGCAGCCTTCGAAGCTTGACCGTCTCAAGCTCGCCGGAGCTGATGAGCTCGTACACGAACGTGCGACCGCATCCGAGGCGCTCTGCGACCTCCGCTACAGTCAGCAGCAGCGCGAGGGCTCGAACGCCGCGCTCGTGAGAAAGGCGGACGGACGTCAGCGGCTGCAAGCGAACAGCCGCGTTTTCTCGAGACGGAGGTCATCGAAGAGCAACTCGAACTGCGCCCCGTCTGTACTCTACAGCCGCCGCGCTTACGGGGTGCTTACACTTTTTCGCGATCACTCGTCTGCGGTGCTGCGCAACGGCATACTCGATGCAATGTTCACCCTATCGAGACATGGCAACGTCCGCCGCGCACCGCAAGCGGTCGCGCTGCTCGCGACAGCGATGCCATGACGACGTCGTGAGGCAGCCCGTAGTCGGTCAGGGTTCAGTCCCCTGTGCGGCGTGCAATGTGGCGATCGAGTAGCCCTCCGGCCGCGGCCGGCCGCCGCGCCTCTGCGGGCCAGCGTGTCGGGCTGCCGCCAGGCGACATGCCGAACAACTCCACGACTTCCAAGTCAGGCGCTGCCGACCACCGCCACGTTCACGACATCACCGGACCTGTCGCCGGCGGTGGAAGAAGCGCACTCGACTTCAACGAGCGACGCAGGGAGAGTGATACGACCGCCCAGGCTGGAATGAAGACGACGGCGGCGCCCACGAGGTCGCCGAACGGCTGCCCTCCCGTCGCGGTCGGATAGGCACTGGTGTACCCAGATGTGGGCGACCCGGGGACGACGAAATAGCTGATCAGTGCGGAGGCCCCAGCGATCAGGCCAAAGAGTGCACCGAACCCGTAGAGCGCGATGAACGCGATGGCCGCGCCCCGCTCAACCCACAGAGGGCGACCACCCGGCGTTGTCCTGAGCGCCCGGGCGAGCGCCCTGTGTGCAAAGGCGGCGGCGACGCCGACGATGATCAGGGTGAGACCCAGTACCAGGTCTTGCGTCCGCTGTGGGGTGAAGTCGGGTTGGAGCGGCGCCGGATTGCACAGGTTAGCCGGCACTCCTGACGGACAAACGTTCCCCGACGACGCGGAGAAGGACCCTGCGTAATACGAATAGTTGATGTTGATGAACCCAGCGAGGACCTTCACCAAGAGGACGCCGCCGATCAGCGCCGCAGTCGCAGCCACGATGATCATGAGATGTGCGTACAGGGCGGTGGCGCTGGCCAGGGTGAATGGTTCCGCCGCGCGCTGCTTCATCCCCACAATGATCCAGATGACCAGCCCAACGACTGCAACCGGTATCAACACTGCCAGGACCAACACGATCGCTCCTCCTGACGAGGGTTAGCTCGGCCGCCGGCGCAGCCCTGTGAAAAGGCCGCCGCCAATGACCAAGGCTCCCCCGCGGCAGCCGAGTATACGTTCAGGGTCTGCGAAGCGTCAGGGCGCGCAGTGCACGGCGATGCGAGCTGCCGCATCGAGGACATCCTCGTCGCCGCCCGCCCATGACAGCATCGACAGTGCGATGGGCGCACCGCCCGCGAGACCAATTGGCACAGACACCTGCGCCAGGGCTCCCAGGCCGGCAACGCAGGTATATGCCATGGTGCGGCTGCGGAACCGCTGCAGGTCCTCCTCCGATGCGTCCAAGCGCGGCGCGATGCAGCACACCGTGGGCATGAGAACGATGGTCCCGGGCCTCACAACGTCGTTCAACCGCTTCCTGATGACGGCGCGCCGCGAGCGTGCCGCAGCGGCCTGGTCAGCGGTGACGGCCGCCGCGTAGCGCATGCGGTCGGCGATACCCGGGCCGAGTTGGGGATTGTTTGCATCGATCCAGTCTCCGAACGTCAGCCATGTTTCCCATGCTTGGACGACCCGGAAGCACTCGACCCAGTCGGAGATGGCGCCATCGCAGAGAACGATCTCCACGGGTTGAGGAAGGTCGCGGTGCAGTCGCGATACGAAGTGCTGGACACCCGCCTCCACCTCTGGGTCGGCAGAGGCCAGGAGGTCGGTCGCAAGGAGAACTCGATCGATGCCCGCGGCAACCCGCCCGGGGCCGAGGAGCTGATCGCCCACCAGCCGCAGCACGCCGGCACTGGCAGCGAACCAGCCGACCGAGTCGAAGGAGGGCGCCATGGGGAGCACGCCACCGATCGGCACCCGCCCATGTGAGGTCCGGATCCCGAACACACCACACAACGCGGCGGGCACCCGCACCGAGCCGCCCGTGTCGGTGCCAAGCGCGAAGTCGCAGGCACC
>DATBZP010000142.1:0-9222 GCA_036513135.1 Candidatus Dormiibacterota bacterium | reverse complement strand
GAAGCAGCGTCGCGCAGGAATGACGTAGGTCGTGAAACCGCCGTTGAGCAAGGCCGGCGCGGTCTAAATGGCGATGGAAATCCTTGCTGATTCTCGTGGCGTCGACTGGCCTGCCGGTAGCAGTCGTAAACACCAGACCTGTCTCAATCCACTTGTCGCCGGCCGCCGCGCGTTCCTCCAGCTGCCTGTCGCGATGGTCTGTCAAAGACCTAACTATCGATGCAGGTAGAGCCAAAGTACGCCGGCTTCTCGCCGTCTTGGGCTCAACCAGTCGCGTCTCTCCATCGAATCGTTGTAACTGCCTCGACACCCGCAAATAGCCCATCTCGAGATCGACTTCCTTCCAGCAGAGGCCAAGGGCCTCTCCTTGCCGTAAGCCCATGGTGAGAGCAACCGAATAAGGGCCCTCAAGGCGGTCCCCTTTCATCGCGGCCAAAAAGGCGCGCGCTTCCTCAGGGGTGAAGGGGCAGATCTCATAGTGCTTCTGATCCCAAGAGATCCTCGCGGGATCGTGCTCCCGCCCGACCTGGGCCGCCAATTCCGCCAGAATCTGGTCTCAACTTGATTCTTGCTCTCAAAATGAATATCAACCGGTTGCTGAAGACGCCGCCCGGGCGGCTCTTCGTCAAGATGGGCGAGGACAACGCCTTCAACTGGGCGGTGATAATCGCCTGGAACTTGCTGCAGTCGCTCTTTCCGATCGCCCTGGTGATGGCTGGGGTGCTCGGCCTCGGCCTCGGTTACATCGGCGTCAACTCGCAGCAGGTCTACGGGACGGTCGCTTCGATCGTCCCCGACCCGAGCGCCCAAAAGGAGGTGCTCGCGACGCTGAACACCTTCCAAAGCAAGAGCGGGATCTTCTTCCTGGTTGGGTTCGCCGGCCTGGTCTGGAGCGGCGCCGGCCTCTTTCGGACCATGGAGCAGGGATTCGCGGTGATCTACCACACACGACAGCGGCCGCTGATCAAGGGCTTCCTCGTTAGCGTCGGCATGGTCTTCCTGCTGACGGTCTTAGGCGGCCTGATGCTGGTCACGACCACGGTCCTCGGACTGTTGAACCAGCTGCCCTACCTGCCCACGGTGCTCGCCAACGCGCCGATCGACTTCTTGCTCCAGATGGTGTTCGGCGTCGGCACCGGCTTCCTGCTCTTCCTGGCCATCTACTACGTGGTGCCGAACCGCCGCCAGGACTGGGGGAAGGTGTGGATCGGAGCCGCCCTCGCTGGCGTTCTCTTCGAAGGTTTGTCGCTCGTCTTTCCCCTCTACCTGAGGCTGACCGGTGGCGGTTCGACCTATGGCAAGACGTTCGGCCTCCTCTTCGTGCTCATGGTCTATTTCTACTTCCTCGGTATCGTGACCATGGTCGGGGTCGAGGTGAACTCCCTCCTACATCCGGGGGCTGAGGCCAGGAGCGGCAGCAGCCCCAAAGATCGGGCGCTGCGAGGCGAAATACAGGGTCGTTCGCGGAGACGACCTGAGAGTTAGATCAAGCCCGTCTGGAGCGCGATCGGCGGCTTTCCGGGTCGTCAGAGCAACTGACTCGTATTCGAAATGGCGGTTCTAAAAGCATCACCCCAAACCTTGATTCTTGAACTCGGCGGGCCCTTCGGCCCCGACCTTCCAGGATCGCAACAGGGTCCCGCTGGGAATTCACGACGACTCCGAGCACGGGAGACCGGGTCAAACAGAGACTATATGGCGAATACTTGCGTATGCCTCGCCGTGTGCGCGCGCTCTGGCTCCTCCTCCGGTCTTCACATCCCGAGCCCGTGGCTGGAGTCACCGTGATCGTTACGATCCTGGCCTTGTCCGCGGGTCGCGGTCCTTTTCGAACTACGATCATGGCGACCGGCGTCTTGTGTGGCCAGCTCCTTGTCGGCTGGACCAATGACTTCCTGGACGCCGATCGCGACCTTGCGAGCGGACGCGTTGACAAGCCAGTGGCGATCGGCCGAGTGCCCAGGGCGGAAGTTCGAAATGCAGCTGTGGTCGCATTCATTCTGGTGGTGCCCCTCTCGTTTCTTGCAGGGCTTTGGGCCGGTGTTGCCCACCTGACCGCCGTGTTCATGGCGACTGCCTACAACTTCGGTCTCAAACGCACTCCGTATAGCGTCGTTCCATATGTCGTGGCATTTGGGCTGGTCCCAGCCTTCATCACATTGGGCCCACCCATAACTCATGCGCCGCCACTCTGGGCTACCGCCGCGGCGGCGCTTCTCGGCGCGGGAGCGCATTTCACTCAGACGCTTCCCGACATCGCACGGGAGAGGATCGCTGGCGTTCGCGGCTTGCCTCAGCTATTGGGCCAGAAGGTCTCTGCAGTGGTGGGGCCCGTGATTTTGGCCGCTGCTGCAGTCTGCGTCGCACTCGGGCCTGCCCACCCTAGGCCGGTGCTCTTCGCGGGTTTGGCGGTTGCTGTGGTGCTTTTCATCGGAATAGTGGGCTTGGCAGCCATGAACCGATTGGAATTGGCATTCCGGTTGACGCTGGTCAGCGGCGCGATCGTTGTCGTCACCCTGCTCGCTGCCGGCGTGTCACTGTAGAGATGCCGTCGCTACGCGTCCCGAATCGGTACCTAGTTGTCATCGGTGCGGTCGCCGTTCAAAGGCTGGGTGAGCTCTCCATCTCGCGCTCAAACGAAGCTGGCACCCGGGGCGTCCGTGCTGCTTCGAGCTGTAAGACGGCAAACCGGCGAGATCGGCGACCCTGTCGCGATGCTCGAGCTAATCAGTCTCCTTTTCCGCTCTGGGGCACCGAGCGTATCCTCGGCGAGTTGCTCCAGCTCGGCATCCTAGTCAGTTCTCGCTCGATCCGTCGCTACCGCCGCCGTCGCCATCCGCGACCGCCCAGCCAGAGTTGGCGCACCTTCCTTGCTAACCATGCGCAGGCGATCTGGGCCGCCGACCTCTTTGTTCTCCAGTCCCTGACCTTCCAGACGCTCTACGTCATCTTCTTCATCAGTCACGGGAGTCGTCAGCTTGTCCACTTCTAACTGACCGCCCATCCAACCACCGCATGGGTCTGGAGGCAGCTGATCGAAGCCACACCCTGGGACCGCAAGCCTCGATATCTGATCCATGACCGTGACCGAGTCTGGGGCGCCGACTTCGGCCAGCGCGCCTCCGGCCTGGCTATCAAGAGCCTGCGGACCCCGATTCAGGCGCCCCGTGCGAACTCGATCGCGGAACGCTGGGTGAGGACCGCCCGCCAGGAGTGCCTCGACCACTTGATCCCCATCAGCGAGCGCCACCTGCGGAGGGTCTTGGCGGAGTTCGTCGACTACTACAACCATGACCGCCCTCATCGCAGCCTCGGATTGCAGGCGCCGTTTCCGAGCCAAGCGGCGAGTCAGGGAGGAATCGTGGTCCGACCGGTCCTGGGCGGCCTCCACCATGTTTACGAGAGGGCCGCTTGAACCGGACCGACTTTTGCCGCCCTCCAGGGTCCAGTCCGCGCCTACAGGAGCTTCCCCCGCAGCGCAGCTTGAGGCAGCTCGTCGGCGCGTACCTAGGGGGGTGCCGGAAGCACGATCATCCGCCCGCCCTCCGGTCTCACGTCGGCGGTGTCAAAGGTGGCGAGCTCGATGGCGACGACCTCGCCCTTCACAGCGGCGAGGAATCCGTCTGCGGTTTCGAGGAAAGAGATCGCCGGCGTTCGATAGTGCATCGGAACGACCCAGGACGGATCAAGCTGGTCGACGAGCTCCGCAGCGGCACGGCCGTCGATCGTCGCCATCCCACCGATCGGGACAAAGAGAAGGTCGATCTCGCCGATCGCCTCCACTTGCTCAGCGCGCAACTGAGACTGGCCGAAGTCGCCCATATGGCACACGCGAATCCCGTCAGTCTCGAACACGTAGATCACGTTTGCTCCCCGCTGGGTGCCGGCGACGGGGTCATGTTCGGAGGCAATCCCGACCACGCGTCCAATTGGGGTGTCGAAAGTCCCCGCAGAAGAGCGGACGGTCTGCTTCACACCGCCGACGACCTGGACCGCGTTGTGATCCCCGTGCTCGTGTGTGACCAAAAGGAGATCGGCGGTAGCGTCAGCGATCGCCGGGTAGCTCCAGGTCATCCCTCGCGCTCGAGCCGACTCCATGTCGCCGAAGGGGTCGATGAAGACTGACTTGGAACCGCAAGCGAGCGCGAACGCGGACTGACCGTACCACCTCACCTGCACCGCATCACCTCGTCTGCGCCATAGGCTGACTCACGACAGCGACATCCCCGACTGTAGGCTGCACGGCCACGCGCCTGTGTCGGTCGGAGCCGCGGAGCGCGGACGTCACACCGGCCAGGACGCACATGGCGACGCATGCCAACAGCGCGATGCGGATTCCGTCAACGAACGGCTGGGCCAGCAGGCCGGCGAAGAAGTGGGGGTCGGTGATTCGGGTGGCGATGGCCGGGGGGAGGGTGGCGAGCGACGATGCGGCGATGAGGTGGGAGATGGGGTCGTACCCAAGCATTGCCGCGAAGATTGCGGCGCCCGGCGGCAGCGATGAGATTCCGTGCGCGAGTGCGGGAGGAAGCCCGGCTTGACTGGCCCCACTCTCCAAGGCAGGTCCCAGGTTGTGGGACAGGCTCGCGATCACGATCGTGAAGAAGATCGCCTGGCTCGCATGCACCAGCGTCAGCTCCGCGGCGTGCCAGATTCGGGTTTGCAGCGCTTCGCTCAGCGTCACCGCATCCAGGTAGGCGCGGAGCAGACGGACGCCGGCGTCGGCCGAATTAGTTGCCGGCACGGCAACATTATATAAATGGCCAAACGAGTAAAAACCCGGCAACGAATCTGGCGGGCACGATACCCTCAAGCACATGAGTTTGATTCGGCTGGGCAACATCAAGCCAGGCCGATTGGGAATTTTTTCCGGTTCGCTCGCTGCCCAGCCGGCCACCGTACAGCGAGAGGTCGCTGCCGAAATCGAGAACCTCGGCTATGGCACGCTGTGGTACGGCGAGGCGGTGGCTCGAGAGGCGTTCGTGCAAGCCTCGATCTTCCTGACTGCGACCTCGAGTCTCGTGATCGCGAGCGGCATCGCGAACATCTGGGCGCGCGATCCCATGGCGATGGCGTCGGGCGCACGCGCCCTTGCCGAGGCGTGGCCCGATCGATTCATTCTGGGTTTAGGCGTCAGCCATGCCCCTATGGTCGCCGCCCGCGGTCACGACTACGCTCGGCCAGTGTCCGCGATGCGGGACTATCTGGATCGGATGGGGCAGGCCCTCTGGCGCGGCCCTGAAGCGCAGATGCCCCCACTTGTCCTCGCCGCCCTCGGCCCCCGAATGGTCGCTCTGGCGGGGGAACGCACGGCAGGGGCCTACCCATATTTCACGACCGCCGAGCACATCCGGCAGGTACGTGAGCTGCTCGGTCCGGAACCCTTCCTGGCGGCTGATCTACCGGTTGTGCTGGCCGCTGAGCGCGCAGAAGCGCGAACGACTGGGGACGTGCACACGAACCTTTACCTTCGTACCGAGAACTACCGAAATAACCTGCTCCGGCTGGGCTGGAAGCCGGCCGATCTCGAGCCGCCCGGGTCGGACGCGCTCTTCGACGCGATCATTGCCTGGGGCAACATTGCCTCTGTTCGCGAACGCATCGGGGGTCTATTCGGCGCCGGCGCCGACCAGGTCGTCCTCAACCTGATCACCCGGGACCGATCGGTCCCCTATCTAAATGAGCTCAGGACCCTGGCCCCGTTGAACGCAGTTTTTGCATCGCCGCAATAAGGCAAGAGGCACTCGAGATGGGACCCGTCACCACCGCGGCATTCGACGATACGTGCAGCAACCCGATCCAGATCGCTCATCGGAACTATGCACGGCGCCGTCGACCCGCAGCCGATCGCGATTTGGATGCCCCAGCATCGTGACAGCGTGTCCGATCTCGCGGGATTGAGCCTCGCCGCACAAGGGCCTTCGCGTAGGCGCCACGTCGGCGAGAATCACCCTGTGGAACCGAGCCTGAGTCGGGGGGATTCGTATGAGCGCTCGTACGAGCTGCGAGCCGCCGCCGGCGAGGACGTCCATGGGGAGGCCAATTTCGTCACCCGTTTTTCGCCCGGCAGCGTCCTGGACGCAGGGTGCGGCACGGGCCGAGTCGGCAGAGAGCTGCACCGCCGAGGTGTCGATGTGGTTGGCGTCGATCTCGACGCCGAGATGCTGGAGACGGCCCGGGCGCGGTGTCCCTCAGCGTCATGGATCCACGGCGACATCAGCGAAATTCAGCTTGGCCGCACGTTCGACATCGTGTTGATGGCCGGCAATGTGATCAACTTCGTGATTCCCGAGCATCGACGGCAGGTCCTCGAGAATCTCGCGCAACATCTGCGGCCGGGCGGACTCCTCATCAATGGTCACTCGATCCGGCCCGAGGGCTGCCCGCCCGCTCTGTTTGCGATCTGGGCCCAAGCCGCCGGCTTAGAACCGGTCGAACGCTGGTCGACCTGGGATCGGGACGCGTCCGCTGACACTTCTGACTACGTCCTCACCGTACATCGCCTCCGCGCCCAGTCACATCTCTGATAGGAATTCGACAAGGCGATCGTTGTGCCCGGCAAGTCTTCGTGTCCGAAGTCGGGGTACAGCACCACGGAAGATCACGCGCTGCTCATACGAAATCGATCATGTGGGGTCCCAGTACGGCGAGATCGACCCTACGGCCTTGGAGAAGGCTGCGAAGATCCTGGATCGGTTGTAGCCGGGTCGCGACCGACCACCAAGAACACGCCGGCCAGAATCATCACGAGCGCAGGCGGCCCGTAGTCCGCCACCGCTCCTTCTGGGAACGCGAGGCGGATGATCATCGAGCCCGCCAGGTAGATACCGCCGAGGATCAGCACGATTCGAAAGCGCCGGGCGGCAAATCGGAGCTGACGCTTGATCCCCCCGGGTCGCAACGAAAGAATGGTCAGGCTCAGGCCTACGATCAAGATCAGGCCGAATGCGAAACCGCGCACGGCGCCAGTGTGTCAGAAGGGATCGAGGCGGATAAGGCCGGGCCCAGGTTCATACTGACGCCGAGGTAAAACAATGCCCTTTGGACTCCACCCGCTCTGGGCGGTCGTGCTGCTTGTGGTCGTCTTGATCCTGTTCGGCGTTGGGAGACTGCCCAGCATCGGAGGGGCGCTGGGCCGCGGCATCTCGGAATTCCGGAAGTCGTTTCGCAACGACGAGCCGAACCCACCGAGCCCTCCGACGAATTCGAACAAGGACTGAACCTGGCGACCTGACATTCGAAGGGCAACGGCGCGCAGCTAAGCGCTGAGGGTCGTTCGGCATCTCCAGCTTCGAGCCGCTAGACCAATACCGGCGTGTCGCCGATCAGGAAGAGTGCCGCGTCCGGCTGCAATACTGCGCAGAGCTATCAAATGAGCCCGACCACTCTGCCATCCCGTCAAGACGTGCTCGACGCCCGCGAAACTCTGGGCGATCGGGTCAAGGTGACCCCGCTTCTCCCAAGTGCGTCACTGAGCCAGCTGACAGAGACGACCTTGGTGCTCAAGGCCGAGAATCTACAGCGAACCGGTTCGTTCAAGGTTCGAGGAGCCCTCAACCGGCTGGTGGTGCTCTCCGACGCAGAGCGAGCGAAAGGTGTGGTCGCCGCCAGTGCGGGGAATCACGGCCAGGCGGTGGCCTGGGCGGCCCAACAGCTCGGTGTTCCTTGCACCGTGGTGATGCCTATAGGAGCCTCGGTCACCAAGATCGCGGCAACGCGCGGCTATGGGGCGTCGGTGACGCTCAGTGGCGAAGCCTTCGATGACGCAATGGAGGCGGCCCGCCGGCGCTGTGCTCAGACGGGTGAGCTGCTCGTCCACGCATTCGAGGACCCACGGGTGATTGCTGGCCAGGGCACGGTCGGCTTGGAGCTTCTCGAGCAAGCGCCCGACCTGGACACGCTGGTGGTACCCCTCGGCGGTGGCGGGCTGGCGGCAGGCATCGCGCTCGCGGTCAGCGAGCGCCGGCCCCCGGTGCGTTTGATCGGAGTCCAGGCCGCGGCTTGCGCCCCGTGGCTGGGCATGGCGCCGGCAGGCTTGACGATCGCCGATGGTATTGCAGTCAAGCAACCCGGCGAGATGACGCGTGCGATCCTCGAGTCGCGGTTGTCCGAGGTGCGCACCGTCACCGATCAGCAGGTGGCTGAGGCGATTCTCCTCTTGCTCGAACGCTGCAAGCTGCTCGTCGAGGGAGCCGGAGCCGTGGCGGTGGCTGCTCTCCTCGCGCCAGGATCCAATCTCAAGGGAACTACGTGCGCGCTCCTCTCGGGGGGCAATATCGACTCTAGCGTCCTCCTGTCTGTGGTGCGGGCCGGCCTGACTCGTGCGGGCCGTTATTTGATGCTGAGGGTGAGGGTGCCCGATCGGCCCGGCCAGCTGGGTCGTGTTCTGGCGGAGGTCGGTGCACTCGGCGGCAACGTTGTGACCGTCTTCCACCAGCGCGAGGGCCGGAGCGACCTCGGCATCCTCGAGACGGAGATCGATCTGACCATCCTGGCCCGCGATCAGCAGCACGCCGACGAGATGGTGGCCACGCTCAACGAGCTGTCGGGAGTAGTCATCCAGCGTTTGGCGTGAGGCAATCGCCCGGAACCAAATTGCCCGGACACGTGCACGCCGAAAATCACGGCGCCGCTCGACCCGCGTGGCGCTCCAGCGCAGTCTTCCAGTAGCGAACAGAAGCATCCAGGTCGCGCAGGACCAGATCGTCGGGCGCCTAAGGTGCTGCGCAGATACGACGTCAGGGGTCCGCATCCTTCCCGGCCTTGATGTCCGGCGCCGGCGGCCGCAAGAAGGCCATTACCCATCGGCGACTCGAGAACTCACCTCCTGACGCCTTACGCCAGGTCGTCTGCATTCCCGGCAGCATCTGCTCGCCGCCGAAGAGCGCACGCACTATTGCGTCGACGTTCAGACCCGAGCGACGCAGCTGGGCGATCTCGCCTGCGAGATGCTCCAGATAGTCGAGCTGTTCGCGGAGCAGCATCGCCGGATCGACCAGGAGGCCGCGGTGGCTGGTCGCCAAAGCGAGCGGTGCCAGCTTGAGCACGCGGCGGAGGGAGTCGATCATCGCCCAGGGGTCCTCACCAGGCATGGCGATCTGCTGGTGGCGACGGAGCACCAGATCGCCCGAGTACAGCCAGCCGGACTCACGATCGAAGTAGCCGAGCTGGTCCGGGGAATGGCCAGCAAGCGTCATGGGTTCGAGGGGCAATCCCACAGGC
>DATBZP010000141.1:0-10604 GCA_036513135.1 Candidatus Dormiibacterota bacterium | reverse complement strand
CGCCCGAGGGCGCGGAGCTCACGAGTCCGCCGCCGCGATCGACCTATGGCTTTCAGAAGCTCGCGACAGAGTTCTACGCGCACGGGGCGTACGAGCAGTACGGCCTGCCGTTCACGATCGTGCGCCCGTTCAATTGCGTCGGCATCGGCGAACGGCGAGCTCTGCGCGACCACCAGGTCATGAGCGGGAACGTCAAGCTCGCGATGAGCCACGTCGTCCCCGACCTGTGCCAGAAGGCGCTCAAGGGCCAGGATCCGCTGCATATCCTCGGCGACGGCAGCCAGGTGCGGCACTACACGTACGGGGGAGACCTGGCGCGCGGAATCCGCGTGGCGATGGAATCAGAGAAGGCGCTGAACGACGATTTCAACCTCTCCACCGCCCGCTCGACGACGGTGCGCGAACTGGCCGAGGTCATCTGGCGCAAAGTTCACGGCGAGAAACGTCCTCTCAATCTCGTTTCGGACCCCCCCTACGAGCACGACGTTCAAATGCGCGTGCCGGACGTGCGCAAGGCGCGCGAGGTGCTCGGCTTCGAGGCAACGACGTCCCTCGATGAGATGCTCGACGAGGTGATTCCGTGGATTCGCGACGAAATCGAGGCGGGCCGGATCTGATCGACCCAGCAGCCTCGACGCCGGCTCTCAGCGTCGTGATTCCCGTCTACAACGAAGGCGAGAACGTGGTGCCAACGCTTCGCGGGATCGTCGAGCGAACACACGCGCGACCGCTTGAGGTGCTGGTCGTCCACGATTTCGACGAGGACACCACGGTCCCCGTGGTCCAGCGCCTGCAAGCCGAGATGCCGGAGCTGCGCCTGCATCGCAACACGCTTGGACGGGGTGTGCTCAACGCGATGAAGTCCGGCCTGCGCGCGGCACGAGCGCCCTTCGTCTTGGTCAGCATGGGCGACGGGTCGGACAACCCGGACGACATCGATCCGATGTACGAGCTGGCGCGCGCAGGGGCTGATGTCGTGGCCGGCTCGCGTTACATGCGCGGTGGCCGCCAGGTTGGCGGACCTCTCCTCAAACGAACGATGTCGCGCGCCGCCGGCCTATCGCTTCACTGGCTCGGTGGGGTTCCCGTGCACGACGCAACGAGCAACTTCCGCCTGTATTCCAAGCGACTGCTCAACCAGGTGACGATCGAGTCGACCGGCGGATTCGAGCTCGGTATCGAGCTGACGGTCAAGGCATACCTGCTCGGGATGCGCGTGGCGGAGGTGCCCACGACATGGCGCGACCGCACCGCCGGCCAGAGCCGGTTTCAACTGTGGCAGTGGCTCCCGCGCTACGTGAAGTGGTATCGACGCGGGCTGGCGGGGCGATTCAGGAAGAGATAACCCACTGGAGCCCTAGGCCGGATTTACTCCGGCCTTCACCCATGATCCTTCCAAGCGCCTCCGGACAATGTGTCACTTGGAGGGGGTACCTCTAGGGTCCCCGCGCTGCAAGCGTGGGAGGGCCTCCTCCCCCGTGATTTTGAGCGGTAACCCAGTGGAGCCCTAGGCCGGATTTACTCCGGCCGTCCCCCCATGATGCTTCCGAGCGCCTCCGGACAATGTGTCACTTGGAGGGGGTACCTCTGGGGTCCCCGCGCTGCAAGCGTGGGAGGGCCTCCTCCCCCGTGCCCAGCGGTCGGTAGTTGCGTTTGTAGTACTCCCAGTACTCGCCCGACTTGAGCGGGCGCCACCATTCGGGGTGCTGCTGGTACCAGCGTACCGTGCGCTCCAGACCCTCGCCGAAGCTGACCCTCGGCTCCCAACCGAGCTGGGTGATGCGCGTGATGTCCAGGGCGTACCGATAGTCGTGGCCCGGCCGGTCGGCGACGTACTCGATGAGGCTTTTCGGCTTGCCCATGATCTCGAGCACCGCCTCCGCGACCTGCAGCCCAGATGTCTCCATTCCCGTCCCGACGTTGAAGACGCCGCCGATCGGCGCCTCGTGGAGGACCATGTCGATGGCGCGACAGTGATCCTCGACGTAGACGTAATCCCTCACCGCCGAACCATCGTTGTACAGGGGTAGGGGCAGATCGTCGCTCGCGTTGGTGATCAACACCGGGATCAGCTTTTCGGGGTACTGGTACGGCCCATAGTTGTTCGATCCGCGCGTGACGAGCAGCGGCAGCCCAAAGCTTGCCGCGTAGGCGCGCGCGAGATGCTCGCCTCCGGCCTTGCTCGCCGAGTACGGGCTGCGAGGTTTGAAGCCGTCATCCTCACCAGAGCGGCCGCTGGTCACGTCGCCGTAGACCTCGTCAGTGCTCACGAGCAGGAAGACCTGGTGGCGATGCTTGCGCGCCGCCTCGCAGAGCACCGCGGTGCCGCGCACATCGGTCTCGATGAATGCGAAAGGATCCATGAGCGAGCGGTCGACATGCGTTTCCGCGGCGAAATTGACGATCGCGTCGGCTTCGGCCGCGAGCGAGTTCACGAGTTCCGCATCGCAGATGTCGCCGTGCACGAATCGGTAGCCCGGCTGCCCTTCGAACTCCACGAGGTTCGCCAGGTTGCCGGCGTAGGTCAGCTTGTCGAGGACGGTGACCTGGACCTCCGGGCGGGTGGTCCGGATCAGGCGCACGAAATTGGAACCGATGAACCCTGCGGCTCCGGCGACCAGGAGCCGGCCCAACGAGCGACCCGTCACTTGATGGTGGGTCCCGAAGTCCAGTCGTATCCGATCGCCGGATCGTCGTGCGGGATCCTGCCTTCGTCATCCGGCGCGTAAACGCTCGATGTGATGTACAGGATGTGGCTCAGCTCGAGCGCACGGCACCCGTGTGCTACGCCCGGCGGGATCTTGAGGCAGGTCGCATTTCTGTCACCCATCAGGAACTCCATCAGCTTGCCCTTCGTTGCTGACCCCTCACGCGTGTCGTAGAGCGCGACCTTGAGCGCTCCCATCACGTACCACCAGTCCGTCTGGCGTTTATGAATGTGCCAGGCCTTGGCGGTGCCGGGATACATCAGGGAATGGCTCCACTGGCCAAAGTGGTCGAAGAACTCGTCGGTCTCGCGTATGACCTCGCGGAAGAAGCCGCGGTCGTCGGCGTGCGTGACCAGCTCCTTCAACACGACGCCGTCGATGGTCGCCGCCTTCAAGGTCCATCCTCCCGGTTTGCACCATGCGCGCGCACGAAATCGTTGGCGGCGTAATACGCGACCATAGACTCACCGGCGTCGCCCCAAAAGCCTTCGAGGACGTCGTACTCCATGAGGCCGCGTTCGAGATACCAGTTGTTGACGTCGGTGATCTCGAGCTCACCACGGCCCGACGGCTTGAGCTCGGGCAGCACCTTCCACACCGTCTCGTCGTAGAAGTACACGCCGGTGACCGCGTATTCGCTTGGTGGGTGCTCTGGCTTTTCGAAGATTCGCTCGATGCGCCGGCTCCCGTTGAGCTGCGCCACGCCCAGGTGGCGCAGGTGCTCAGGGTCGGTCTCGTGCGAAAGCACGACCCGGGCACCCCGCTCCTGCTTGCCGAAAGCCTCGGCGCAGTGGCGGATCGACCGTCCGAAGATATTGTCCCCGAGCAGGACCACCGAACGATCACCCCCTACGAACTTCTCCGCCAGGCCGAGAGCTTCGGCGATGCCGCCGGGCTTGTCCTGATACGCATAGAAGAGCCTGTCGATCCCGAACTCCTGCCCGTTGCCGAGAAGTCGCAAGAACTCGCCTGCGTGGGTGCCGCCGGTAACCAGCATCATCTCGGTGACGCCGGCCCTGACCAAGGCTTCGATCGCGTAGCTGATCATCGGCCGGTCATAGATCGGAAGCAGATGCTTGTTGGTGATGCGCGTTAGAGGATGCAGCCGGCTGCCGGTCCCCCCCGCCAGGATGACCCCCTTCATCACTGCCGGATTCTACTGGCGGACCGGAACCCAGGCCTCGGACACGCCTCGGTCGTGAGAGATCCCGGCGCCCCCGTGCTGGCAACTCAACCCCGATTTTCGGCCGACGGCTTCTGGTGGTGGGACGGGGCCGAATGGAGACCCGCGCTGTCCCAGGACCGGATGTGGCGATGGAACGGACAGTCGTGGGAGCCGTCTCGGAGGACGGGGCTGCCGTTTCGCGATCGGGCTCTGGCGCCGGTGTCGCAATCGGGATCACGGTCGCGATCTTTCTTGTCATCGTCGTACTGGTCTCGCTGATCACGGTGGTGATCCTCCCGACCATGGGCAACCAGATCGCCAACGTGTTCTCCAACGTGGTGGCGGCGCTCAGCTCCCCCAGCCCTTAGCTCCCGTAGCCCATGAAGCTGCGGCCGAAGGCGGAGTAAGCCACTAGGTGTTGTGGCAGACTGGCGCGACACAACAGCATGCCGAGACCCGACAACTGGCCCCGAACGATTCTTCATGTCGACCTCGATGCCTTCTACTCATCGGTCCATCAGCGAGACGATCCCAAGCTTCGCGGCATTCCGGTTGCCGTCGCCGGCCGGTCGAGGAGAGCGGTCGTCATGGGCGCGTCGTACGAGGCACGAGCTTTCGGTGTGCGCTCCGCGATGCCCTTGCACGAGGCGTTGCAGCTGTGCCCTCAGTTGATTGTCGTGACGCCGGACGGCGTTCGGTATCGCGATGCCAGCCGGTCCGTGCATCAGATCTTCCGCCGCTTCACCTCACCGGAGCTCGTCGAGGGAATTGCGCTCGACGAGGCCTACCTGGACGTGACGGCGCGGACTCGCCATGGAACCTCGAACGCGGAAGACGTGGCGCGTCGAATCAAGTTCCAGGTCCACACCGAGGTGGGCCTTACAGCCTCGGTCGGCGGCGCGACCTCAAAGCTCGTCGCGAAGGTTGCGAGCGGGACCCACAAACCCGACGGGCTCGTCCTCGTGCCGCCTGGCGCCGAGGCGAATTTCCTGGCCCCCCTTCCCATCAGCGTCATCCCAGGCCTGGGCCCGAAGACCGAGGAGAGGCTGCACGCGATGGGCCTCCGAACGGTCGGTGAGCTCGCCGCCTACGAAACCCAGCGGCTTGTCCAGGCGCTCGGAGTGGGCGGCGCCGTGCTTCAGCGGTTCGCCCAGGGCCGCGACCGATCACCCGTCGACGGCAGCAAACCGGCGAAGACCATCTCGGCCGAGACGACCTTTGAGCGGGATGTAAGCGACCGAGTGCAGCTGGAGCAGGCGCTGCGCGAGCTGACCGATCGCGTGGTCGAGCGGCTGAAGGCCGAAGGCGTTCGCGCGCGAACCATCTACGTGAAGTTGAAGCTGCCGGACTTCAGGCTGGTGAGCCGCCAGGTGAGCCGGACGAGCCCGACCGACGACGTCGAGACGATCTTCCGCGCCGCGCGCTCGGCGCTGGAGAAGTCGCACGTGGAGTCACGCCCGGTGCGTCTGATCGGGGTGGGGCTTTCGGGCCTCGAGCACCCGGCACCCGACCTGCAGCTGACGCTCTTCGACTAGGCGCCGTTCGGTCGACGATCGGGCGCGGCAGAGCGGCGAGGACATCGCCCACAGTCGTCCACCCGAACCGCTCCTGGGTGAGGGCGATCAGAGCGCGGAATACCATGGCGGTCGCGCGAGCATCGTCGAGCGCGGCATGCGCAGGCATGACGTCGAGGGCAAGCTCTTGGACGAGCCGCGCCAGGCCGGGAGTCTGGCCTTTGGGAAACTCCAGCACGAGCCGCGCCAGGGCCGAGGTGTCGATGATCGGATGCTCTAGCGGGCTTTCCAGGCCCCGACCGACAAGCCACGTATCGAAGGCGTCGTGACTGTGCTCGACGAGGACGGCGCCCTGAGCGAAGCGCAGGAAGGCCCGGCGCGCGTCCCGAAATTCCGGTGCGCCGATGAGCATCGAACGGTCGATGTGATGGCGCCTATGCGCGTATGGGTTGATCGGCGCTTGGCAGTCGACCAGAGTGTCGAAGAAGGAGAGCGGGCCGTCGAGCCGGAAGCGCTCAGCGCCGATCTCGAGGACGAGGAAAGGCGCATTGCCTGTGGTCTCGACGTCCAGGGCGACGAACTGCGCGTCGTCCAGCCTTGTTTGGGGCCCGACCTCGGGGGCATCGACCGCGATCTCTTCCCACGGCACCAGCTCCATGGTTCCGCGAGGCTTGAGGAAGAACGGCTTCATCTCCAGTGGGGGCTCATCGAGTCAAGACCAGGGCGCGCCGGGCCCAGTCGATCTCTTCCCTGGTCACCCCCCGCAGCAGAAGGACCGCGGCGCCGTAAACGGCGACTCCGACCAAGATGGGGATGGCGAGAGCCACGCCGCCCAGGTCGCGCAGCGGAAAGACGGCGGCTCCCATGACCAGGCCCGCCAAAACGACGCGCCAGCTGAGCTGAACCACGGGCACGCGGCCGATGTGGCGCGCAGTGAGCGTCCATGCCACGACTCCCAGGACGATCTCGGTCATCACCGTGGCCCAGCTTGCGCCGAGGTAGCCGAAGGTTGGGATCAGCGCGAGGTTCATGGCCACGTTGGCGACCAGGCTCCACCCCGCCGCCCAGGTGAAGGACGCCTGCCGGTCAGAGGCGCTGAGCGCTCCGATGAAGGCGTTGTTCACGAAAGCGATCCCAAGCGAGAGGGAGAGGATTCGCAGCGCCGGCTCGGATGGATCGTAGTCTTGCCCGAACAACGCCCGGTTCAGCGGGTGCGCGAGCACGAAGATACCCACACTCAGTGGCCAGCCGATCAGCAGAAGTGCCTTGAAGAACCGATTCACCGCGTCGAGCAGCTCGGTCGGTCTTGCACGGTGGTATATGGACAGAACCGGAAAGACGACCGACAGAAAGGTCATCGGTATGAAAAGCAGCGCCTCGAATGGCTTGTAAGCGGCTCCGTACCAACCGGCCTCGACGTGGGGTCGAAGCGCATAAACGATGGGCTGGTCGATCCTGAAATAAAGGATCGTGAGCACGAAGGTCAAGGCAAACGGTAGGCCTTTCCAGAACCACTCGCGGAGGAGGGGAAGCTCAAACCTCCACCCGATCACAGCGATCCGCTTGGCTGCTAGCACCACCACGAAGTACGCGCAGCTGAAGGCGTATTGCGCGGCATAGGCCCAGACGAAGTACGTGACCCCGCGCCCGGTCTTGATGCCAAAGAGCACGAGCGCCAGGAGAACCAGGCTTTCGAGCACGACCGCAAGAGCCTCGTAACCGAGCTTCTGTACCGCGTACAGGCCGTTGCGGAGCAGGGTCGAATACGAGGTCAGAACCATGAGCAGGAAGGCAGGAATCAGCAAGTAGCCCAGCTTGTTGAGGCCAAGCGCGACCGCGAGCAGCCCGAGCGCCACAACGGACATCAGGAGTCGCAATGACATGACGTTTCGGAGATAGCGCTGAATCTCGTTTGGGTGTCGGGCGCCCTCCCGGACGAACAACACGTTGAAGCCGAGATCCAGCACGACGCTGACGATGGCGGTGTAGTTCACAAGGGTCGCAAACGCGCCATACGGTGCGGCCTTGAGGAACCTGATCATGGCGAGCACCGTGACCAGCGCGACGAGGCGAGCCACGACCTTTGCTGCGAGGACTAAGACCGTGTTGCGGAGCGCCCGCGAACCCAGCCCGGCAGTCGGCGCAGGCAGGTCGGGCATTGGGTCGTGATCTGGCAACTTGCCAAATCTATATGAGCGGAAACCTCGAAGGTTTCCGCTCATCGGCGGTTTGGCTTCGCCAAAGCGCCTGCTCACCTTCCCCGGGATCGGATTTATTGAAGGTTACTCCTGGCCAAATCTGGTGGCGAGAAGGACAAAGTCGCGGCCGGGCCAAGCCCGGCCGCCCTGGCGACGCCCGCTAGACTCGGTGCTCCATGGCGGAGCGGATCAGGATTCTCAGCGGCATGCGCCCGACCGGGCGTTTCCACCTGGGCAATTACCTCGGGGCGGCGCAGAACTGGGTCACCCTCCAGAACCAGTACGAGTGCTACTACTTCATCGCCGACTATCACGCCCTGACCACCGAGCCCGACGGTCACACGGTCGAAAGCAAGATCTTCGACCTCGCCGCCGACTTGATCGCGGTCGGCCTGGACCCCAAGCGGAGCGTCATCTACCAGCAGTCGAAGGTCCCCGAGGTCGCCGAGCTTTCTCTGTTGCTCTCGATGGTCACGCCGCTGAGCTGGGTGCTCAGGACGCCCACATTCAAGGAGATGGCGAAGAAGCATCCCGACAACGTGAACCTCGGGCTGCTGTCATACCCCGTCCTCCAGGGAGCCGACATCGCCATCGTCAAAGGTCAGGGGGTGCCCGTCGGCAAAGATCAGCTCCCCCACCTGGAGCTGATCCGTGAGGTCGTGCGCAAGTTCAATCGCACCTACGCGCCAGTCTTCCCCGAACCGCGCGCGCTGTTGACCGAGGCGCCGCACATCAAAGGGACGGACGGTAAACAGCGCATGTCGAAAACGGTCGGCAACATCATCGGCGTCACCGATGACCCCGACGTCATCCGCAAGCAGGTACGGAGCATGGTGACCGACGTCAAGCGCACGTACATGACTCAACCTGGCCATCCGCGGAGCTGCAACGTGTGCGCCCTGTACAAGTTCTTTTTCGACGACTGGCAGCATTACTGGGACCTGTGCCGCAAGGCGAAGATCGGCTGCGGTAAGAAGAAGGAGCTGCTCGCCGAGCGGATCATCGAGACGTTCCAGCCGTTCCGCGAGGTCCGCGCGGAGCTGAGCCCGCAACTGATCGCGGGCATCCTCGAAGAGGGCAGTGCGACCGCGCGCGAGCTGGCTGGCCGGACCATGGCGGAGGTGCGCCAGGCGGTCGGGTTGCCACCCCTGCGTCTCGGATAACATTTGGGCCCGATGGCAGACGCTGCGGCGCCGAGGCGATTGACGCGACGCACCTTCCTCGGTTGGTGGATCGCGGCCCTCATGACGGCGACCATCGTCACCGCACTCCCGCCGCTGCTGGTCTTCCTGTGGCCGGCTTCGCCCAAAGGCCAGAAGAAAGGCCCATTGGCGGTCACCCTTGACACGCCGATCGATCAGCTCAGCGACGGTCAGGCGGTGAAATTCAACGCCCCGACAAGCCCTAACTCCGCTTTCATCATGGCGGACGGTGGAGGCGACAACGCGGCTGGCGACCTTGCTTTTGGCGGCTTCGTCGTGAAGAACCAGGGCAAGGTCGACGTCTTTGCCATCAACTGCTCGCACCTCGGCTGCTCGGTCGCTGTGAATGTGACAGCGAAGAGCTTTGACTGCCCATGCCACGGCTCACGGTTCCATCTCGACGGCACGGTGCTCCGGGGCCCGGCGGCCGCGCCCCTTTCGCATCTGACCTGGAAGCAGGGCGCCGACCCGGCCACGATCCAGGTCGACGGCATAGTTCTAGGCTTCTAGCGCATGGCCATTCCCCACCCACGCGAGATCCAGGTGGCGGTGGTGGAGTGGCTCGACGAACGCTATCCGTTCACGAAGGCTGTCGACGAAGCCCTCTACCAGCGAGTCCCGAATTTCGCCAACGCCTTCTACTACTGCTTCGGCGGGATGGTGTTCATCCTCATCGTCTTGCAGCTGGTGACCGGGGTCTTTCTTTCCTTCTACTACGTCCCTGACGCAGGGACTCCAGGCAATTCGCCCGCTTACAACAGCGTCCTGCTCATTCAGAACACTCAATTCCTCGGATGGCTGATCCGCGGCGTCCATTTCTGGGGCGCAAACATCCTGATCATCATGGTGCTCATTCACATGGCCCGCGTCTACTGGACGGGCTCCTACCGCGCGCCTCGCGAGCTGAACTGGATGGTCGGCGTGATCATGCTTCTCTGCATCCTTGGCCTTTCGCTAAGCGGCTACCTGCTGCCCTGGGACACCAAGGCCTACTTCGCTACCCAGGTCACAATCAAGATTGCCGGTTCGGCCCCTCTGCTCGGCCCTTTCCTCAAGGCGATCGCGCAGGGCGGCCCTGTGGTGGGCCCGGCCACCCTCCAACGCTTTTTCACGATCCACGTTTTCCTGCTGCCAGCCGTGATCGTCATTCTGATGTACGTGCATTTCCGGTTCATCCGAGCACACGGCATCTCGGAGCCGTTGTGAGCGAGTCGGACATCGCAAAGGAAGGACCTGGAGCGGCGGTCGCCGCAACAGAGATCCCGATCATCGAGGTGGACGGCCACGGCGGCCACACCCTCGAGCCGGAGTGGAAGCGGCTCCCGATCGGACCTGACCACATCCTCTACCCGGTTCTGGTCGGGCTTGCCCTCTTCCCCATCCTGATGGGCGACGCGGGCCACCACCTGGCGGACGACATGCCCGACGACGAGACCCATCCGTTCTTCCCGGACCACTTCTGGCCCTATCCGATCATCGCCGTGATGATGATGATCACGGTCGGCCTGCTCGCAGCGTTCGTGCAGAAGAACCTCCAGCTCGAGCCGGTGGCCGACCCCCGCGCGGTCACCATCCCGCGACCAGACTGGTACTTCCTCTTTCTGTTCCAGGCCCTGAAACTGGTGAACGAGCTGGTCTTTAACTTCGCCATCCTGCCCGTCGTGGTCGTCGGGTTGCTGCTGTGGCCGTTCATCGACGCGATCGCCGGTCCGCGAGTGGCCAGGCGGCTCGGGTGGAAGCGGTGGCCGGTTCCGGGCCGCAACGTCATCACGGGCACAGCGTGGGTCCTGTTCCTGGGCATCATCGCGGCGCTGACG
>DATBZP010000140.1:0-4272 GCA_036513135.1 Candidatus Dormiibacterota bacterium | reverse complement strand
ACTTGCAGCAGAGGGGCACAGGGCACAATCGCCAGTCTAGGGACGGTCGAGC
The DNA here is from genome assembly GCA_036513135.1 of Candidatus Dormiibacterota bacterium. GTDB lineage: Bacteria > Chloroflexota > Dormibacteria > Dormibacterales > Dormibacteraceae > Palsa-870. Next base: position 4,220 of record DATBZP010000140.1, on the reverse strand, counting down.
GGGCTCGCCGCCCGCGCCAATCCGCCCGCGCTAGCGCCCCAGCGCCCCGGCGAAGCCATGACGGCGGCGCGCGCTTGTGGACGCCTTGGGGTTCGAACCGACGTTGCATTGGCAGCGCTGATCGCGAGGAACGTGGCCGAGCACCTGCTCGACGTGTGCACCACATCCGGTCCACGTTGGTCGCTCGCACCTATTGCAGGTACGCGCTCTACACATGCCTTGTGCCATTCACGACGCTCTCGTCGCAAGCGATGCGCGCACGTCGTCCATGTCGAGGCCACGGACCTGGGCGATGAGGTCCTCGAGCGCTGCAGCGGGCAGAGCGCCCGGCTGGGAGAACACTCGGATGCCGTCGCGAAACACCATGAGCGTCGGGATCGACATGATCCCGGCGCCACCGGCGAGTTCGCCGTTGGCCTCAGTGTCGACCTTCGCGAAGACGATGTCATCGTGCTTCTGTGCGGCGGCCTCGAACGTGGGTGCAAATGCACGGCATGGCCCGCACCACGATGCCCACCAGTCGACCAGAACGATGCCGTCCGCGTCGATGATGGGCTGGAACGTTCCGACAGTCAGATCGGTCGTGGGCATCTCGTCTCCTCTGTCAGATTGGATGAGCCGCGGTGGAAGGGGATGGATCGCGGCTGACGTGGTCATCTCGTGGTTTGGGGGGCGTCAGGCGAGCTTGAGGAACATCTTCTGCACGTCGGCGATGTCGTAGCCGGCAGCAGCCGATCGACGTGGGTCCTCGAGGCACCAGGTCAGCCCGGCGGAGACCATCAGGAACCCAACCTGTTCGAGTGCCTTGTTCGCCGCGGCGATCTGGGTCACGACATCGCGGCAATCACGACGCTCAGAAAGCATCTGCTGAAGCCCGCGAACCTGACCCTCAATTCTTCGCAGGCGGCGCTGCAGGTCGGCCAGCGTTGAGTCATCGAAGTCGATGCCGTGCGATCCCGCGAATTGCTCTTTGCTCATGGAAGCATGATACACCATACCCCCTGGGGTATGCTCTTCTCGCCATGCTTGCGCTCCACGCGGACACCATCACTCCCGCTCGGTGACCTTCTCCCTCCTGGCGCTGCCCCTGGGCTTGCTGATCGGCGTCTCGCTCGGGGCTCTGGGCGGCGGTGGGTCGATCCTCACCGTCCCCGCGCTCGTCTACGCGCTCGGCGAGAACCCGCGCCAGGCCACCACCACCTCGCTGGTGATCGTCGGTCTTACAGCCCTCACCGGGACCATCGGCCACGCCCGCTCGCGACGCGTCCGGTGGGGGCCGGGACTCGTCTTCGGGGTCGTCGGCGTCGGCGGCTCGCTGCTCGGGTCGAGCCTCAACAAGCTGGTCAACCCGAATGTCCTGCTCCTCGCCTTCGCCGGTCTCATGCTGCTGGCGGCCGGAGCCATGGTGCATCGGCAGCAGTCGGCGCAGCGGGAGTCGGTTGAGCGGTCTTCTGCCACTCGCGTGGCCGCACAAGGACTGACCGCCAGACGAGTCGTCTCCATCGCGGTGGTCGGCACGTCGGTCGGCTTCATGACAGGTTTCTTCGGTGTCGGGGGAGGATTCGTGGTCGTGCCTGGCCTGGTCCTGGCGCTCGGCTTCCGAATGGGTGAGGCCGTTGGCACAAGCCTTCTGGTCATCGCCATCAACAGCGCGGTGGCGCTCGCTGCCCGCGGTGGCGTGGTCGCTGTCGACTGGGGTGTCCTGATTCCGTTCACAGCGACGGCGATGGCCGGGTCCCTGCTGGGCAACTGGGTTGCGGGACAAGTGCCCGCGTCCGTCCTGGTCCGAGCGTTTGCCGGTCTGCTCGTGCTCCTCGCGCTGTACGTGGCGACGCGGAGCATCCTCGGTCTGGTCTGACAATGTGCGGCGCGAGGGATGGTGTCGTTCTGTCTCGGGTTCGAGGTGGGGTGTACCGCCGGCCGGCCGTGGCAGCGCCGCTACCGTGCCATGAGGCCCGGAGCGTCATCCACGACGCGGTCGAAGGTCTCGATCTCGATTGCCTCGAACAGTACCTGCTCGGTGCCATTGAGAACGTGCCCGTGCACGATTCGCATGCAGTCCTCGCCCTCGACCAGGAAATGGGCCTCGCTGATCGCCAGGAATTCCGCAAGTAGGCCGTGCAGTGCTGCGCGGTTCTGCGCCGGTGTCCACTCGATGATCGCCCGGCCCAGATCCTCCACACGGACGTGATCGGCGCGGAGCGCGGCGAGCTCAAGGTCAGACCCGCTCATGAACGTCGTGATATACGGATAGACGACGTGTTCTTCCGCACGTCCATGCGCGGCAATGTAGTTGACGAGGAATCGAACATGGTGCATCGCCTCGAGCACCTGTGCGTCGCTCAGCATCGGCATCTCGTCGGTCAGCGCACGGATCTCAACAAGACGCTCGCGCAGCGAGCGCGCTTCGGTGTTCAACGGGCCGTTTGCAGCGCTCCCGGTAGTCGCTTCGGGCTGCTCAGGTGCAACGGGGTTCATGACGACCTCCTCGGTGGGCGGCGGGCCAACCCAGGATCACACCGACACGCCAGGCGCGCCAGGGCCATAAGTCCCCAGGGCTTGACTCGGGAGCGCGGACGACTCAAGGGTCCAAGGTCACACGAGGTGATGCGATGTGGATCCTGATGTCGACGATCCTTGCTCCCGGTGAGACCCCGGCGTTGGCCGGGCCACCGATAGCTGCGGTTCGGTGTCGACGTTCGGACAAGTCAGCCACAACGTGATGGCATGGAAGTGGCCAACCAGATCCCTTGCCGCCCGGGTCGGCATCAGTGAGCTGAGCGACCGGCACTGGGAGGTGATCCGCTTCCCGCGCAATCACTTCCTCGAACACGGCATGGGCCCAACGGTTCGCCTCCGGGGCAAGGCCTCGGGGGTCTCGATCCGGGAGTTCTACCGGCTGTTCCCCCGGAGTCCGTCATATGTGGCAGCGCGCATCGCCGGCGTCCCCAAGCTGTACCTCTGTCAGAACGGCAGCTGGTTGAGGACCGCTCGAGTGGCCGCCATGCGGGCTGCAGCACACTGACGTCAGAGCATCCCCAGCATCACCGGGCTGGTTCCTTCCTGTCTCAGAGAACCGATACCAGCAGTCGCGCGGCAATCGCCACGAGGGCGGCGGCGAGGAGCCGCTGGATGACCACGCCGTGGACGCGCCGCGATAGCAGCGCACCCACCTGAGCGCCCACCACAACCCCGATGGAGAGAGCGGCGGCGCGGCGCAGGCCGGTGCCGCCGGAGAAGTTGCCGACCAGGATATGGGTCACCGTCCCAACCGCCGCCATGTTGGCGAGCACGAAGTGCGATGTCGCGGTCGCAACATGAACCGGAAAGCCTAGGGCGCCGATCAACAGGGGCACGTGGAGGACTCCACCACCGATCCCGAGAAAGCTCGAGACGAAGCCGACAAGAAGGCTGAAGGCCACGCCGCGGACCATCGGCACGGCGTAGTGATAGATGATCCCATCGCGGTCGGTCAGCTCCCGCGGTTGCCCCGCAGGCCGGGATGCCCGGCCGGCCCGCTGGCGTGTCCCGGCGATCAGCCAGGCGGCCATGCCCGCGAGAAGGGCGGCCATCAGAGCATCGAAGAGCCGCCGCGGGGCCACGGCCACGAGCAGCGCGCCGGCAACCGCGCCCGGGAAGGTGGCGACAGCAAAGGCGACGCCCGCCCGATAGTCGATGCGCCGTTGACGGGCGTATGCCGCCGACCCGGATAGTGCGTTGAAGAAGACCACGACGAGGCTGATCGCGGTGATCGTCGAGGGGCTGTCCTCGGGGTACACCAGCAGCAGAATGGGGGTGAGGATGAAACCGCCGCCCGCGCCGACCAAAGTCCCGAACAGTCCGACGGCGAGTCCGAGAACGATGAGGAGCGCGATGGTCGTGGGCGACACCTAACCCCCTCTGTACCTGTGGCTCGCGTGGACGAGCGGTCAAGCGTCCACCCAGCGGGCCGAGTCTATTGGCAGCACAGCTCGCCGACGGCCATCGCGACTACTGGGATCAGAAGAAGGACCGCTGCGAACCGGCCGAGAACTCACTCATGCGGGTCCATGATTCCGACATGCAGCGGGAGACTCGCTGAAGCCCGACGTGACGGTTAGAGCCCGTGTGCCAGGTCGGTCCAGACCCGACGGCCGACCGGGTGGCGGAACACTAGCCGGTCGGCGTCGAACCGGTCCGAGGTACCAGGCCCAATGGTGACCGGGCCGACAACCATTGAC
>DATBZP010000139.1:0-37720 GCA_036513135.1 Candidatus Dormiibacterota bacterium | reverse complement strand
GGTCGTGATGAGGCGGGCGCGCGGGCCGGGTCTGCGTTGGGCGGCTTAACCCTCCAGGAGGAAAGCGAGAACGAGTCGGTTGAAGTCGTCTGGGTGCTCCAGGTTCGGAAGGTGCGCCGCGTCGTGTATGACTTCCTTGCGTGCATTCGGAATTGATTCCATGAGCAGTTCGACGATGTCGAAGACCGGCGGCACATCCTCGTCGCCGACCACGAGCAGCGTCGGCGCGGTGATCTCGTGCAAACGGCCCGCCGCCGGCGGATCGAGATCCTTTCGCGGAGAGCTCTTGAAGTCGCTCCGCAAGGAGCGTCCGTTCATATCGAGGAAGAGATCCCGGAGTGGTTGAGCGACGTAACCGCGCGGCCGGCGCGGACCGTCGAGGAAGAGATGCAGGTCGGCCAGATTCAACGCCTCGAGATCGCCCGCCCGATCCGCGGCTTCGCTTTCCGCCCACAGCTCCGTGTACTTCTCGCCGAAGTCGGCCCCATGGAGGGCCGAGCCGACCAGCACGAGCTTCGAAACACGCTCTGGATGGTCGAGCGCGAAGTCGATGGCGACTGCGCCGCCCATTGAGCAGCCGACCAAGTGCACGGGCTTCAGAGCAAGTGCGTCGATCAACGCGAGGAGGTCCTCGACGGGCGACCAGGTCCCGGGCGGCAATTCCGACTCACCGAAACCACGCTGGTCTGGCCGGATGACGTCGAAATGCTTCGCGAACGCACTGACCTGCGGTTCCCACATGCGGGAATCGGCGATTCCGGCGTGGATGAGGAGCAGAGGGAATCCCGTGCCCGACCGCTCGTAGTGGATGCGCGCACCGTTGAGGGTCACGTCCATCAGACGAGTGCCGTGAGCAACGCTTTGAACTTCAGCTCGGTCTCCTCCAGCTCGCGGGCAGGATCGGAGTCCGGCATGACGCCGACTCCGGCATACAGGCGCGCGCCGTCCTCCCACAGCAAACCACAGCGCAGTGCCACGGCGAACTCGCCATCTCCGCGTCCATCGATCCAACCGACAGCGCCCGCGTACCAACCACGCTCCATTCCTTCCAGGTCGTCGATCAGGGCGTTGGCTGCATCGCGCGGCCAGCCACCGACGGCGGGGGTCGGGTGGAGGGCGGCCGCGAGCTGCAACGCATCGGCCGGCGGCTGACGCAGCTCAGCGGTGACTGACGTGGCGAGATGCTGGATGTTCGTGAAGCGAACGACCTCGGGCGGTCTTGCGGTAACCGACATCGCGAATGGACGAAGTGCGTCGACGACGAATTCCGACACGATGCGATGCTCGACCGCATCCTTCGCGCTGTCTTCGAGTTGGCGCGCGAGGCGCTCATCCTCGGCGTCGGTCGCACCTCGCGCGACGGACCCCGCCATCGGTTGTGAGAAAGCCCGATCTGCCGACCGGCGAACGAGCAGCTCGGGTGAGGCGCCGGCGAATGCGGTTCCATCAGCACCGGTGATGAGGTAGATGAAGCACGACGGGTAGGCGGCTCGAAGCGAGCGGGCCACCATCGCGGCCGACACGACGCCGTCGCCACGCGCGAGCACTTCCCGGGCGAGCACGACTTTTGCCGCATCACCTGCACGAAGACGTGCGGCGGCGCTTTCCACGGCGGCTGTCCACGCCAGGGGATTGCGTACGGCCGTCACGTCGAGCCTGCGTGCCGCGGGTGCGCGGAGTCCCGGTAGGTTCCCGGCTTCGCTGAGCTCGAGCAGCGCTTCGGCCTCGGCCGATGCGGCGGTGGCGTAGGTGCGGCCACGGACCCGGGTGACCGCGAGCGCGGGCACTCGGAGAAGCAGCGCGGGAAAGCCTGACCACGGCTCGCCGGGGTCGCGATCCGGTCGGTAGGCGAAGCCGCCGACCGCGATGGGGCCTCTGATGGGTGTCGCCGCCGCCGGCCCGGCGATCGACTCGCAAACCCTCCGCCACAGCCGCGACGCAGCCAGGAGCCTGTCGTCGCCGGCTTCGAAGTCGACGACTTTGCCGCTCGCGTCTTCAAGCGCGACGCCGCCCTTGGCGGCGACGACGTCGAAGGCTTTGCCCAGTGCGGCGACGCTGACCGCGTCGGGCATCGGTCGCTCGATGAGCAGCACCTCGTGCCCGTTGTCTCGCGCGGCGCTGACGAGGTCGATGAGGTCCGGGGTGCGATCCAGCTCCCAGGTGCGGACCAACGTGGCGATCATCGCTTCTCGATGTGCTCTCTTGCCGCACGCAACAGCGTGCGCTGAAAGTGGTGCCTGACGAGCGTGCCGCTCGCTTCGAGGAGCTCGTTGAACGTCTCCAGCAGCCGGCGCTCGGCAGATTCGGTCGCCCCGCCTTCCGACTGGATGCGCTCGCGCACGTGACGGTCGAAAAGGTCGACAGCCCGGCGTGCGGTGCGGTCGATCGCGGCGGCGTGTTCCTTGCCGAGCTCCATCAGCGCGCCCAGTGGCACCCCCGCCGCGATCAGCTTCATTCCGGCGGCGATCGCGTCCAGGTCATCGGCCGGGTAGAGCGGCTCATCGCCGCCTTCCGCCGGGACCAAAAGACCGGCCTGCTCGAGGCTCATCAGCAGCGGTTCGGCGACGCCGCTGCGCTCGGCGAGCTCCGTCAAAGTGAGGGTCTGAGGCGCCGCCGGCCGGGTGACCGCCGCGACCAGTGCCTCATCCGACGGCTCCAGCTCGCCGGTGAGGAAGCGCTGGATCACCGTCAAGGTGAAACCCTGCTGCTGCAGCTCCTTGATCCGGCGCAGCCGCTCGAGGTGGCTTTCGCCGTACCACGTGACGCGGCCGTCCCGCCGCGGGGCCGCGAGCAAGCCCTTGCCCTGGTAGAAGCGGATGGTGTCGACGGCGACGCCCGCAGATCGGGCCAACTGTTCGATCCGGTACTCCATGAGTACTTACTCTAAGTGTCTAGGCGGGTCTTCATCCGATCGTGTTCCAGTAGTACATGCGGTCCAGCCATCCGGGGTCGGTGCGGTAGGCCCGCGCGAAAGACTCCACCGAGTCGACGTAGTCGAAGTCGAGGTTGTAGTGGTAGATCGCGTTGCGCATGTTGTACGGCGCGCCGTTGTGCGCCAGGTAGCGAGCCGCCGCGAGGATGGCGTCGTGCGGGTCGTTGATGTTTCCGCCCTGCCCGTATTCGGTCCAGGTGCTGGGAAGGAACTGCATCGGGCCCTGGGCACCCGCGGATGACGGGCCGTTGATGCGGCCGAAGTTGCTCTCGATGAAGTTGATCGAGGCGAGGTAGCTCGGGTCGATGCCGTATAGGCGCCCGGCCTCGAGGTAGTAGGAGCGAAGCAGGCTCACGGACTTCGCGTCGCCGTACGGATGTGTGAAGTGGACGTTGACCAGGTAGTACTGGTCGATGCCTCCGAGGATGTACAGCGAATGCAACCCCATGATCGTGTTCTCGACCGGATTCTGCAGGGCCGGAGGCAGCAGCTGGACCACGGCGCTCTCCACGCTCGCATAACCCGCGAGCTCGTAGACCCGCAGCTCCTCCTGGCGGGCCGCGGCCCGAAACGCATAGGCGGCTCGATCCATGGCGAGCTCTTTGCGCATCGATTCCATCAAGCCCGAAGGTTGCTGCGCGGCGATTGAAGCGAGGTCAGCTGAGGCCTGGTCCATCGCCAGCTCTGCGGCGATGATGCGAGCCGCCTCGTGATGCGCATTCGGGCTCAGCCCAGGGTCCTGCGCGTGCACTGCTTGCGCGGGCAGCGCGAGGAGCACGGCGGCAAGCGCCGCGGCGGCGACTCTGATCAAATCCCCACGAACCATGCGAGCCCCAGCTGCAAGAAGATATAGGTGAACGCAAAGGTCGAAGCGCCGGCAAAGAGCGTGAAGATCCAGAAGATGATCACGGCGGGTCACTCACTATACGGGGCCGGGTTTCCTCCGACCCTTTTCGCGATCGCATGGCCAGCACGACGACCAGCGCGATTCCCACGGCGACGATAAGGTCGCCTGGACTGTAGGCCTCCGGCACGACCCGTCCGAGGGGGCCGGGAAGGGCGATCCAGTCGGCCAGCCAGTTGAGGTGCGTGTCTGCCGCCATCAGCGTGTACTGGCCGATGTGGCCCCGCTGGACGAGAGCGCCGGCAAGGTCGGGCGCCACGGGCATCCGGCCACCGTTGGCCGCGATCACGATCAGGTTGAGCGCGCTGCCGACGGCGACCAACCAGATTCCTGCGACTCGGTTGACGTGCCACAGGGTCCACGCGACGAGCGCTAGCAGGGCGGCTGCGTAGACGTACTGCACGCCGGCGACGCGGTTGAGCGGCGTGAGCACCGCCGCCTCTCGCACGACCAGGGCGGCAAGCACGAACCAGGGCCATCGAAACTGAAGGCGCGCGAGGTTGTCGATGCTTCCACGAGCGGCGAAGCCCGCCGCGAGGCCGAGCCCCAGCGATGCCAACCACAGCATCAGTCAGCCGCGAGTCTTGACGCTGCTCCCGCCAGGACCTTGACGCCGATCTGCAGCGCGTCCTCGTCGATCTTGAACCCGGGCGAATGGTGGGCAGGAGGCAGCTCGCCCTTCGGCATCGCTCCGAGCATGAAGTAGCACCCGGGAATGCGGGTCAGGAACTCCGCGAAATCGTCGCTCACCGTCAGCGGCCGCCCGAGGACACTCGCCCGGTCACCGATGAGCGACCGTCCCACCTCGAGCACCGTCCGCGTGACGTTCGGTTCGTTCATGAGCGGCACCGTTCCATGAACGAGGTCGAGCTTTGAGCGCACGTCGAACTCGCTGTCTGTCTTGCGCAGCAGGTCGGACAGGCGGCCGAGCGCCTGCTCGCGAAGCGACGCATTGAACGTGCGCAGGGAGCCCTTGACGAGCACTCCCCGCGGCACGATGTTCCAGGCTCCGTCGCTCCTGATGTCCCCGACCGTCGCGTGGCACTGCACGCCATCCTGCTCGAGACCCTCGACGACGGTGTGGAGCCGCTCGATGAAGAACGCCTGTGCCGCAAGCACGTTTCCGCGACGGCCCATCAGGCCGCCGTGTCCACCGGGTCCCAAAAAGCCGATCTCGAAGGCATCGGATCCTGCCCACATCAGGCCGGGCTTCGACACCACCGTGCCCGACTCTATGAAGCTCGTCACGTGCAGCCCGATCACGGAGTCGGGATGGTGGGCGTCGAGCAGGCCTTTGGCGATCATCGCCTTCGCACCTTCGACGATCTCCTCGGCGGGCTGGAAGACGAACAGGTAGCGGCCCGTCACGTCCCATATGCGATCGACGATGGTGCGCGCGACTCCGACCATGATCGCCATGTGCGCGTCGTGACCACAGGCGTGCATCCTGCCGTCGGTGCGCGATGAGAAATCGACGCCGGATTCCTCGTGAATCGGCAGCCCGTCGATATCCGCACGCAGCATCACCGTCTTTCCGGGCTTGCCGGTGTCGAGCATGGCGACCACGCCTGTTTCCGTGGGGCACGGTTTGAGCTCCAGGCCGAGCTCACGCAGCCGGTCCCCGAGCTGCCGGCTCGTCTCGTGCTCACTGAAGCTCACCTCTGGGTGGCGGTGGAAGTGACGTCTGAGCTCGATCACCTCGTCTAGGACGGACCGGCTCGGCAGGGGTGTAGTCGACGTCCCTTCCGTCACGCGACCGTCGCCAGGTTGTAGCCGCGCGCCGTCGCCCGCACCAAGGTCTGACCCAGGCCGGGCTCCAGCTCGTCGAGTCGCCGCCTCAAGGTCAAGAGAGCCGAATGGACGGTGGAGTGCGCCGCGTTGCTGCGAAACAGGCCGGCCTCGATCAGGTCCCGAGCCGTCGCGGACTTGGAACCCTGGGCGAGGTACAGGACCAGGGCGGCCTGCTGCTGGGTGAGGCGGATCTCTCCTTTCCCGAGCTTGACCGTTCGGTGAGTGGGGTCGAATTCCAGGCGCCCGAAACGATAGCTGCCCGGGCGGCCGGTTCCGCGCTCGACAAGGCGTGCCGCGAGATCTGAGTAGATGTGCGCCATGGGCACGTTGCCCTTGACGAAATACGAGCTCGCGCCAAGCTCATACGCCTTGCGGATCGACGCGGAGTTGACCTGGGCCGCGGAGAGCACGATCACGGGTAGCCCCGGGTGGTGATGCCGGATCCACTGCAAGAGCTCAAAGCCGGAATCTTCCCCCTCGTCCAGGACGAGGTCGAGGAGTACGGCCGCCACGCGCTCGCGTTCGAGCAGCTCCATCGCCTCAGGTGCCGCGGACGAGACCAGGGGTCGATAGCCGAGGTCGTGCAGGTCGATCTTGAGCTGCTGCAGCATGGCGGCCTCGTCCTCGACCACCAGGACCGACGAACCGAGGACCTCGGCGGGCCGGTAGACCTCGAGGCCAGGAGGCAGCGGCGGCAGCCGCACTTCACGGTTGCGAGCCAAACTCCGTTCCTTCTCGTTGATCCTGCGATTTTCCAAGCTATTGCCCTACATTAAATCTAACAATAATTGACGTGATCTGAACATGCCAGTACGAATTGCGCGCCGCATACTTTCTTCCTGATCTGGCATCGGTTGGAAAAACAAAGGGGTTAGGTAGGGATGATCTGGGGAATCAAGTTGCAGCGGGCGGCCTTCGCATTGGTCGTCGTCGCGGGTCTGGCGGTAGCGTCGGGCGCGAACTGGGCAGACGTGCTGTCGTGGCTCGGCTTCGGCTGGTAGGGGCTTAACAATCTGAGTTTCGGCGCTCGCGCGAGCGCCGAATCGCCGGCGGGAGCAGGGCGTATAGATCGGCCCTGTCGATCGCCTTGCTCATGTAGCCGACCACATCCGGGTCGTCGGTCCCTGAGGGGAAGACCGGGTAGGCGGTGTAGAAGATGACCGGCACCTTCTGCCCGCGCGCCCTCAGCTCGTTGAGAAGCCCCCAACCGTCCATCGGCTCGGGAAGCATCAGGTCGATGATCGCGACCTCAGGCTGGTCAGCCTCGGCTTTCTCGAGCGCCTGGTCGGCGTCCTCGGCCATCGACACCTTGTAGCCGAGCATTCTCAGGTCGGTTTCCAGGATCACCCGCCACGCTCGCTCGTCATCCACCACTAAGACGGTGGACCCCAATAGATCCTCGGGCGTGGGCGCGATCGGTTTGGGCGGGGTGAACGGCACGGGGGTAGTGTATCGGTGGCAATGCCCAGTTCAGCCCGGCCAGGCGCCAAGACTCACGCGCCGGCGAGCCCCGTCAAGCGCGCGCTCGCCAGACCGATAGCCGCGCCGCGAAAGTCCAAACCTGGCCTGGGCCCGTCCGCTGCCGCTCTAATCCACGAGCTCGGCAGCTGTGTCACGGAGGCAGATCTGGTGCAGGTTCTGTACCGCGGTCTGAATCCGCGGTTTGCCTACGACGTCATCAACCTGCACGTGCTCGAGCGCGAGGGTTGGTATCGATCGCTGTCCATCGACTCCGGCGTGCTCCAGGATCTCCGCCGGCGTCGCCTTCGCGACTCGATGTTCGCGCGCCAGTACGCGAATCCCCGCGCGGCGGTCCTCACCGGTCTGTCCAGGGGTCAGCTGGTGGGCAAGGGACCAGGCACCGGGCGCAACACCAAGACAGCTGTCTGGGTCCCGGTGGAACACCACGGGGAGCTCATAGGCAGCGTCATCTACCAGTCCTACAGAAAGCGACGCGTGGCAACCGCCGAGGTTGCCTTCCTGGAGGAGGTCCACCGGCGCCTCGGGGTCCTCCTGGCCAACGCTTCGCTCAACGAGCTCACTCGCAACCAGGCCCGCCGGCTCGAGGCGCTGAACAGCATCGCCCGGGCCATGGCGTCAACGCTCGACGAGGCAAGCGTCATCACCGGGCTCCACACCACGCTTCGCGAGCTGCTGCCTGTCGATTCCCTGGAGATGGTTTCGTTGCAGGATGACGGCACGGACCGGATACGGCTGATGCACGTCGAAGCCGATTCAGCCCCGACCGCGCGGTGGCTCCCGTCCCGATCTCCGGCAGCCGCCGCGGCTCGCGCGATGGTCCGCGACTCGAAGGCGATTCTCGTCCACGAGCCGTCCTCATCGCTGTGGGTACCGATCAAAGAGGGCGGCGTCGTGCGCGGTGCTCTCGGGATCCGATGCTCGCGCCCATTTGCATACGAGGACTCGACGGCGGCGTTTCTGGAGCTCGTATCTGACGAGGCCACACTCGCGCTGCGCAACGCCCGCAGCTACGAGGCGATCGAGGACCAGCGGCGAAGGCTCGAGGTCGTCAACACGATCGGTCGCCGTCTCGCGTCGAGCCTCGACCGATGGTCGATCATGAGGACGCTGCGCGAGGAGCTCGCGACCTTCCTCAACTTCGACGGGTTCATCCTCGCCACGATCACCCAGACTCCTGACGGCCCGGTTGCCGAGGGATATCAGTACGTCGCAGGCGTTGAAGAGGTCGTGCCGCCTGTGGCTCTCGCCGTCACAGGTCCGTCTCGCGAGGCCTACGAGTCCGGGAAGCCCGTGCTCGTGCGCAGCTCACCTTGGGCGCGAAGCTTCCAGCGCAAAGACCTGGAGCACGAGGGATGGACCGTAGGCCGGGGCGCGGCGGTGTTCGTCTCCGGGCCGCCGACCGACCGGCTCCTGGTCTCGCGTTCGTTCGTCTGGGTGCCGGTGCTGAGCGGCGACCGCATCACGGCCATGCTGTCCCTGCAGTCGTATCACGAGGGTGCGTTCGACGATTGGCACGTCAAGCTGCTCCAGGACGTCGCCGCCCATGTGAGCCTGGCGCTCGCAAACGCCGATCACTTCGCTGAGGCGCAGGCCGAAAGAGGGCGGCTCGAAGCTCTTCACGTCCTTGAGATGGGTGTGGCGGGGGCATCTGATGAGCACCACATCGCGGAGGCGATCTTCTCCGTCGCCAGCGAGTACCTCGAAGCAACCCACATGGTGCTCGCCTACCTCGACGTGGCCGGCAACATGGCCGCGTTCACCGGCGAGCGAGGCGGACAGGCGGCCGCGGTCGGTCCAATTCCAATGGCCGAGGCGCCGTTCTTCGGCCGGATGATCGAGAGCGGCGAGATCGCCCTTGACCTGGCGCAAGCGGACTCCTCGGACCTCAACGGCCCGATCGGCAGCTATATCTTCAGCAGTTCCCCAAGCCACGTCGCGTGGGTGCCGATAACCCAGGACCAGCGTGTGGTCGCCGGCATCGCCGCGATGCGCAACGACGGCGGGCGATTTCAACCGGCCCACCTAAAGCTGCTCGAAACCGCGGCCCCGGTGGTCGGGATCGCGCTGCGCACGATGCGCCTGCACCACGCCAACGAGCTGGCCCTCGCGCAGTCAGCGCGCATCCAGGAGCTTGCGGCACTCGCCGGCCACGAGCTCATGAGCGTGGTGGCGAACATCGCGGACCAGGCGAGGACGATGCTCGAATGCGCGGGCGCCGTGTGTTGGGCATTCGACACGGAAGGGCGAATCAGCGCGACGCGCGGAAGCGGGGAATCCGCTGCGGAGCAAGTGCTGTCTTGGGCGGGTCTCAGCGTCGAGGACAGCTGGCGCGACGCGCCCGCAGGTCTATTGAGCGGCAACGCCCACGGACATGCATGGGGCCTGATCCCGCTTTGGTACGGCGACCGGCTCGTCGGAGCCATAGGGTCGGTTCATGCGTCGACACACCTCGCCGAACCGACTTCCGCTTCGCTCGATTTCGCTCGCCATGCGGCCGTCGCGATCGAGAACTCTCGACTCGTCGCGGAGACGCGCGGCCGCATTCGTACCCTGGAGGCCGTGGCGGCGTTCGCTGAGCTCACCCCGACCGAGCCCGAACGGGCCCGTTCGGAGATGGCAAGGCTCATCAGTCGCGCCCTGGCCGGTTCGCAAGGTGAGCTCTGGCTGCTCGAGGATGGCGAGCTGGTTCGTCGGTCTGACGACGGCGAAGATGCTCCCAAGGTGCCGGTGACCGACAGCGCGCAGCTGTTGCGAGCGCTGGCGTCGCCCGCCGGCAGCCGCCGGCTGCGAGCCCTGCTCGACCTTCTCGGCGCTCCGCCGGACGCATTCGCCATCCCGATCCAGGTCGACGGCGGTCTCGCCGGGCTGCTTGTTGCGAGGATGACCAGCGGCGGCGCCGAAACGAGACGGCTGGCGGCAGTCCTCGCCGGCCAGGCAGCCGTCCAGATCGGTCAGCTCGAGCTGGTCGATGCGCTGGATCGCGAGCGCCGGATGATGAATGCGATCCTCCGCCATTCGCCGGTGGGCGTGATGCTCGAGGACGCTGCCGGCCGAATCGTGTATGCCAACCCGGAGGTCGAATCGATCTACCACCTCCGGGCGTCGGAGATGCCGGGGCGAAAGCCGGCAGAGATCTATGAAGCCGCGGGGGCGGTTCCGGGCGACGACGGCGAGCCAGACGGGAGGCTCGAGCTCCGCATCCCCGACCCCGATCGAACCGTGCACGTGCGCCGGGTCGTGATCCCTGGCCTCGAAGGCGAGCCTGCGGGAATCCTGACGCTGCATGAGGACGTGACCGCGCAGAGCATCGCCCTGGAAGCCAAGGATCTGATGCTTCGAGCCATCGGCCACGAGGTTCGCAGCCCGGCCGCCGCGATGAAGAACACTCTCGCCGGGATCATGCAGTGGGACAACACCATCGACGCGACCGGCCGGCGCGAACTGCTCCAGGAGGCGTATGAGTCGTCCGACCGGCTGCTCAGCCTGGTCGAAAGCCAGCTCATCATCGCCAAGCTCGAGACAAGGCACTTCGAGCCGAGCCCCGAGTCGGTGGACCTCAGCCCGGCCCTGGAAGGCGTGATGGGAGTGCTGCGGCACCGCTACCAGGAGCGCTCGGCGGCGGTGCAGGTCAGCTTGCCGGCGGGCCTGCCGCCCGCTTTTTGCGAGCCCACCCACCTGGGCCAGGTGCTGACCAACCTGATCGGCAACGCGCTCGAGTACACAACCGCTTCGGTGCTCGTCGAGGCGCGACTGGTGCAACGCGGCTGGCTCGAGGTCACAGTTGCCGACCGCGGCCAGGGCTTGCCGGCCGCGAGCCTCGAGACGCTCTTTGAGAAGACGGGACCGGCCGGGCGCAACCGATCGCAGGGAGGCCTCGGTCTCGGCCTGTATCTCTGCCGTCTTGTCGTTGAGCGGTCGTTCGGCGGGCGGATCTGGGCCGCGTCAAGCGATCGGAACGGCACAACCTTCAAGTTCACGGTGCCCGCCAGGATCCAGACCTGATCCGCGCCTGATCCGGACTCGTTTACCGTTAGACGCTGAATGAGCGCCGCCGCGCCGATGTGGGTGAGGGTGGGCGGCGGGATGGAGTCGATCCCCGAGCACCAGCGCCACGGGCCCGCCGACCCCGACTTTCCGCCGCCGGGCGGACCGTGGGAGCCGCTCAGCCTGGGTGGGCGACTCGTCGGTTGGGCCGATCAAGGAGGGCTGCGTCTCGCGCGGCGCTGCGCGGAGCTCGGCCAGCAGCTCGTCACCGAGCAGCGCGACTATCTCCTTGGGCGGCTCGGCCACAAGCTTCGCTCCTCGGTCCTGGCGCTCCAGGAGTCGGCCCGGCAGGCCGCATTTGGTCGCCCAGAGCTGCTCGAGACGGTGTTCGAGCAGGCGCACGAGGTCGGCCGGCGCGCCGCGGCCCTGGAGGCTGCGGCAGTCCAGTCCAAGGACCGCGCGCGTGACGTTGTGCTCGGGGCGGTGCTAAATCTGGCCATGGCCTCAGCCGCGCGTGAGCTTCCTCCGGACGCCGTCGTCGTCGGCTCCGAGCCGAGCCTGGTTGAAGCATTCACTCGCGCGAAAGAGTGGCTCGGCGGGGATGGGCTGAGAGTGGCCGCCGAACCAGTCGGTTCGTGGTGGAAGGTGCGGATCGACTCATCGGGGCCCCGGCGCCCGCTGGCGGTGACCGAGATGGGCGAACCGCTGCTGCGGCTGATCGTCGATACGCACCTCGACGGGTGGCTCGACGCCACTAGGCCCGACGGCGTTGACATCTACCTGCCGGCCCACCGCCACATCACAGCCGGCGGGGAGCGTGGCGATCTCCCCACGTCGCGGGGAGGTACCCGGCGAAACGGGGGGGTGCGGACGCCCTCCTCCCGTTGACCGCAGTTCACCGAGTCATTGCGCCCAACCCCGGCCCGTACACCGGTCCCGGGACCAACACATGGATCGTCGAGGCGGGTCCGGTCGTGGCCGTGATCGACCCTGGGCCGGATGACGACAGTCACCTCGCGGCCATCAACAAGCGGATTGGGGGCGCCACTGTCGGCGTGGTGCTGGTCACCCACTCCCACCCTGACCACCTGCCACTGGCGGAGCGCCTCGCCACCGAGCATCATGCCTCGGTCAAGCGCTACCCCGAGCTCGCGGATGAAGACGTGGTCCGCGTCGGCACCCTCAACGTGACGGCGCTCCACACGCCCGGGCACAGCGCAGATCATCTTTGTTTCTGGCTGGCCGCCGACGGTGCTGTGTTCACGGGCGACCTCATCCTCGGCCGGGGGAGCTCGATGGTCACGTACCCGGAAGGCGACGTGGCGGCTTACCTGCGCTCGCTCGACAGGCTGGCCTCAACTCGCCCACGGCAGCTCTTTCCGGGCCACTGGGACCCGGTCGAGGACGCGATGGGAAAGATCGAGGAATACCGAGTCCACCGCCTCGAACGCGAAGCGCAGGTGCTCGCCGAGGTCAGATACGGCAAGGGCACCGCGATTGAGTTGACCCGGCGCGTCTATGGAGACCTCGACGAACAGCTCATGACAGCTGCGGAGATGACGATGCGGGCGCATCTGCGCAAGCTGGTCGACGACGGCGCGGTGCGGTCCACCGGAGAGGTCTTTGAGGCGCCGCTATCGTAGGCGGGGTGATTGGAGAGCCCAGGCCGCCGATTCTTTCGCTGTCCGCGGCCGAGCTCGAGGCGTGGCTGGTCGCCAACGATTCTGAGATGGAAGGGCGCCCTGCGAGCGCCCGGCGTGCGTATCGAAGGAGGCAGGTCTGGGGTTGGCTGGCGCGCGGCGCCGCCTCGTTCCAGGCGATGCACGACGTGCCGAAGCCGCTGCGGACTGCGCTCGAGCGTGATTTCAGGCTGACGTCGCTGCGACCCATCGCGGTCAGCCAGGCCGACCGTGCGCTCACCACCAAAACGCTTTTCGAGCTCGATGGCGGGCATTCGGTCGAAGCGGTGGTGATGCGGTATGCGGAGCGTTCCACCCTGTGCATCTCGTCTCAGGCCGGGTGCCCGATCGGCTGTCCATTCTGCGCGACGGGCAAGTTTCCCTTCGGGCGCAACCTCAAGGCGCACGAGATCGTCGAGCAGGCGATCGATGCCGCCCGGCTCCTGGCGGTAGAGGGCCGTCGCCTCTCGCACGTCGTCTTCATGGGCATGGGCGAGCCGATGGCCAACTACGAGGCGGTCGTCGAGGCGGTGCGCCGGGTGGCCGATCCGGAGCTGCTGGGCATCAGCCCCCGCCGCATCGTCGTGTCGACGAGTGGCCTGATCCCCAGGATCGTGCAGCTTGCCGAAGAACGGCTGCCTGTGACGCTGGCCATCTCTCTGCACGCGGCTCGCGATGAGCTGCGCGATGTCCTCGTGCCCATCAATCGCAAATATCCCGTCCAAGATTTGGTCGATGCCGCGCAGGCGTATGGCACGAAGACCGGCCGGCGTGTGAGCTACGAGTGGGTGCTGCTGGCGGACGTCAACGACACGGAGCGCGACGCGAAAGAGCTCGGCAGGCTGCTGCGACGAAAGCTCGCCCACGTGAACCTCATCCCGTTCAACCCGGTCGAGGACACGCCCTATCGCGCGCCGAACCGCACCGCGATCCGTCGCTTCAAGGAAATGGTCGAGGCGCAGGGTCTCAACGTCACGGTGCGCGACACGCGCGGTCGCGAGGCGGACGCGGCGTGCGGCCAGCTGCACGAGCGTGTCATGCGAAGCAAGGTCGCGGTCTCCTAGCGAGGCGATCCAAGATGCTCTACGCCGGGACGTCCGGCTTCAGCTATCCGGGTTGGAAGGGAAAGTTCTACCCCGCCACGCTCTCCGGCGCGCGGATGCTCGCCTTCTATGCGGAGCGGCTGAACGGGGTGGAGCTGAACGGAAGCTTTTATCGCACCCCGCCCGAGACGGCGTTGACCAAGTGGGTCGCACAGACGCCGGCCGGCTTCCGTTTCTGCATGAAGGCAAATCGCGGCTTGACGTATTCGGCGGAGGGTTTTGATCGCGTCGGGCTGGCCCGCATCCTCGGCGAGCGGCTGGCGCCGCTGAGCGAGCGGCTCGGACCGATCCTGTTGCAGTTTCCGCCGACCCGCCAGTTGAACTTGAGCCTTCTCGACTCGCTGCTCGGAGCGCTCGCCCGCCCGGCCGCCATCGAGTTCCGTCACGAATCGTGGTTCAACGATCTGACCTATCGCGTGATTCGCGCGCACGCAGGCGCGCTGGTGGTCACCGACGAGGAGAAATGGCCGCGGGCGCCGCTCATCGATCTCGGGTCGGTGGCGTACTTCCGGCTGCGGCGCGGATACACGACGTCGGCGCTGCGGCCGTGGATCGCCGAGGTGCGGTCTGCGGCGGCCACGCACGACGAGGTCCACGTGTGTACTTCAAGCACGACCCTGAGGCGCCTGGCCTGGCGCAGCGCCTGCAGCGGTCAGTTACTCAGCTATTGCCGGGGTGACCGGCTCCCGGCCGGCCCGAGCTCGTCGGACCAGCAGCGGTATGGCGACGATGGCCATCAACACCATGAGGAGCGATGCCAGCTGGGCCTGCCGCATTCCAAGAAACACGGATGGATCGGTCCGCAGGAAGCTGAGAAAGAACCGTCCGGCCGCATATAGACCGAGGTAGATCAGCCCGACCACGCCATCGGGCAGGCGCGCCTTCAATCGTTGGTGGAACGGGAGCAGGGCTCCCAGCAGAACGAGCGTGAGAACCATCTCGTAGGCGACCTCGGGATGGACGACTGCGCCGGGCTCGCCGAGCGTGGCCGGGTTCACGTATTCGACGCCCCACGGCAGGGTGGTCGGGGTGCCGTGATGCTCGCCGTTGATGACATCGCCGATCCGGCCGATGGCCAGGCCGATCATGGTCGCGGCACCCGCGGCGTCGAGGATCTTCCAGAACGAGAAGTGCGACCGGCGCGCCCAGATGTAAGCGCCGAGCGCGGCTCCGAACAGCCCGCCCCACTGACTGATGCCGCCCTCCGTCAGGGCGAACACTCGGAGCAGCTGTCCGCCGGCGAAGAGCTTGAAGTTCTCCCATACATACAGAAGGCGCGCGCCGATGAGACCGATCACGACCATCCACGCCACGCCGTCCGCGCCGCGCGTCGTGTCGACGCCGTCTTTCTCCAGGAGCCACAAACCAAGCCGTGCCCCGGCGAGGATTCCCAGCACGGCGAACACCCCGTGCCACGTGATGAGGAACGGTCCGATGCGGAAGAGGTTTGGGTTCAGGTCGATGACGATGGTCAGAAACATCACGCGTGCCCGTTCGCCGCCCGCTGCAGGCGGGACAGCGCGACGTCTTTTGGCAGCAAGTCGAGCGTGTAGTGGATCGGCAAGGAGATCTTCTTGCCAGTCAGCGCTTGCCGGATGGGCGTGTAGACCTTGTTCTTACTGAGGCCGGACTGCTCGACTACGCCCTCCAACGCGTGCTCGATAGGCTCCGGCTCCCAGGGCACATGCATCAGAGCATTGGCGGCCAGTCTCACCCGTTCCGCCGACTCGGAATCGAGCACCGGCGGCTCGGGATCCTGCCACAGGTAGTCGAGATACTCAGCCGCGTCGGCAAGCTTGGTTAGGCGCGTCTTCAGCGCCGGCGCTGCACGCAGGATCGTCGCCTCGTCCAGATTCGGCAGGAACGGCTGCAGACGCCGCGTGAGCTCACCGTCATCGAGCGCGCGGATGTACTCGCCGTTGATCCAGTTGAGCTTCTCCCAGTCGAATCGCGCGCCCGCGTGCTGCACACGATCGAACGAGAAGACACGCTCCAGCTCATCGAACGAGAAGATCTCCTGCGCGGTGCCCGGGTTCCAGCCCAGCAGCGCGAGGTAGTTGATCAGCGCCTCGGGCAGATAGCCCTGCTCGCGGTAGAGCATGAGGTTGGACTCGGGGTGCTTGCGCTTGGACAGCTTGGCGCCGTCCTTGGCCAGGATGAGAGGCATGTGCGCGTACGCGAGCGGACGCTCGTAGCCGAGGGCGTCCACGATCATCAGCTGGTACGGCGTGTTCGACAGGTGCTCCTCGCCGCGGATCACATGCGTGATCTTCATGGCCGCGTCGTCGACCGGGCTCGCGAACTGGTAGGTGGGAAATCCGTCTGACTTGACCAGGATGAAGTCGCCGATGAGGCCGGCGTCGAAGCTCATCTCGCCACGGATCATGTCCGTGAACTTGATCTCGCCGCCACTTACTTTGAAGCGGACGGTGAACTCGGCACGGTCCTTGGGTGGATCGATCAAGCATCGGCGCGAGTACTTGTACGGACGCTTCTCGGCTTGCGCCTGCTTGCGCTCGGCGTCCAGCTCCGCCGGCGTGCAGTAGCAGCGATATGCCTTGCCTTCTGTGAGCAGGCGGGCGGCGTGCTCCTTGTACAGGTCCAGGCGCTCCGACTGGCGGTAAGGGGCGTCCGGGCCGCCCTTGTCCGGCCCCTCGTCCCACTCCAGCCCGAGCCAGCGCAAAGACTCATAGATGACGAGCTCGTACTCCGGGCGGTTGCGCTCGACGTCGGTGTCGTCCACACGCAGCACGAAGGTCCCACCGTTGGCGCGGGCAAAAAGCACGTTGTAGAGAGCGGTGCTGGCCGTGCCCAGGTGAGCGAAGCCGGTGGGGCTGGGCGCGATTCGCACCCGGACTCTGGATCCGTCGGGCACGGCCATATGCTACGGATCATGGCCGGAGCACTCGCCCTTGTCGGAGGCGACGAGTTCAATCCCGGCAACGAGCAGCAGGACCGGATGCTCGTCTCGGCGGCCCGGCCAGGCCCTGCCTTTGTCGTGCCGACCGCCGCCGCGCGGCAGGAGCCGGGCCGCTCGGTCGAGCACGCGATCCAGTGGTTTGAGCAGTTCGGGCTCGAGCTGCGGGAGCTCCCGGTCTTGAAGCGAAGGGACGCTGAATCGGCCGAGCTGGCCGGCCGAGCACGAGAAGGCGGATTCTTCTACCTCGTCGGCGGTGACCCGGGCCTTGTGGCGCAGGTCCTACGAGGCTCGGCTGTCTGGCGAGCCATGTTCGAGGCCTGGCGAGACGGCGCGGCTCTTGCCGGTTCGTCAGCCGGGGCGATGGCCCTCTGCGGCCACACGCTGGTTCGAGCGAGCTGGCCGAACCGGTTCAACCGGCGGCCGGTCGACGCGCTGGGGCTCCTGCCGGGTACGGCGGTGTTGCCCCATTTCGAGACGTTCGGTCACCGTTGGGTCGAGTCCGCTCAGGCCGCCGCGCCCGGCACCACGCTGCTGGGCATCGACGAACGCAGCGCTGCGCTCTGGATCAGGGATGAGTGGCGTGCCGTCGGTCCAGGTTCTGTGACCGTGATCAAAGGTTCGAAGACCGCACGGTATCCATCGGGCTCCGAGGTCTCGGGACTGCGAACGCCCGTCCGTATGCTTCCCAAACAATGAGGACCTCGATTTTGCGGCGGCCGCACAAGGTGCTCCATTCCGGCTTTTTGGAGCTCGGTTCGCTGCGCGTGCACCATACGCATGGCGGCCGCGGGTCGCCGGTGCTGTTCATCCACGGTCTTGGTTCATCCGGTTACATCGAATGGCGCTTCAACCTCGAAGCGGCTTCGGGTGGACATCGCGTCTACGCGCCCGACCTTCCCGGCTTTGGGCGCAGCGAGAAACCTCGAGCTCGTTACGGCGTTCCGTACTTCACGCGATTCGTCGATCGCTACATGGAAAGTCGCGGACTGCACTCGGCCGCGATCGTTGGCGCCTCGCTCGGGGGCCGGATCGCGTTGGAGCTGGCCCTGGAGAAGCCTCGACGCGTGAGCAAGCTGGTCCTTGTCAATGCACTTGGTTTCGGACGCCCGAACGTTCACGTCTCTTACGGCCTGATCACGATCCCGCGGCTGGGCGAGGCGGTGATGAATGTGGCGCGTGACGCTCTGCACTGGGCGCCGTCTGAAATGATCCGGCGCGTGGCTGGTCGACTTGCGGGCGCGAGCCACGACCTCAACCGAACCATGGATGACGCCTACCTCGACAACCTCCGCGAGCTCTACGCCGCGGAGGGCTACCAGGATGCGTACCTCGCGACAGTTCGTTCGCTGGTCGCGCCTAAAGCGCTGTTCGGCGGCCATCACGATGTGACGAAGCGGTTGAACGAGCTGAAGATCCCGGTTCAGCTGGTCTGGGGCGCAGACGACCCGCTGTTTCCCATCGCACACGCCGCGCGCGCACACTCGCTGATCTCAAACTCGAGGCTCGCCGTCATCGAAGGCGCCGGACACACTCCGCAGGCCGAACGGCCAGAGGAGTTCAACCGCGTCCTCCGCAAATTCCTCGACGCCTGACATCCCAGGTAGGGACCGGAAGCACTACACAAGTCCCGAGTACCGGGCGCTCGTCAGCGGCCCATTAGACCCCCTCGTCCACCCGGACCCGCTCCGGCCTTCACGGCTGTATCGTCTGGTTCGCCGTCTCGTCAGGTGGCTCGTCCTGTTGCTCTTTCGCGTCACGGTAACCGGGCTCGAGAACATCCCGGCCCCGCCCTATCTCATCGCTGCGAACCACCAGGCATGGTTCGACCCGGCGTTCATCATTCCGTTCCTTCCGGAGGCGCCTGTGATCTACACGATGGCGAAAAGGGAGACCGTGTTCAATCGGTCCTGGAAGCGCCGGCTCCTGCCGCTGATCGGGGTCTTCCCGATCTCGCCGCACCGCGGAGAGCTCGACGAGGCGGGGCTGCGCACCGTCTACCAGGTCCTCGAACGGGAGGGCGTTGTCCTGATGTTCCCCGAGGGCCGCTACTCACGCGGGCGGGCTTTGCGGCCGCTGAAGGTCGGGATCGGACACTTCGCGCTGCACGCCGGGGTCCCCATCTGTCCGGTCGCGGTCCGGGGGACCGACGTGCTGCGGCTCTTCAGCCGGATCGACGTGACGATCGGCCCGCCGATCAAGCCGGACCCTCCTGCCTGGTGGGCGCTGAGCAACCGCGTCGCGACGATCGTTGAGAACGTCCGGCTCGCGCTGACCACCGGTCTGAAGGGTCGCCGCGCCCGATAGGCCTGGCTCCCCCGTGCTTTAATCGCTGGCGCCGTGCATCTCGTCATCGGAGCAGGGGAATTTCTGGGCGATCACGTTTCGCGTGCGCTGGCCGCCGAGATACCGGTCATCCAGCTGAACGCGGATGCCGACGAGGAGACGCTCGCCGACGCGATCAGCGCGGTCGACGTCGTCATCAACTGTGCACAGAGCTGGTCCCCGGCCCGGCGGCTTCGCTTCCGGAAGAGCCCACCGCCCCTTCTCCAGCGGGTCGTAGCGGCGACGCGGCGCGCGCGCGTCCGTCGGATCGTCCACGTGTCGACGGCCGACGTATACGGTCCCGGCCAGGTCGTGCCCACAAACGAGAAGTCGCGGGTGCACCCCGTCCACGCCTATGAGCGCCTGAAGCTCAACGAGGAACAATGGCTGCTGCAAGCGGCCGAAGACCTCGAGGTCGTGATCGTGCGGCCGGCGCGCATTTTCGGCTCAGGGGAGGACTGGATCCTGCCCCGATTGATGGGATCGCTCGCCCAGGGTCGGGTGTGGCTGCCCGGCGGCGGTCGCGCGAAGCAGACATTCGTGTCCGCCGGGGATGTCGGGCGCGCGTGCCTGGCGGCGGCCGACCGAGGCCGGCCCGGGCACAGCTACCTGGTCGGAGGCTTCGACGCGAGCTGGCGCGACCTGCTCGAATCGTGCATCCGGGCCGTGGGCGTCGGAGGCACGATCGTGAACCTACCCTACGACCTGCTTTCCCTAAGGGCGCTCGTGATCGACGCGGTGACCGCCCCCGGAGCCGTGGTCTGGCCCGGTACCTATGCCGTGGACGTCCTCGGCAGGCCGCACTACTACGACGATTCTCAGTCCAGGCGTGAGCTCACCTGGTCGCCATCGGTCGGCAGCTTTGAGCAGGAGATGCCGCGCATGGCCGCCTGGCTCTCGCGACTGCCGGAGGTCGCAGCAGCCCTCGCCGCCGCACCGATTGCCGCTATTTCACCGCCAAGATAAAAGGGGTTGCCTGTAGGCCGGATTTACCCCGGCCGTCCTCACCCGCGCTACTTCACCGCCAAGATAAAAGGGTTGCATGTAGGCCGGATTTACTCCGGCCGTCCCTAGGCCCGCTGCCTCCAAGCGCCTCCAGTCGTCCTCTGGGAGAGGAGGGGGTCCCGCGGGGGAGGACGCCTGTCCTCACCCGCGCTATTTCACCGCCAGGCAGGTGATCGTCTTGAAGACACCGTCGATCTTCTGGATCTTGTCGACGATCAGGGAGCCGATCGAGTTCACATCGGGCGCTTCGCAGACCGCGATGACGTCGTACTCCCCAGTGATTGCGTCGGCGGCCGTGATGCCGCTCGTTCCCTCCATCTTCTTCGCGACCTCGAGCGCCCGTCCTGGTGACGCATTGATGAGGACGTAGGCCTTCATCGTTCTTCCCCCAAATGTGAGGCCCTCACGCGAGCCTCCTTTCCAGCGTTCCGAGACGGAACCGCTTCAGAGTACTCGCGTCGGACCGGGCCCGCGCATAGATGGGGTCCCCGCGAAGAAGCCGGCGGGCAGGTGCGCCAATTCGAAAACGCTTTGCACTTCCGGGTTGCTTTGCTTCAACACCGCGAAGCTACCATCAGGACGTGAGCGATGAGTTGGATCGCGTCTCGCCGAGCGAGAGCGCGCGCGTGAAGGCGCGCGACAAGAAGGTCAGAGGCCCGAAGGTCGTCGCGGTCAACCCCGGATTGAAGAAGCTCGCGCAGCACCTGGCGGACAAGAGACGCAAGACGACCTCGAAATAAAAGGTCGCCACCAGATAGATTGTCCCCAATGACCCTGCCTCCGGTTCGCAAGGCGATCTTTCCGGCCGCCGGGCTCGGGACGAGATTTCTTCCCGTGACCAAGGCGCAGCCCAAGGAGATGCTGCCACTGGTCGACAAGCCGACCATCCAGTACGGCGTTGAGGAAGCCATCGCCAGCGGGATCGAGCAGGTGATCATGGTTACGGGCGGTGGCAAACGCGCCATCGTCGATCACTTCGACCGCTCTCTCGAGCTGGAGTACTACTTGAGGCAGCGGGGCAAGAGCGACCTGCTCCAGATCCTGAGCGAGGTCGACGCACTGAGCAACCAGGTCGACATCACCTACCTGCAGCAGAAGGAACCGCTCGGCCTGGGCCACGCGGTTTGGACCGCTCGGCGGCTCGTCGAGGGCGAACCCTGCGCTGTTCTCCTCGCCGACGACGTGATTCTCGGCGACGCAGAGCCCTGCCTGAAGCAGCTCATCGACGCGCATCTCAAGACCGGCGCAACTGTGCTCGCCGTTCGACGGTTCCCTCGCAGCGAGATTGGACGCTACGGGGTGGTGGTGACCGCCGGCGGCTCCGGTCGGCTGCACGAGGTCACCGACATGGTCGAGAAACCCGAGCCCGGAACCGAGCCTTCGGACCTGGCCATCATCGGGCGATATGTGCTCACGCCTGCGGTCTTCGCGGAGCTCAACCGATCGGAACCGGGCTCTGGACAGGAGATCCAGCTCACCGATGCGATCAAGCGGACGCTCGGAACGCACCCGGTCGTCGCGCTCGAGTTCGAGGGCGACTACTACGACACTGGCACGGTGCCGGGATACCTGCGCGCCAATCTCACTTTGGCCATGAAGCGCGAGGGCCTGCGCGAGGAGCTGATGCCCCTCCTGAGGGAGCTCCTCGACGGGGAGTCAGGGGGAACGAGGCTATAATCCAAAGACGCTCAATGAGCCGAATTCCCAAACGAGTGATTTACCTATGGCTGTTTCAGGAAAAAGAAGGTTCGACGACGACAAAGTTGTCAAGTACGAGACCGCGGAGAAGGACTTCGAGGTCGAGGTTTCGCGCACCCTCAACAAATGGTGCGTCACCGTCTACCAGCTGCCGGACAAGCAGATCCTGGTCCAGGACTTCTTTCCGGAGCGCTGGAAGGCCCTCGCGCGTGCGCAGGACTTCATCCGCCTGCTGAACCAGCGCAAGAAGAAGGAAGAGGAAGGTCAGGCAGGCTCCGGCGACGACGATTACTAGGTCTCGGTAGAATTCTGCGCTCGTGAACTGGGCTGTTCTGCGTCGAGAGTGGGGTGCGGTCACGTTCGTCCTGACCGTCCTCGTGGGCATCATCGTCGTGCCGCTGGCGCTGTACCTGGCTAACCAGGGCCCTGGACCGATCGCTTCTCCAACTATCACGACCGTGAGCAGCGCCAGGGCGAGCTCGGCGCAGGTCGCCAGTCCGACGCCAACCACGCCGTCGCCGTCGCCGACCCCCACCTAGCTCCCTACGCGCTCACCCGGCGAATTGCCAGAGCAGGCGCTCGCCATTCGGCCGCACGATGTCCTCTAGCGGCAGCGTTATCTCGGCCACCGACTTCTGCTCGGCGCTGACGCGCATCTCGATCACTTCGGACAATCGGAGATGGGCGATCATCGCGCAGTCGCGCAGGAACGTGAACACCACGGGGCGGACAAGGTTCATGACGTAATCCGCGGCACCGGCCCCATCCGACAACGTCCCGCCTTTTGCGATACGGTCCCGAAAAGCCAGCACGACTACCTCGTCGCTCAGCATCACCGGGTCGCTCCAGGTATACGCTGCGGACTCGGTTTCACTGAGCAGCAGAAGGAGCTCGGCGAGCCGTCGCATCGGCGGCTGCGGGCCCTCGATGAGAAGCGGTACGTCACGCTGCGGCTCGTTGAACTGCTGGGCGCGGTACTGCGCAGTGAACCCCAGGTCGGAGATCCCGGCAAACGGCGCTGGGACCTTGATCGTGATCTCGCCTAGTCGAGGGTTGCTGGAACGCATATTGCGGCGTGGGCCTTTCATGCCGTATTAACGCACGGAGGGCCACAAAATGTCGCCTACGGGAGGGATGCCTGAGGGATTCCCCCCACCCGCCGGCTTCGCCGGCGACCTCCCCGGCGAGCGGGGAGGGGGACTAGCTACGAGGGGATTCCCCCCACCCGGCCGCGCCACAATGGGGCGGGGCCGACCTCCCCGGGCGAGCGGGGAGGTGAATTAGCTCGGAGAATTGACACATGCCGCTGAGCGGAATCCGCGTCCTCGACCTGACTCGTTTGCTGCCGGGCGCCTTTTGCACGATGCTCCTGGCGGACATGGGGGCGGATGTCATCAAGGTCGAAGCTCCCGACGGCGGTGACTACATGCGCTGGACGCCGCCGCTCGTCGACGGTCAGAGCGTCCTCTTCAACGCCCTGAACCGCAACAAGCGGAGCCTTGCCCTGAATCTCAAAGCGGAGCCGGGCCGCGACCTGCTGTTGCGGCTGGTCGAAAAAGCAGATGTCCTGGTCGAGGGAAACCGGCCCGGGGTGATGAAGCGCCTCGGTCTGGGCTGGGACATCCTCCACGCTTGCAACCCCCGGCTCGTCATGTGCTCGATCACCGGTTACGGCCAGGACGGTCCGTTCGCCGGTCGAGCCGGGCATGACCTGAACTACATGGCGACCGCGGGAGGCCTTGAGCTCAATGGCGCCAAGGGCGGACCGCCGGCACCTCTGCCGGTGCAGGTGGCGGATATCGGAGGCGGTGGCCTGCAGCCCGCCGTCGCCATTCTCGGCGCGCTCGTCGCAGTGCAGCGGGGCGGCGAGGGTCGCTGGCTCGACGTTTCCATGACCGACGGCGCGGTGAGCTGGCTGGCCCTCGCGCTTGCCGCACGAGGCGGTGGGGAGGAGGTCGGGCGCGGGGATCAGCGGCTGGCCGGGCGGCACGCGTGTTACCGGGTGTACGAATGCAAAGGCGGAGGCTTCTACAGCGTCGGCGCGCTCGAGCCCAAGTTCTGGGCGGCGTTGTGCGTCGCCATCCGCCGGCCAGACCTCGTCGGACTCCAGTTCGCCGAAGGGGATGAAGGGAAGCGGGTGCACCGCGACATGGAAGAGGTGTTCGCCTCACGCACCCGATCGGAATGGCAGGACCAGCTGGCCGGCCTGGACGCCTGCTGCGAGCCGGTGCTGGAGCTGGACGAGGTGGCGACCCATCCGCAGGTCGCTGCACGCCGGCTGATCGCGCACAAGAAGACCGGCATTGAGGTGCGGCCGGCCGTTCCAATGCGAGAAGACTGGCGCCGACGGGATGCCCCGCGCCTCGGCGAGCACACGGCCGAGGTCCTGTCCGAGATCGGCTTTGATGGGCAGCGCCTGGAGGACCTCAAACTGCGGGGCGTTATCTAGGGGCCCTACCCCTGGCTCCGAGGTCAGGACCCTGCGCGAACCAACTGATCCCACAGCCACTCGACCTGCTGCTGTGTCGCTTCGCGGCTCCCGCTGTTGTCGATCACGTGATGCGCGAGCTTCCGCTTTTCCTCGATCGGCATCTGCGCCGCCACCATCGAGCGAGCCCTGTCCTCGCTGAGGCCCCGACCCTCGACCAACCGTTTCAGCTGCAAGTGTTCGGGCACGTAGGCCAGGATCACCGTCGAGTAGAGTCGCTCGAGCCCGTTCTCGAAAAGCAGCGGCACGTCCTGAACGACGATCTCCGCGTCGCGCATCGCGGCCTCGGCGGTGCGGGCGGCCATCCACTCCCTAACGAGAGGGTGGACGATCGCATTCAGGCGGTGGCGCGCATCCTCATCATGGAAGACCAGCTCGCCCAGCCGGGCGCGATCGATGCGTCCTTCGCGAACGTACTGCGTCCCGAACTCACGGACCACGGCTTCGAATCCAGGGCTGCCGGGCTCGTAGGCGGCATGGGCTGCCTCATCGGCGTCGACCACGACGGCGCCGAGCTCTCGCAGCATCTCGGATACCGTCGATTTCCCAGAGCCGGCGCCGCCCGTCAGCCCAATGAGTTTCAATTTGCGTGAATGGCTGAAGAGGAGAAGTTCGACGCCGTGGTCGTCGGAGCCGGTCCGGCGGGCTCGGCGGCGGCGATCACCATGGCGAAGGCCGGACTACAGGTCGCATTGCTGGAGCGCGGAGCCAAGCCGGGCTCAAAGAATGTGATGGGCGGCATCCTCTACAACCACTACCTCGAAGAGATCGTAGGCGACGCGTGGAAGGAGGCTCCGCTCGAGAGGCCGATCATCGAAGAGCGGCGCTGGATGATGACGCCTGAGGCTGCGATCGGGTTCGATTACAAGAACCTGCGCAACAGGACGAAGCCGCACTCCTACTCAGTGCTGCGGGCACGCTTCGATGCATGGTTCGCCGAGCAGGCAGAGAAGGCGGGGGCTGTGGTGGTGCCGGAGACTGTGGTCGATCGCCTCATCGTCAAGAACGGCCGCGTGATCGGCGTCGGGACCGGTCGAGGCGACGACGTCCATGCCGATGTCGTGATCGTCTGCGAGGGCATCGGCCTGGGTGCGGGCCTGCTGGAGAAAACCGTGATCAACGGGAAACCTCTGCGGCGCAAGCTGCGTCCGAACGAGGTTGCGATGGCCGTCAAGGAGATCATGCAGCTGGACGCGGGCCTCATCGAAGAGCGATTCAACTGCGAGCCGGGCGAAGGCTGCACGATCGAATGCTTCGGCGACTCGACGATGGGGATGTCCGGGTTCATGTTCATCTACACGAACAAGGACACCTTGTCGGTGGGCGGAGGCGCGCTGCTCAGCGAGTTCAACGCCACCCTGCGGAATCCAAACGACCTGATGCAGCATTTCAAGAACCACCCCGCTGTGAAGCCATTGTTGCGGGGTGCCGAAACGGTGGAGTATCTCGCGCACCTGATCCCGGAGGGCGGGTATCGCGGCATTCCGAAGGTCTACGGCCCGGGTTACCTCGTGTGCGGCGATGCGGCGATGCTGTCGAACCCCGTGCACCGCGAGGGCTCGAACCTCGCCATGGAGTCAGGGCGGCTCGCGGCCGAGACCGTGATCAAGGCCAAAGAGACCGATGACTTCTCGGAGCGCCGCCTCTCGGAGTACAAGGGCAGGCTTGACCACTCCTGGATCATGGCCGACATGCGCAAGTACGACGGCGCGGTGCCGCTGCTCGAGCACAACCCGCAGCTGCTGACCCAGTACCCGCAGGTTCTCGACCGGGCACTCGACGAGTTCTTCCGCGTCGACGGCACCTCGAAGTGGCAGAAGCAGTCGAACATCATGAAGATGGTCCGCAAAGAGGGCATGTTCAGAATGGGCTGGAACACGCTGAAAGCCCTGTGGACGATGAAATAGAAGTATGAGAAGGAACCGGGCGACGCCGGACTAACCGGGACTAGCCTTTGGCGACGTCCACCTGGATCGTGTGGTTTCCGCTTGCCCCGCTCGGATAGCTCGGTGCGCTCTGCTGGTCCTGCTGGGTGCCCGAACCGTCGGTGGCCCGCACCATGAGCCGGTAGGCGCCCTCGCGGGGCGGCGTCCAATCCGCCTTCCAGAGCACCCAGGTCAAGCTCGAGAGGGGCGCGCCGAACGGAGCCACATTCCAGGTCGCCCCGCCGTCGGTGCTGAACTCGACCTTGCTGATCCCGCGCGTGCCGGCGAACGCCACGCCCGCGAGCGAGACTGGACCGAGCTTGATGAGGTCGCCGTCTTGAGGCCCGTCGATGCGCGCAGTGGTCTTGATGATGGCGTTGTGATCCCATCCTTGCTGCTCCCAATAACCGCCGCTTTCATGGTTCACGAGCGAGATGCTGTCGAGCCACTTCGGACCTTTCATCCCGTAGTGACCCGGGATGATCATGCGGGCGGGAAAGCCATGGATCATCGGTAGGGGCGCACCGTCGAGCTCATAGGCGACGATGATCTCCGGAGCGCCCTGGACGAGGGTCATCGGCAGGCTTTCCGTGTAACCGTCTCGGGCTGTGAACGCGACCCACGTACCCTGCGGCTTGGGGCCTGCCATCGCTAGGACGTCGCGCAATCTCACGCCGGTGAAGCTCCCGGTGCTCATCAGCTCGCCACCAACGTTGTTGCTGATGCACTCCATCGTCACGTACTCGCTGGCGCTAGGCAGCGCTTTGAGGTCGGATAGCGAAAGTCGCATCGACCGGTCCACCATGCCGCCGACCGTGAGGCTCCAACCCTGGGCATTGATCGAGGGGTCGCCGCTTAAGTTCTTCGAAACGTAATAGAAGTTGTCCATCGGCGTGATCTCGGGCGACGGTCCTCGCACGCCGGCTTCCGGCGGGTTGAAGATCGCCTGGTACCAGCCCGGCAGAAGCCGGAATGCAAGCACGCCGATGCTGATGGCGCCGATCGTGATGGGCAGCGTCCCCAGCAGTCGCCGGCGGCCGGGATCCACGCTATCCGCCCCCCCCGTGTCGCCGCCCAGCTGCAGCACGACGCTGTAAACGGCGAAAAGCGCACCCCAGATCAGCGGCGTGGCCGGTCCGTCGGCGAGGCCCAAGAAACCCGCGCCGCAAAGCGGCAGCAGGATGGCCGCCACGACCAGCCAGCCGATGCCGGCGAACGTAAGCGCCAGGTATTGGGTGTG
Source organism: Candidatus Dormiibacterota bacterium (assembly GCA_036513135.1). Classification (GTDB taxonomy): domain Bacteria; phylum Chloroflexota; class Dormibacteria; order Dormibacterales; family Dormibacteraceae; genus Palsa-870. The sequence goes on along the minus strand of DATBZP010000139.1, from coordinate 10,247 downwards.
CCAGCGCAGGCTGGCGACTGCCCACCCGGCGCCGAGCACGCCCAGCCCGACGATCATCGCGACGATCAATCCGAACTCTTCGACAACCTTGCCGGCGTGCTGGAGGTTGTCGATCAGGAACCCGAAGACGAAGCCGGGCATGATCGAAAGCAGCGGCTGGTTGAGCAGCTGCGGCAGAGTTCGAAGCCCGAGCAGCAGGTTCGCCAGGTACATGAGGGCGACGAACGCCAGCCCGGCGATCGCGCCCCAGCCGAACCCGCGAAGCGCCGCCTGGCGGCCGCTGAGACCAGTCATCACAAATGCTTTACCCGCAGACGATACGGCGCGGCGCCGGAACGCCCACTTACCGAAAGCATGTTGCCTGCTGATAGCATCGGGGGACGCCTATGCCCGCCCCTATCGGCGCGGAAGACCTCTATCGGTTTCGCTGGATCGATCACATCCGGTTGAGTCGCGACGGCGAACGCGTGGCATATCAGCTTGGATGGGCTGATGCAGATTCTCGACAGAACCGAAGCCGTGTCGTGGTTCGGCGGCTGCTCGAGTCTGAGCCGATCGAGCCCACCGGCGGCGCGCGACGAGACCATTCGCCGGAGTGGTCTCCCGATGGTCGTCATCTAGCCTTCATCAGCCGGGTCGGTCCGGCGGATCAGCTTTTCGTGCTCGACCTGGCGGCCGGAGGCGAGACGCGGCAGCTGACCTCGATCTTGGAAGGCGTCGCGAGCCCGCTCTGGTCTCCCGACGGAAGCAAGATCGCCTTCGTCGGCACAGTGGTTTCCGACCCGGAAACGGTCGTGGACGACCCGCGGCCCCCAGAAAGCAAGGAGCAGGTTCGGCGCGCACCGGTCGCCCGCATTGCGCGCCGGCTTGACTACAAGCACGACGGACAGGGTTACGTCGATGGCAGGTATCACCACCTCTTGGTAGTGTCGGCGGCGGGCGGGAACGTTACGCAGCTGACGGACGGCGCATGGGACGTCACGGGGTTTGACTGGTCCCCGGATGGGACCAGGTTGGTCGCGTCCGGAAACGCCGAGCCCGGCGCCGACCTTCTGCGCGAGCTGAACCTTTATGTCGTCGATCTCGCGGGCAACCGGCAGCGCCTTGGCGGCGGTCTCAACCTGGGCGCGCCGGCCTGGTCGCCCCGCGGCGATCTCATCGCCTTCATCGCTCCCAACGGCCTGGACGCTGGGCTCCTCGAGCGATTGTGGATCGTGCCGCTGACAGGCGAGGGCCCGCGCTGCCTGACCGCCACCTTCGACCAGGCGGTCAACGACAGCCTGATCACCGACATGCGCGCCGGTCACGGCAGCCGTCTCCGCTGGTCCCCAGAGGGAGACCGTGTCTACTTTGTCGCGAGTGGCCCCGGCGTGACCGGTGTGTACTCGAGTGACCTGGAGGGCAATGTCCGCCAGGACGCCGGCGGCCAGCGTCGGATCTTCGATTTCGACATCGGTTCTGGAGTTCTCGCTTTCGCCGCATCCGACCCGAACAGCCCTGGTGAGCTCCACATCCTGACCCAAGGAGCCGAGGCGCGCCTCACCGACCTCAACCCGTGGCTGCGCGACCGCTACATCGCCCAACCCGAGCGCCACCAGTTCACCGCGCCGGACGGGTGGATGATCGAGGGCTGGGTGCTGAAACCCGACGGCCTCGACGCGGGCAAGCTGCACCCCCTCGTGATGGAGGTCCACGGCGGACCGCACGGTCAGTACGGTTGGGCGTTCTTCCACGAGCTGCAGGTCCTCGCCGGCATGGGATACGTCGTCGTGTGCGTCAACCCGCGCGGATCTGACGGTTACGGGGAGCGCTTCCGCCGCGAGGTCGTCCGCGACTGGGGCGGCAAGGACTATGCCGACCTGATGAGCGCGCTCGACCAGGTCATCGAGAGCACCGGCTACGTCGATAAGAATCGCATGGGAATCGGCGGTGGCTCTTATGGCGGATACATGACCAACTGGGTGATTGGGCAGACCGATCGCTTCTCCGCGGCGGTCTCCATGCGCTCGATCTCGAACCTGGTCAGCGAATACCCACAGCACGACATCGTGCTCTGGGGCACGCTCGAGCTTGGGCCTCCGCCGTGGCCTAACCTCGACGAGCTCTGGAAGCGATCGCCCATCCGGTACGTCCAGAACATGCGGACACCGCTTCTGCTGACATGCGGCGAGATGGACTTACGCTGCGCCATCTCGCAATCAGAAGAGCTGTTCGGCGCAATGCGCCTTTTGGGCAAGACAGTCGAGCTGGTTCGGTTTCCCGAGGAATCGCACGACCTCTCGCGCAGTGGCAGGCCGGACCGTCGCGTGGAGCGTTTGCGCCGCATCGCCGGCTGGTACGAGCGGTTCCTCGGCACAGCGGCGACCGATCGCGTCGCCGAGGCCGAAACGCAGGTGCTCCCGATACCTGTGTTCGCGACACCCGAGATGCCGGCGGCGATCGAGCCACAAACTCACCCCGAGCTCCAAGAGACGGCGCTGGCGGTTGTAGCCGAGCCGGAGACGACGGCCACCATGGTCCTGCCGACGCTGGCTCCGGCCGATGCGGTCGCAGAGCCTCCAGTAGCGGAGGTCGCCGAACCCGAGGCCCTCCCCGACCTGCCAGGGCTAGAGCCCGTGGTCGACGCCGGTGCGGAGCCCGAACCGGTGGTCGGACCGGAGCTCGATCTGGCGGTCGCGGCAGCGGAGCCCGAACCCGAACCCGAACCCGAACCGGAGCCTGAGCTTGAGCCTGAGCCTGAGCCGGTGGCGGCGGCGGAAGCCGAACCCGAACCAGAGCCTGATGCCGTGGTCGCCGCGGAGCCCGAGCTCGAACCCGAACTGGAACCTGAACCCGAAGCCACGGCCGCCCCGGAGCCCGAGCCAGAACCGGCATTTGAGCCAGAACCTGTGATCGCCGCGGAGGTTGAGGCCGAACTCGAACCTGAGCCGGAGCTTGTGGTCGCCGCGGAGCCCGAGTTCGACCCCGAGCCGGAACCCGTAGTCGCCGCCGAGCCTGAACCCGAGCCGGAACCCCTGGTCGCCGCGGAGCCGTGGATGCAGGCTGAGCAGCCACCAGATGTCGAGGCCGAACCGGAGCCCGACCCCGTCGTCATGGCGGTCGAACCTGAGGCGGACGCCCCGGCGGCTCAGGTCGCACCTCAACCCGCGGAGGCCGACGCGGTCAGGTCAACGATGGTTCGTTGGCCGGGGAGCACCTCGCCGGGCAACGGATCACCCTCGGCTCAGCCGGAGACCTTCGAGGAGGCGACGTCGATCATCCCCGCCTGGCGGCACTCCGACTCTTCCTCGGATTCCAAGCGAACCGTCTCGCTCCAGGCGGTGCCTCTCGAGCAGATCACGTCCGGCAGTGGCTTCGCTGCGCTTTTGACGTTCGAGTCAGGACCATTTGCGGGTCGCATCGTGGCGCTGCCGAGCCAGATGGTGAGCATCGGCCGCGCGCCGGACAACGAAGTTGTGGTCGGGGACCCGGCGACCTCCGGTCACCACGGCAGGATCGATGTGCGGAACGGCTTCTTCTGGATCAGCGACCTCGGGAGCACCAACGGCACGCTGGTCAACGGCGAGCCTGTGATCGAAAAGCAGCTGTCCGACGGCGACATGATCGCCATCGGCCAGAACACGATGCGCTTCTCCCTGGAGTCGTAGACCTAGGACGACGCTGCGAGCTGCGTGCACACCCCAGCTGCTTCTGTCAGCTTGGCGGTGAACTCTTCGACGTCGGGGACGATTCCCGGATCGGCGGTCAGCCCGAAATAGGCGTCGCCGTTGTAAGAGACGATCGCCACCCCGAGGCCCATCGACGGGTAGAGCGGAGCGAACGGCCACACCTCGAGCAGCTGCGCGCCGCCTGAGTACAGGGGGAACTGGGGGCCCGGGACGTTCGTCACGTTGATGTTGGCGCCGGCCTGTGGGTTCGACATCAGGCGCCCGGCCAGGACGAGCAAACTCGGAGGCGCCCAGTCCGCCAGCCCGGCGAGCTTGTCGGCGGCGACCGCCTGCTGCGTGCGCTTCAGGTCACCGGTCGTCACCTTGATCCGGCGCAGCCGCTCCTCGATGGTCAGGTCGCCCGTCGGCAGCTCCAGAACCATGCCGCTGATCTGATTGCCGAGGCGGCCGCGCCCGTCATCACTCCGAACGCTCACAGGGCAGAAGACGCGGACCGTTGCAGGCACAGCCTCCCCGCGACCTTTGAACCATCGGTGGAGGCCCTCTGAAACGACGGCGAGCACCGCGTCGTTCACGGTGCAGCCGAACCGGTCCTTCAGGGTTTTGAAAGTCGCGAGTGGAACCTTCAGCCCACGACCTGTGCGCTGCGTCCCGAGCTTGCGATTGAAGAAGAGGTCGCGGCGAGGCATGACCATCGTGCCGCTCAACTTGAGCAAGCTCGTCCACGGCAAGAGCCGGGTGCGCCACACCGCGGGCAGCCTCGTTCGCTCCGATTGACGCGTCGCGCTGAAGTTCCAGAGCATCGGCCTTATCAGCTGCCAGTTCGATGGCTCCGGTCGTGCCTGCCAGCTGTCAGCGGGCGGCTCTGGCGTGTAGCCCTCCGGATTCGGGTCGAGCAGCAGCGTCAGGATGTCGACTGAAGACACACCGTCGACCATCGCGTGGTGAGCGCGGTTCACGATCACCACCCGCCCGCCGCGCAAACCCGTGACGATGGTCATCTCCCACAGCGGCCGCCTCATGTCCAGCGGGCGTGAAAGGATTCGCATCACCAGGCGCCTGAGCAACGCACCGTTGCCAGGTGGCGGCAGCACCTCGCGGCGGATGTGCGCTCCGAGGTCGAAGTGCGCGTCGTCAACCCAGACCGGATGCGCGATGTTTCCCGGCACGCGGTGGATCCGCTGCCGGTAGCGCGGGACGAGGTGGATTCGCTCTCTGACGGTCTCTTCGACTCCGAGGGCACCGCGCCCTCCTGGCAGTCTCGAGCCACCCTCGAACACGTAGACCGTGCCGATGTCGAGCGGCGCTTCGGCGCGCTCCGCGTAGAGAAACCAAGCGTCGCGCGCAGACAGAGGTTCGTAGTAGGGCTTGTCAGCCATTCGAGTCGATGGTCCCGAAAGCCACGGCGCCATCGTAAGCGCCGGGGGCTTTTGGGCCGATCGCTTCGGTGGTCGAGGTCTGGCGGTACCCCGTGAAGTCGATCGCCGGCGAGAGCCTGAACTCGTGCATGTTGTGCCATACAGGCCGGTAACCTTGTGCCGGCGGCTGCTGTCTAGCCGGGCGCGCTCAGGGCGCACTTTCCAGATAGTCAATAGGAGCGAACATGGCGGTCAAGGCGTTCTCGAGCGATTGGGCAGAGCAGTTCAAGGACGAGGTCAACAAGTCCAGCGTCTACAAGGTGGCGGCGAAGGGATGGAAGTGGACCGTCGGGCTGGTCGTCGAGGCTGAGCCGGACAAGCATTTCCCGGAGTCGCTCGGCATCGTGATGGACCTTTTCGACGGGGAGGCTCGCGACATCACCGTCGGGCCGGCGAGCGACGCACAGAAGTGCGCCTTCGTGATCACGGCTCCATATTCGCGCTGGAAGCAGGTCGTGATGAAAGAGCTGGACGCGACGAAAGGGATGCTCCAGGGCAAGCTCAAGCTCAAGGGAGATCTGCCGACCATCGTCCGCTACACGAAAGCGTCGCAGGAGATGACCGAGTGCACGACCCGGATACCGGTCGAATGGCCAGACGAAAAGTAAAGGCCGCACCAAAGAGGGCTGGGCTGGTCGAGTATGCGAGCAAGGAACCCAGCGCCTTCGCGGAGATGCTCGGTGGCCTGATCGAAGCCAACGTTCTGGCCAATCCAGGAAAGCAGAAGGACTTTGACACGCTGGTGGCGCGAGTTGGCATCTGGGTCACCGACATCGACGAGGGGGTGACCCTGGTGTTCGACGGCGGCAAGTTGAGTGTTTACAACGGCCTCGAGCCCCGGCGCACGATCACGATCCGCGCGGAGGCCGAGACGGTCATGAGCCTGAGCAACCTCACGATCGGGCTCTTCGGCATGCCGGTGTACTACAACGACGTTGGGAGAGGAGTCGCCTTTAAGCTCCTCCGGGGCAAGCTGCAAATCGAGGGTCTCGTGGCGAATATCGCGACCCTCAACCGCGTGACCCGGATCTTCTCGGTCCAGTGATAGGCGAGTCCGGTCGTCCCCACCCCCACCCTAACCTCCCCCTGAAGGGGGAGGGGCAGCAACATTGAGCACGCCGACTCGGATCCACCACATCGGCGTCGCCGTCGCCGATCTCGACGAATCGATCCGGCTTTACAGCAACGGGCTGGGAGCGCAGCTCGTCCATCGCGCGACCAATGAAAAGGAGGGGCTCGAAGCGGCGTTCCTGCGTGTCGGCGACGGGGAGATCGAGCTGATGTCGGCGCTGCGCGAGGACTCGCCCGTGGGGAAGTTCGTGGCCAAGAGAGGTCCGGGGCTGCACCACGTCGCGTATGCCGTGGCTGACCTCGACGGCGCCCTCGCCGAGGCTCGGGCCGCCGGCCTCGAGCTGATCGACAGCGAGCCCCGCGTCGGAATGCACGGCACGCGCATCGCGTTCATCCACCCCAAAAGCCTGGGTGGCGTCCTTACGGAACTTGTGGAAACGTGACCGAAATGCAAAACGACAGTGGCCTGCCGCTCAAACCCGTGTACTCGGTCGAGGACCGGCGCGCCGAGGAGCCGCTTCCCGGCCACTTTCCCTTCACGCGCGGCATCCACAAGGACATGTACCGCGGACGTCTGTGGACGATGCGGCAGTACGCCGGGTTCGGTACCGCGGCGGAGTCGAACAAGCGATACCAGTTCTTGCTCAAGCAGGGCCAGACCGGCCTCTCGGTCGCGTTCGATCTGCCCACGCAGATCGGCTACGACTCCGATGACCCGATGGCAAACGGCGAGGTGGGAAAGGTGGGCGTCGCGATCGACTCGCTCGAGGACATGGAAGTTCTGTTCAAGGGCATCCCGATGGATAAGGTGTCGACTTCGATGACCATCAACGCGACTGCTTCCATGCTGCTCCTGCTCTATCAGCTGGTGGCCGAAAAACAGGGTTGTCCTCCCGAAAAGATCACTGGCACCGTGCAGAACGACATCCTCAAGGAGTACGCGGCTCGCGGGACGTACATCTTTCCGCCCCAACCTTCGATGCGCTTGGTCACCGACCTCTTCGCCTACTGCGAGCGCAACCTGCCCAACTGGAACACGATCTCGATCTCCGGCTACCACATCAGAGAGGCCGGCTCGACCGCGGCTGAGGAGATCGCGTTCACGCTCAGTCACGCCATCGCGTATGTCGAGGCGGCGCAGGGTGCCGGGCTGTCGGTGGACGACTTCGCGCCGCATCTCTCTTTCTTCTTCGCCTCTCACATGGACTTCTTCGAGGAGGTGGCGAAGTTTCGGGCCGCCCGGCGGATGTGGGCGCGCATCATGCAGGATCGTTTCCACGCGAAAGACGAGCGGTCTCTGGCGCTGCGTTTCCACACCCAGACCGGCGGCGTCACGCTGACTGCTCAACAACCATTGAACAACGTCGTGCGGACGGCGCTCGAGGCACTGAGCGCCGTACTGGGAGGCACTCAGTCGCTGCACACCAACGGCTTCGACGAGGCGCTCGGCCTTCCGTCGCAGAGCGCGGCCGAGCTTGCGCTGCGCACCCAGCAGGTGATCGGTTACGAAACATCCGTCCCTCTGGTCGCAGACCCGCTCGGCGGGTCCTATTACGTCGAGAATCTCACCGACAGGGTGGAGGACGAAGCGCAGACGATCATGGCTGAGGTGGACGAGCTTGGCGGTGCGGTGGCATGCATCGAAAGCGGCTGGACGCAGCGGCGCATCGCCGACAGCGCGTATCGCCTGCAGCAGCTTGTCGAGTCGGGTGAGCGCGTCGTGGTGGGAGTCAACCGCTACATAGAGACCGGCGCGGCGGCGGTCGAGATCATGAAGATCAGCCCGCGCCACCAGGTTGCTCAGGCACGGGCGCTCAAGCGTTTGCGGGCTCGGCGATCGGAGGTGGTCGTCGAACAGCACCTTGCCGAGCTCGAACGCGCCGCGCGCGGGACGGACAACCTGATGCTTCCTCTCAAGGCAGCGCTGGCGGACTACGTGACGATCGGCGAGTGCTGCTCGGTGTTGCGTGCGGTGTTCGGCGAGTACCGGCCCGGGGAGGCGGCGTGACCGCCCAGCAGGACCGCTGATGGGGTCAACGCCGCGGCGTCGGAAGGTCGATCCGCTGAACCAGCTGCGCCAGCGTAAATACGAGGCCGGGCACGGCGACGCCGAAGCCTTCAACCGGCAGCACGCCAAGGGCAAGCTGACGGCGCGGGAGCGGATCACCCGACTGGTCGACCGCAACTCGTTCGAAGAGATCGACATCTTCGCCACGCACCGCGCCTCGGGTTTCGGCCTCGAGACCAGGCGGGTGCCCGGCGACGGGGTGGTCACGGGCATGGCCAAGATCGACGGGAGGGACGTTGTTCTCTTCAGCCACGACTCATCGGTCTTCGGCGGGTCGCTCGGCGAGGTCTTCGCCGAGAAGGTGATCAAGGTCATGGACCTGGCGCTGCGAAACCGGATTCCGATCATCGGGATCAACGACTCCGGCGGCGCCCGGATCCAGGAGGGGGTCGTCTCGCTCGCGGGCTATGCGGAGATCTTCTGGCGCAACGTTGAAGCCAGCGGCGTCATCCCACAGCTGAGCCTGATCCTTGGCCCGTGCACTGGTGGCGCCGTCTACTCGCCGGCGATCACCGATTTCACGTTCATGGTCCACGAGGTCGGCTACATGTTCATCACCGGTCCGGAGGTGATTCGCGTCACCACGGGCGAGGATGTGACATTCGACTCGCTCGGTGGCGCCGAGGTGCACAACGTCAAGTCGGGTGTCGCGCATTTCCTGGCCGAATCGGAAGACGAGTGCTTCGCCCAGGTGCGCCGGCTCTTCAAGTACATTCCGCAGAGCTTCGACCAACAGCCTCCCGTCGTCGTGGCGACCGACGACCCGGAGCGCGCAGCACCGGGCCTCGCCACCATCATCCCCGACAATCCCAAGGAGCCTTACGACATCAAAGAGGTCATCGGGATGGTCGTCGACCACGGCGATTTCCTCGAGGTCCAGCCGTACTTCGCGATGAACATGGTGGTCGGTTTCGCGCACCTCGATGGTCATCCGATCGGCGTGGTCGCCAACCAGCCGAAGGTCATGGCGGGAGCGCTCGACATCAACGCCTCGGTGAAGGCCGCGCGCTTTGTTCGCTTCTGCGACGCGTTCAACATCCCGCTCGTGACCTTTGTCGACGTCCCGGGCTTCCTGCCCGGCACGGCGCAGGAATATGGCGGGATCATCCGCCACGGCTCGAAGCTCCTCTACGCCTTCGCCGAAGCCACCGTGCCCAAGCTCACGGTGATCACGCGCAAGGCTTACGGCGGCGCTTACTGCGTCATGTGCTCAAAGCACATCCGCGCGGACTTCAACGTCGGCTGGCCGACCGCGGAGATCGCGGTGATGGGTCCGGAGGGCGCGGTCAACATCATCTTTCACCGCGAGCTGGAGGCGGCCGACGACCCCGTTGGCCGGCGTCGGGAGCTCGTCAACGAGTACACCGAACGCTTCGCCAACCCCTTCATTGCCGCGGAGCGGGGATACATCGACGATGTCATCGAACCCGGGCGTACCCGGTGGGAGCTCATCCGGGCGCTGAGGATCGCGCTGCGCAAGGAGCGGCGGCGCAGCCCGCGCTGGCACGGCAACATCCCCTTGTAGGTGTGCCCTGTGGTGGGAGAGAAGTCCGGGCAAGAGGGGTGTTGGGGGTGGGGCTGGGAGGTTTCCGGAACGCCTGGTATTCCAGCGTGTCAGGAAGGACCGGGAAGGGGGCGCGAGGGAGAGGCGTGGAGGCACGGCGCCGCGCGTTAAAAGGGACTGGGAAGAGGGTGTTGGGGCTGGGCAGGGAGACGAAATTGACAGGCTGGAGTATTGACAAAGCGAACATCTGTTTGTACTATTAGTTCATGCTCGCGACGCAAGACGTTCGTCCATCAACCGGCGCGGAGCTGGGCAGGGAGCTTGTCCGTCTGGGCCAGGAGAGAGATCTGATCGACCTGCGCTTCTCCCTCGTCGCGTCTGAGTTTGCGAAGACCGACGAGTACGACCAGCAGGGCTACGTCAGCCCGATCGACTGGATCCGCTTCAACTGCCATATGACGAGCAATGCCGCCGCCGACCGGGTCGCGGTCGGGGAGCGGATTGGCGAGTTGCCCGAG